>CAZCOV010000092.1:0-18444 GCA_964499975.1 uncultured Thermoanaerobaculia bacterium
GGCCTTGAGCAGCGTGACTTGCACTTCGGCCGCTGCCAGCTCGACCGCGAGTCCGCGGGTCCACTGCAGCAGGGGCGGAACTCCGATCAGGGTCAAGACGCTGAAGATGGCAGCGCTGATCAGCAGCTCGACCAGGCTCATACCATCGTCAAGGCGGACACGGCTGGCACCCGCACCGCCCGCAGGGCTTGCAGATATTTTCATGGGTTTTTCGCAGGGGTTGGTTGACGCGGGGAAGTCCAGCCAGCGCAGGAGGAGGCGCGCCGCACCTCCTGCCTGCACTCGACCGGTGCGATTACTGCTTTTCTTGCTTTTCGTCGGGGTCAGCAGGGCTGAGCTGGCTGGGCTTGACCTTCTCCTTGAGCGTGGTCTCGCCGTTGATCGCGAGGAAAGGCTTCATCAGCTGGTAGGTCTTCTCACCGATTCCGCGCACCAGCATCAGGTCTTCCACCCGCTCGAACTTGCCGTTCGCTTCGCGGTACTCGACGATTCGGGTGGCGAGGGCCGGGCCTACCCGCGGGAGCAGCACCAGTTGGGAGAGGTCGGCCTGGTTGATGTTGACCACTCCTGCGGGGACGGCAAAAGCCGCGGCAGCGCTGAGGGTGAGGGCGAGGAACAGGATCGCGATGGTGAGGCTGCGATAAACTTTCATGATCTTTCTCCTGGTTTAGTTCGTTCAGTTGCTTTGTTCGTTCGTTCTTTGCGTTCGTGGTTTCAGTCGTTTCTGCGTTCTTGGGTGCCCGTCAGCCTGGGCTTGGCAGTCCGCGAGGACTTTCCCTTCCGTTTTTTTTTGTCTTGGCCGTGTTTCCGAGTTCGTTGCCCTTGAGGCTCGCACCTCCTTTCGTGTGCGAACCGGCCTAGTACAAGCCCCTTGCCAACTCATGAAAAGTCTGTAAGTTGTTGAAAAATAAAATAGTTATCTAGATGCCGCCGATTTTTTGCGGGGCCTTACCCGCAAGTCAATGCGCGACTTGGTGGCGGTGAGCCGAGCGGTAGGGCAGGGAAATGGGCCGGGGATGCGCGCGCAAGATCAGGCGCAAAAGAATTGGACAGCAGCGCAATCGTTTGCGGGAGGGACTACCAGGCAGCGAGGCGGACGAAGTCGTCCCAGGTGTCGATGTCGGCCAGGGCTTGCGCGCGCACCGGAACTTCGACCACGGCGTCAGGGAACTGGGCGAGCAAAGCCCGTCCGCCAACGTCGCCGGAAAGCGCGCTGAGGTCTGAGAAAAAGCGTCGATCCCACAGCACGGGCGCACCGCGCCGGCCGTTGCCCGTGGGCACGATGATCTGACCGCGGTGCGCTGCATGGGCTGCGATCAGCTGGTCCAGCACGGCGCTTTCGAGCCAGGGCTGGTCGCAGGGTAGAAACAGCACCGCCGCGGAAGAGGAAGCCACCGCGCGCAAGCCGGCCTTGACCGAAGTGCTTTGGCCCGCCGCAAAGTCGGGGTTCCACACGACCTTGAGCGCGAGGTCGCTGAGCAGCGCGACCACTTCGCGTCCAGCATGGCCCACCACCACGATCACTTCGGCAAGCTGTGCGGCGCAGGCGGCTTCGGCGCTCCGCCGCACCAGCGGCACGCCGCGAAAAGGGGTGAGCTGCTTCGGCAACGGACCGGCAAAGCGGGCCGCCTGGCCCGCCGCCAGAATCACTCCGGACACCGCAGCGAGTGGCGCGCTCACAGCTTTCTTCCGGCGGGTCTCTTCCGGCGGGGCGGTACTACGGCAGCAGGGACTTCGCCGCGATGCCGTGGCTCACCGCGACGATCTCGGCGATGATCGCGACCGCCACTTCTTCGGCGCGGCGTCCGCCCAAAGGCAGGCCGATGGGGTTGTGGATCAGCGCCAGCTGGGCCGGCGAGAACCCTGCGGCGCCCAGGGCGGCGACCCGTTTGGCATGAGTTTTTTGCGACCCCAGCGCGCCGATGTAGCGCACCCGCGGCTGGTGCGCCAAGACGGCGCTGAGCGCGGGCACGTCGAGCTTGAGGTCGTGGCTCAAGAGCGCCACGTAAGTGTTGGCGGTGAGTCCGATTTCCGCCAGGGCCTGGTCAGGCCACTGGGTCGAGACGAGGTCGGCATGGGCAAAGCGCTCGGGGGTGAGGAAAGCGGTGCGCGGATCGACCACGATGGTGCGAAAGCCCAAGGTGTTGGCAAAAGCGATGAGCGGAATCGCCACATGCACCGCCCCGACCACGACAAGCTGCGGGCGCGGGGGCAAGACTTCGAGAAAGACGTCGCAGGCCGGCTCGCTTGCCGTCCGGTGACGTCCTGAGGCAAAACTCGAGAAGGCGTCGCTGGCCCAGGCCACGACCGCGTCGGTCAGGGCTGGGGTCGGGAGTTGGCCTGCCGTGATCCCCCCAGGTTGAACCAGCAGCTTTTGCCCCACGCCCGGACCATCAACGATCGTGGCGAGCGCGACCAATGCTTCCTCGGTCAAGCAACGGATGAGCTCACGGTGGACGTCGGCGCTCGGGGTGCTGCGGTCGAACGGTTCAATCCACACCTCGATCTCTCCGCCGCAGCTCAAACCCACAGACCACGCGGTTTCATCGGCAACCCCGAAATGGACCCGCTGCGGCACCCCGTTATCGATCACTTCCTGCGCGGCCGTAAAAACCGCGCCTTCGACGCAGCCGCCGCTGACCGAGCCGACCATGTCGCCCGCGTCAGAGATCGCCATCTTGGCCCCGAGCGGTCGCGGCGCCGAGCCCCACACTTTGACCACGGTCGCCAGGGCGACCCGCTTGCCCTCCGCTTGCCAGGCTGAGATTGCGGGTAAAACGTCGCGCATGGGCTTACCTTATCTGACCTGAGCGCCAGCGACCAGCACTTCTGGATCAGACGGCCTCAGTGAGTGCGGTCTTGAGACGTTCGTAGAAGCGGTTGAAAGAACGGTTGACGAGCGCCTGCTCGAAGCTGAACTTGCGACTGAATTCGAGCTGGTGGGTCAAGGCATCGTAGGGCTCGGCCATGCGTTTGCTGAGCCAACCCTTGGCATCGCGAATTCCTTCGCTGTCCGGCGGTTCGAGGTCTGTAGGCAGGCCCCGCAGGCCGCGCAACGATTGGGCAGCGGCCAGAAACCAGCTCTCGTATTCGCGGTAGGCGAGGACCACGAGATAGCTCACGTCGTCGCAAACTTCTCGCGCTCGTTTTAGAAGGGACGGTCCGAGCTCGCCGGGGCAAGCGTCTTCGCAGTCAAGCAGAATGAGGACGAGCCCATGATCTTGCCTGGCTTTTGCGGCGGCGAGAACGATCTGCTTGTGAAAGTACTCCTTGTCATTGAGAAACGACCCAGCCTTGACGCGGAGAGGGGGGTTGACCTGCAGCTTGCAACCCGGCACCGCGGCCTGGGCGATGCGATGGAGCAGGGCGGGCACCGCTTCAATCTCGCCGTGGCCCTCGACGATCGGCGCAATGTAGGGCAAGGGCAAGCTACTTCCTCGAAGCCAGATCGAAGAGGTTCAGCTGGCCATCGTGTTCTACGTTGAAGATGGCAGCCTGATCCGGGGCCAGCTGGTTTTGCCGCAGCAGTTCTCCGGCGGTGAACAGCTTTTCCTTGAGCACGCTCCTTCCCGCTGGATCGAGCGGTCCAATGCGGGTCAAGCCGTCCTGCTGGTCCACCGCAAGCAGCGATTCAGTAGGAATGTCCGGGTTGTCGAGCAGATCCGGGCTGTGGCTGGTAACCAGAATTTGCCGCTGGCGCGAGCCCTCGCGGAGGGCTGAGAGCAGGACCCCGGCAGCGGCCGGGTGCAAGGCCATCTCTGGCTCTTCAAGGCCGATGAGCAACGGCGAACTGGTCGCGGACGCCGAGGTCTGCAGCACTGCGAGCAGCACGCCGAAGGCGCGCAAGGTGCCATCGGACATGGAGGATGCAAGGAACCGCCAGGGGTGCTTCTGGCCCTTGATCGCCTGACGAAACTCGATGGTCTCCTGCGACCCCAAAGTTTTGGTCTCGGCCTCAGAAATCCCCTGCACGATCCGCGAAAGGTAAACATTCACCCTTGCCTGAGCGGCTGGCGTCAGCTTCTGGAACACGCTCGCCGCATTGCTACCGTCGCGGCGCAGGATCTCGCCCGGGTCGGGCTTCTGCATCACCGCGATTTCGCGCGGGTCGAGGTTGTAGATCTCGAGACGCGACAGCGCGTCGAAGACCGGACGAAACGCCGGCAGGCCCGAAACTGCCACCAGATACAGTCGATCGGCAAGACTCGCGGGCCCTTGCGCGAACTTGCTCGCCACCACCTCCCCGGCGCTCACATGAAAAAAGTGGTCGTCACCGCCACCGCCCCTCACCCGGCATTCCTCGTCTTGGACCTCAAAAGCGCCGGCCGGGCGGGCGCCGACGCGAAAGCTGTAGTGTCCGAAATGGCCGGAAGGGAGCCTGAAATCAAGGCGGATCGAGAAGTGATTGGGATGGCCGCCCGAACGGCGACGCACCTCTTTGATCGTCCCGCGGTCGCGCAGCGCATGGTCGAGCGAGGTCTTGAGCGAGTCGGAGACGAGGCGCAAGGCGTCGAGGAAGTTGCTCTTACCCGAGCCATTCGGGCCGACCAGAAAGGTCAGCGCTCCGAGCTCAGTCTGGCAGGCCGCGATGCTCTTGAAGTTGCGGATCGTCAGTCGTTGGATGAAAGGGCTATGCATCTCGTCTCCGCAGAAACAGCGGTGGAATCCTATCCCATCGTCCGGGCTCCGGAGTATTAGCCCACGGCGATGTTACTGGCAAGCCAGGGTTGAAATGGATGGGGTCAGTCCTCTGCTACCGCGTCCGGGTCGTCGGCGAAGTAGCGTCGGACGTTCGCGGCAAGAAACTGGTCGAAATCCCCGCGGTGGTTTTCGAGGATCTCCCAGATCTCCGTATTCGTGGTTCCCACCATGTGTTTCGGCATCCCAGGCACCCCATCAGGCTGGTTCTTCAGCCCGGCAACACCTGGCCAAGCCGTATCAGATTCAGCAGGTTCGTACTGCTATCATCACCTACCACCTTGAGGACGACCTCCAATGAGCCACTATCAAATCCTCATCAACTGGAGCCCACAAGACGATGCCTACGTGGTTCGGGTGCCTGATCTGCCGGGCTGCATGACGGACGGGCCTACCTTGGAAGGGGCCATCCACAACGCCCGTGATGCGATCGCTGCCTGGCTCGAAGACGCCCGCGAGACCGGAGATTCGGTGCCTCAACCGCGCAATTATGATCTGTTGTCGATCCCGATCTGTGAGGACGTGGTCGACCTTGATCCGTCGCGACCCATGCCCCGAAAACTCGCCTCTTGACGGCTCGCTGAACCAGGCTCGACGAACTCGTGGAAGTCCTTGCCAGTCCTGGATCCGCGGCTACACCGCGGGTGGGGGTTGGCGTATGATCGCCTTCCGTGCTCAGCAAGTGACCGCGCGGAAGCAAGGATGAACATGAACTTCACCCCGGAATTCCTGGTCCTCGGCCTCGCCTGGTACGCAGTTTTTCTTTTCTCGCTCACGGTCCACGAAGCAGCGCACGCTTGGGCTGCGCTCAGGCTCGGCGATGCCACGGCCTACCAGGGCGGGCAAGTGACCCTCAACCCGATCCCGCATGTCCAGCGCGAGGTTTTCGGTACGGTCATCATGCCGCTGGTGTCGTACCTGCTGGCGGGCTGGATGATGGGTTGGGCGAGTGCGCCCTACGACCCCTTCTGGGCTGACCGTCACCCGCGCCGTGCGGCCTGGATGTCGCTCGCTGGCCCTGCGTCCAACTTGCTGATCGTGCTGCTCGCCAGCCTGCTGATCCGGGGCGGCATGGCAGTGGGGTGGTTTGCAGCACCTGCGACGATCCACTTTTCGCAAGTGACGGTGGCAGCGGAGCCCGGCGCCTGGGCGGGTGCGGCCTCGCTGCTGAGCATCCTCTTCTCGCTCAACCTGCTGCTCGCAGCCTTCAATCTGCTGCCATTGCCTCCGCTCGACGGCAGCGGGGCGCTCCCGCTCCTGATGCCGGAGAACTGGGCACGGCGCTACCAGGAAATCCTGCGCGAGCCTATGTTCAACTTGCTGGGGCTGATCCTCGCTTGGAAGTTGTTTGGCAGCGTGTTCAACCCCCTCCACCTGATGGCGCTCGGCTGGCTCTATCCCGAGCTGACCTACCAATGACCCCGGACTTGCTCTAAGAGCGCGCGGATCCGGGACGCCTCGCGCAAGCCCGAAAGATACGCTCCGAGCGTGGTGCCGCGATGCACTTCCGCGGTGGCTTCACCAGCGAAGAAAAGACGGTCAGCCACCGGTTCGCGGAGCGCTTGGGGGTCGTCTTTTAAGGTCTCTCGCGCGAGATACGAGAGGGCTCCACGCGCCTGAGGATCGTTACCCCACCGGGTGATCAGGGCAGCCTGAGGACTCGGTGTGTGGGTCCCGAAGAGGTCGCGCAAAACCGCCATCACCTGGGCCATCAACTCGCTTTCGGGCAAGGCTTCTAGGCGCCACGCCTCTGCACCTGCGAGGTGAGCCACGAGCACCGGTTGACCGAGAGCCGGGAGCAGGTTGTGGAAGACCTGAACTGCGCTGCCGGGCGTAGCGCAGCCGAGGAGTTCGCTTGTGGGCGGCCAGAAAGGTCGGGCAAAGCGCAAGGCCACCTTGTTGCACAACCCCACGCCCAGGCGTTCGATCGCACGCTGCTTGGTCTCGGGCAGAGGCGGAGAGAAAACGATCTGGCGCTCGAAGAGCGCTGCCTTGAGCACTCCCAGCGGGACGGTGACGAGCACGCGGTCGGCAAGGAAACTGGCGCGCTGGGTTTGGACCAGGACGCGATCCGCCATCAGGGTGATGCGCCGGACGGTCTGCTCGGTGCGGAGGTCGAGCCCCTGGGCCAGCAAGTCGATCAGGGGGCCGTGACCGCGCAGCAGCAGCTGATCCTCGCCGGTTTCACCGATTTCTGTGCCGGGCAAAAGAGCTTCGGGCGCAACCCCCCAGCGCAGGGTCTGGGTCGCCCGCACCCAAGCGTCGAGGGCGCTGGGCGGCTTGGGGGCAGCGGATGCCGGGTGGCTCGCCGCTTGAAAAGCGCTGACGATCTCGTCCCAGGAGACTTCCTGGCCGGCCGCGCGGAACACCCGTAAGGCCAGCGGGTTGAGCGCTTTTCGTCCGCTGACAGCCTGTTCTGCCAGCTCGGCGATCGGGTGGGGACCGCAAACGCCATGGATCCAGGCAGCGCCCAGGTCGAGGGGGAAGCCCCACGAGGTGTCGGTCAGGATGCGGCCGCCGAGCCGGGCGCGGGCTTCGAGCACCGTCACCTGCAACCCCGCGCGCATCAGATCACGAGCTGCCGCCAGTCCGGCCATTCCAGCGCCAATGACCAAGATCTGGCGGGTTTTAGGCATGGACGGCCTCAATCGGACGCGCTATTGCGGGGTTTGAGCGTCAAGGGATCCCGCGCCGGTAGGTGAGTGATCGGCCCCAGGCGCTGCACCTCGATGCCTGCCTGCGCCGCACCCGCACGGATCTCGTCCCACGGACCGACCACCAACACGACCAACGCGTCGGGCGCGAGGAAGCGCCGGGCCAGGGTCTGGACGTCGCGCGCACTGACCTGGGCCACTGTCCGGGGCAGGGCCTGCCAGTACGCGTGAGGCCGGCCGATCAGCAGGTCTTCCGCCCAGTAGCCCGCGATCTCGGCAGCGCTATCGAACGAGCGCTGGAGTTCGGCGCGGACCTCGCGCTTGGCGATCTCGAGCTCAAAGGGTTGGACTGGCTCGTCCAGCAGACGCTGGAGTTCTTGCCGACAGCTGACGAGCGCGCGCAACGCCAGGGCTGGAGTCGTGGCAAAGCTGACCCGAAATTGACCGGGCAGCTCTGGCCCGAGCTCGAGTGCGGTGTCGACCGCGTAAACCAGGCCTTCGGCCGTGCGCAGTCGACCGGCCAATCGCGCGATGGCGCCACCGCCCAGGAGTTCTGCCAAGACCAGCAAGCCGGGACGGTCTGCGCTGTCCCAGTCGGGAACCGTGCGGAGTGGGTGGCCCAAGAAGATCTGGCTGTGCGGGGTTGCCTGTTCGCGGTGATAGAGCCCAGGCTCTGGCCGGTGGTCCGGGAAGGGGGGCGGCCAGGGGACCCGCACGGCTTCGCTAGGGGAGCCGCTGGACGGTGCCGGCTCTGCCAGACGCCGCTCCAGCTCCGCCACGATCTGCGCGGGTTCGACGTCTCCGGACACGGCCAGCACCAAGTTTGCGGGGTGCCAGTATCGCTGCTGAAAGGCGAGCAAATCGCTGGCGCTGATCGCGCTCAGGGTGGCGGGCGTCAGATCGCGGGCGAGCGGGTGATCCTCCCCGAAAAGCAAGCGCACCCACTCCCGCGCGGCAACCGCCCGCGGGTCGTCGAGCCGATGCGGCATAGCAGCTTGCAACTGCGCTTGGGCGGCGGCGAGCAACTCAGGCGCCGGGCGAGGACGGCGGAGCAAATCAGCGAAGAGGTCAAACACTTCACCTTGCACCCAGGACGGGGCATTCCAGTGCATCCCACTGCGGGTGACCCGGCCCGCAGCACCGAGTTCCAGCCCGAGGAAATCGATGCGGTCGGCAAAAGCGGGTGCGGGCAGCGCAGCGGTTCCCCCTTGGGCAAGCAGTGCCGCGGTCAAGTAGGCCAAGCCGGCTTGCCCCGGCGGATCGAGAAACCCGCCGGCCCGCACCGCGAGCTCCAGGTCGAACAGCGGCAGTGCATGATCTGGGACGATCACCACCGCCATCCCATTGCTCAAGGTGAAGCGGTAGGGATCCGGAGCGGGGATCGCGATCTCCGGTTCGGCAAAACTCAAGGCGCTCGGATGGCTGGGAATCGCTTCCTCTGACCCACTCTTGCCCGCCAAGGCTGAGGCGAGGAGCAGCCCACACCAACCCGCGGCCCTTTTCATGGGGTTTCCTTGGCGTGCTGGTACATCCCGACCAGCCGCTTTTCTGCGGTCAAGTACCTGGCGATCACCTGCTGCACATCGGCCGGGGTCACCGCCGCGATCCGGGCGGGCCAGGTGTTGAAGGCACGCCAGTCCCCCAGCCCAGCGTAGACCAAGAGCTGGTTGCGCAAACCCTCGGGTTCCTGGCAACGGCGATAGGCGTCGGCGCGGATCTGGTTTTGTACCCGCTGCAGCTCGGCAGCCGAGATCCCCTGGGCCAGCGCGTCCAGTTCGCGGTCGAGACGGCGTACCAGTTCGGCTGGGACGACCTCAACTTGGACGACGGCCGTCAAGGAAAAATAGCCGCTGCGGCGCAAACCGTGATGCAAAGCCGCGGCCGTGCTGGCCACCTGCTGGCGCAAAACCAGCTGCTGATACAGGCGTCCACTGCGACCGTTGAGCAGGCCCGCAACCACCTCGAGCGCGACCGCGTCGGGATGCAGGTGCGGTACCGTGCGATAGAGGATCTCGACTTGGGTTGCTGCGGGCCCGGTCAAAACGAACGGACGAGGGTTGGCCGGAGGATTCAAGGTGAGAGGCGGGGTTGGAGGCGCTGTTTCAGGGGGGGTGGGCAGTCGGCCAAAATAACGTCGGGCCAGGACCTCAACCTGAGCTGGATCGACCGCCCCAACCAGCACTGCGGTCAGGCGGTCGGCCTGATAATGGGCGCGGAAGTGCGCGGCAAGAGTCGCCCGCGCGATCGCCTCGACTTCGTCGGGATTGCCGAGCGGCGGCCAGGCATAAGGCGAAGATCGCCAAAAAAGCCGGCGGAGCTGCTCTTGAAAAGCTCCGGTCGGCAGGGCGGCGATGCGCTGCTGCCGTTCTTCGCGGACCACTTCGCGCTCGGCCTCGAGCTCCCGCAGAACCGGGTGGAGCAGCCGATCCGCTTCCAGCCAAAACCACAGTTCGAGCTTTTCCCGCGGCACCGTCACGGTGTACCCCGTGAAGTCCTCCCACGTGCGGGCGTCGAGGGCGGTCGCGCCGGCAGCGCTGTACAGGGTGGAAAACTCACCCAGCTGCAAAATTCTGCGCCGGGCTGTGCGCAGGGCCTGGAGTCGGGTCAAAAGCGCCTGCTGCTGCGCCTGGCCTGAGCTCTGCTGCAACTCGGACAAGAGCCGCTCCTCCTCGGCGTCGAGCGTTTGCTCCTGCGCAAAGTCGCGCGTGCCGATCGTGGGACTGCCTTTGCCCAGCATGTGTTCGAGCAAGTGGCTGAGGCCAGCCGCTCCGGGCGGATCGTCGGCCGAGCCAGCCCGCACCACCCAGCCAGCGGCCACTCCCGTCGCGGGGATCGCGGACGCGCGCTGGACCACGAGAAACTCCATTCCGTTGGCCAGCTGGAACGTCGTGATCGGGATCTGCGGTGCTGGTTGCTCGGACGCTGGCAGGGGCCAGCCTTGGAGGGTCAAAGCGCAGCAAAGCCAGGCGAAGCGCCGCATGGGGTGAGGATAGCATGCGCTCGCGAGCCAGTCGCCAGAGACGGGTTTGCGCTGCCGCTACAATATGTTGACATGCCATTGTATGATAGGGCCCGTGCGTTTGGCTCGAGACCGTACCGACAAGAGAAAACTTTAAGAAACGCGCGAAACCGTCTGCGAAAATCCCAAGAACAGTCCAGCCAGCGCTATATTTACATATTTCACCGAGGAGAATCCGTGGTCTCATCGCATCGTCGGGCAGGAACCGTCTTGCTCATCTTCCTGGCTCTCACTTTGATCCTGACTTTTCCGATCGCATTCCGCAGCCATGAGGCGGTGAGCGACTTCGGCGATCCTTTGCTCAACATTTGGATCCTGACCTGGGACATCGAGCAGGTGGTCCACGGGAATCTTTCAGGTTTCTTTGATGGCAATATTTTCTTCCCACACCAGCGCACGCTGGCTTATTCGGAGATGCTCCTGCCCCAAGCCCTCTTGGCTGCGCTACCTTTGCTTTTGACCGGGAACCGCGTTTTAGCTTACAACTTCGTCCTCCTCGCTTCCTTTTTATTCTCAGCGATCGGCATGTATGGATTGGCATACCGCCTGACGAAGTCCGGAGTTGCCAGCGTGGTGGCCGGGATGATTTTCGCTTTTTCCCCTTTCATGTTCGACCACACCGCGCACCTGCAGATCTTTTTTGCTGGTGGTATTCCTTTGACCTTGTTGTTTCTTTCGCGGTTTTTGCAAACGGAAGCCTGGCGCGACCTGCTGCTTTTGGCCCTGTTCTTCGTGATCCAGCTGCTGGGCAACTGTTACTATGCGGTTTATCTGAGCTATGCCGTGGCCCTCCTCGTGCTGGTCCACCTGGTGACCGCACAAAAATGGCGGGATCGCGTTTTTTGCGCCAAGCTCGCGGCCTTAGCCGGGTTCGTCGTCGCGTTGGCTGGCCCGGTCTTCTGGCAGTACCTGCGTTTCCAGCAGGAGATGGGGTTTTCCCGCGAAATCAACTTTCAAGCCAAGCTGGCGAGCTATGTCACCACGCCGCGAAGCAACTTGGTCTATGGCGGCATGCTCTTCGACCAAAACCTGCATGAGGCGCGACTCTTCCCCGGAATTTTGCCTGTTCTGCTCGGTATCGTGGGTTTTGCCGTCCTGGTCAGTTCAAGGCTGCCTGACCCCGTGCCCCAACGCCGGTTACGCCGGGCTTGGCGTCTCGTTCTCGCCGCCGCAATCGCCCTGTGCCTGCTGGCGATCGCGGCCATTCTGGTCGCAGGACGGTTCAAAGTTGAACTGTTGGGGCTCAAGATCACCGGCTCACATCTGAATCGGCCGTTCTTTCTCCTGCTCTTCTTGCTGGCCCTCTTCGCCAGCCTGGACGCGGGCTTTCGGGCGCGTTGGTTGCCACCGCTCACCTCTCCTGCCGCTTGGATCCGCTACTGCGCTTACTTGGGAATGCTCGCGTTCATCTTGAGCTTTGGCACTCATGGCCCCTACATGCTGCTCTACCACTTTGCTCCTGGCTTTGCCGCGCTGCGCTCTGTCGCGCGCATCCACATCATCAACCTGCTCGCCCTCGCGGTGATCGCGGCCTGGGGGGTCCGCTGGCTGCTCGCGCAGGGCCCCGTCTGGCGACGCCAGCTGTTCCGGCTCGCCATCCCCGGAGTGATCCTGATCGAATACTTGAACTTTCCCCTGGTGCTGCGCGACGTGCCGCGCGAACTCGACGTCCCACCGGTTTACCGTTTTTTGGCCACCCAGCCCCCAGGAACGTCGCTGCTCGAACTGCCGCTCGGCAATCTTGAGCGAGAATTCTTGCGCATGTACTTTGCGACGTTTCACTGGCAGCCGCTGGTCAATGGGGTCAGCGGGTACATTCCACCGGTCAACCACGAACTGGTGCGCCGCTGGCAGAGCCGGTCCGCAGCGCAAGTGATTGGGGACGCCCAAGACCTGGGGGTCCGCTACCTGGTGCTCCATCGCGGCGAACTGTCGCGGCGGGACCGGGTCGCCTGTCGGGCGCTCTTGTGGCAACAGCGCAGGATCTTGCGTTTTGTCGATCAGTTCCGCAATGACGAGGTCTGGGAAATCGCGCCGCGCGAAGCCGAGGACACCTCGCCCTTACTCCCCCCGGGCCGTCCGCTCGACCGCGACCACTTCGTTTTGTCCAGCAGTCGGCCCCAGGATCTCGCGCACCTCCTCGATGGCAAGCTCTCGACCTTCTGGCATTCCGGCGGACCGCAACGCGTGGGCGACTGGCTGACCGTCGACCTCGGCACGGTCGTCCATGCGACCGGGATGACTTTCCTGCAAGGGCGCCACTTTCAAGACTTTCCGCGCAGTTACCAGGTCGAAGGCTCAAGCGATGGGGTTGAGTGGACGTCTTTGACCGAGGCTAAGTCCTATCTACTCCCGATCCGCCACTTGCTGGCAGCGAAAACCGTCCCGTTCACCACCACCTGGGAGCCGGTGCCCGTCCGCTTTCTGCGCCTCACCCTCACCCGCGCGGATCCAAAATTTTTCTGGTCGGCGTTCGAACTCGAAGTCTACTCTGCCGCAGGCTCGGCTCAGCCGGCGAACGCACAAAGCGCCGCGAGTTTGCGCTCGGCAGCGCCCGAACGCAAAGCTTCTTGCGCCAGCGCGAAGCCCGCAGCCACGTTTTCCGCCTGTCCGCCGACATAGAGCGCGGCTCCGGCATTGAGCGCCACGACGTCTGCCAGCGGGCCGGCTGCTTCGGCCAAGACCTGACGCAGGCGGACGGCGTTTTCAGCCGGAGTACCGCCGCCCAGCGCCGCCGGGGCAACCCGGGGGATTCCCAGCTGTTCGGGGACGAGTTCCAGCGTTTGCACGGTACCGTCCCGCACTTCAGCCACCCACGTGGGGCCCGTGGTGGTGATCTCGTCGAGCCCGTCACTGCCGTGGACCACCAGCGCATGCTCCGTGCCCAGCTCGCGCAGCACCGCGGCCACAACCGGCACCAGCTCGCGGGCATAAACCCCGATCACTTGTCGCCGCGCCCCGGCCGGGTTGGTCAGCGGTCCGAGCAGGTTAAAGATGGTGCGCACCCCGAGTTCGCGGCGCACTGCGGCCACGGCGCGCATTGCCGGGTGGAGTTGCGGCGCAAACAGGAAAGCGATGCCGAGCCGTTCGAGCGCTTGTCCCAGCGCCGTTGGTGAGAGGTCGAGCCGCACGCCCAGCGCTGCGAGCACATCCGCACTACCCGACCGGCTCGACACCGAGCGGTTGCCATGCTTGGCAATGGGAGCGCCGGCTGCGGCTGCGACCAGCGCGGCCGCGGTCGAGATGTTGAAGCTGCCCTGGCCATCCCCGCCCGTGCCGCAAGTATCGACGAGCCCCGGCACCTGGTGCGGGATGGGAACGACCCGCTGGCGCATCGCCCGCGCCGCTCCCACGATCTCGCTCACGGCCTCCCCCTTGATCGCCAGCGCCACCAGCAGCGCGGCCTGGGTCGCGGCCGCGATTTCGCCGTCCATCAGCTGACCGAACAGCGTTTCGGTTTCGTGCGAACTCAAATCTTCGCGCGCCATCAAGCGGCGCAGGGTAACGGTGGGCAGGACAGGCATAACGCTTCACTCTAGCGCAAACCCATCCCAGCGTGGCAGGCCCCATCGGCAGGACTCCCGGTGTGCTAGCCTTTCGGCGCTTGCGGAGTCCGGGCGACCGCAAATCGCAAGCATCCACATGCGGAGGAATCCATGACCACAACTCGCCCCCACATCGCCATTTTGGGCGCTGGTCCCACTGGGCTCGAAGCTGCGCTGGCCGCGGCCGAGCGCGGTTTATCGTTCACGCTTTATGAAGCCGCGCCGCAAGTGGCTGGTGCGATTTCTGCCTGGGGTCACGTTCGCCTGTTCACGCCCTGGGCGCTCAACGCCTCGCCGCGGATGCGGCAGCACCTCGCAACCGCGGGTCAAGCCGCGCCGAGCGGGGACCACTGCCCCCAAGGTCATGAGCTGGTCAGCAACTTGCTCGAACCGCTCGCTGCTTTGCCCACGGTCCGCCCGCACCTCCGGCTGGGCGAGCGCGTGCTGCGGGTCGGCCGGCAGGGACTGCTCAAGCATGAAGAAATCAGTTCATCCGAACGGGCCAGCCGTCCATTCCGGCTGCTGGTGCAAGCCGCGGACGGCAGCGAGCGGGTGGACCCCGCGGACGTCGTGCTCGACTGCACCGGCAGCAGCGAGCCCAACGCGCTCGGCGACGGCGGGATTCCCGCGCCGGGTGAAGCGCAACTCGGGGACCGGGTCCACCACCAAATTCCCGATCTGACGCGATCGGCCGCGGACTGGATCGGCAAAACGGTGCTGCTGGTCGGCGCTGGCCATTCAGCGCAGACCGCGCTGTGCGACCTGGCCCCCTGGTTGGCGAACGGGACGTCCACCCGGGTGATCTGGGCCCAGCGTCACCCGTCCCCGCCTTTGGCAAGTGACCCGGCGGAGGACCCTTTGCCCGAACGCGGACGGCTGATCGCGCGGGCGCAGCAACTGCAAACCGCGCCGCCCGCTGGGCTGACCGTCCGCTATGGGGTGGTCGTCGAGACGCTGCACCTGCAGCCCGACGGCACCATCAGGGTGAATTTGCGCCAGCTGGACGGCAGCTTCAACCCCGTGGTGGTGGACCGCATCCTCGCCTTGACCGGTCAAGTGGGCGACCACCTGCTCTACCGTCAGCTCCAGGTCCACGAATGCTACGCCACTTCCGGACCGATGAAACTGGCCGCGGCCCTGCTCGGTCAGAGCGGCGCCAGCGGCGACTGCCTGGCCCAGGCCAGCATGGGTGCCGCCACCCTGGTCAACCCCGAGCCGGGCTTTTTCATCCTCGGCCGCAAGTCCTATGGCCGGCGCACCGACTACCTGCTGCGGGTGGGCTGGCAACAAGTCGACGAAGTGTTCTCTTTGCTTTAATCTTTTTGCACTTCTGCGGCGAGCACACCAGCCGTGACCCCTGATGCTTGACGGTCTGAAGGTCACGGTTGACATTCAACTGTATTATATGTGTTAATACAGATGATGAGAGCGTACCTCGACCCTACCAGCCGCCAGCCGATCTACCAGCAGCTCGTCGACCAGCTGCGGATGCAGATCGCCAGCGGTGAGCTTGCTGACGGGACGCGCTTGCCGTCGGTGCGCGAGCTGGCGCTCGAGCTGCGGATCAATCCCAACACGGTAGCCAGGGCTTATCGCGAGCTGGAGCAGGACGGCTTCGTGGTGTTGCAACAGGGACGGGGCGTTTTCGTGACCCACCGTTCACCACGGCTTTCCGCTGCCGAGCGACGCCAGGCGCTACAAGGTCCGCTCGACGAGTTGCTGATTGCGGGTTGGAAGCTCGGGCTGGGGCTCGCAGAGCTGATCGCCGAGCTCGAGCGTCGGGCTGGCGAGCTGTTCCCGGAATCCGCCACGGAGAGCGGACCCACCGCCAGCGGACCCACTGCCAGTGGATCCACCGCCAGTGAATTCACCGCCAAGGAGACCGAATCATGACGTCTTTTGCCATTCAAACCTTCGCGCTCACCCACGATTTTGGGCGGGAGCCGGTGCTGCGGGAGCTCAGCCTCATGGTGCCACAAGGGGTGGTCTGTGCGCTGCTGGGAAGAAACGGCAGCGGCAAGACCACGCTGATCCGCCTGCTGCTCGGGATCTTGAAACCGCAGGGCGGCCGCGCAGCCGTGCTCGGCATGGACCCGACCCGCGAGGCGATCACGATCCGCACCCGCATCGGCTACGTTCCCCAAGAGTCGGACTTCGATCCTCAGATGACCGTGGCCGAGACCTTGCGCTTCGTCAGCAGGTTTTACCCTGGCCGCTGGCGTGAGGAGGAAGTGAACCGCAACCTCGTCCGCTTCGAACTGGCAACCCACAAGCAAGTCGGTCAGCTGTCAGGGGGACAAAAGGGCCACCTGGCGCTGGTGGTGGCACTTGCCTCAGACCCCGAACTGCTCATCTTGGACGAACCCACCGCCGGGCTCGACGCGGTGGTGCGGCGGAGTTTTCAAGCCGCGGTCATCGACTTCATGAGTCGTCCTGGCCGCACGGTTCTGCTCTCGTCGCACCAGCTCAACGAGGTCGAACGGTTGGCGGATCAAGTCGCGATCCTCGCTGCCGGACGCCTCGCGGTTGCGGCTTCAGTCGAGGAGCTCAAGGATCGGGTGGCGCGGCTCAAGGGGCGTTTCCCCAGCGACCTGCCGCGCGAGCGCATCCCCGGCCTGATTTGCTGCCACCAGTTGGGGGAGTTCTTCCACCTCGCTGCGTGGGCCGATGGTGAGCCTGGCCGCGATCAGCTGGTCGCGGCGCTCGCGGCCGAGGGGGCACGAGATCTGACGTTCGAGGAGGCCAGTCTCGAATCCATTTTCGTCGACCTGGTCGGAGATTCCGGAGGACAAGAACATGCCTGAGCTTTCTACCCGCGAAGCCCGCTCACTTCTCCGCCGTGAGATCTGGCGCCGTCGCCGTCTGCCGCTCGCCCTGGCCGCGCTCCTGATCGCTTTGGGGCTAACCCTGTTCGGGCTGGGTACGCCACTGACGCACCTTTTGTGGGGTGAAGGGCCATTGGACAGCACGTTCGACCCCACCGCCGCCGCCATGGATGAAACCCTCCGCCTGGTGCTGGTGATCAGCGCCTTTGCCCTGACCGTGGCGCTTTTACCCGGAAGGCACAGGCTGCGACCGCTCCTGCGGCGCTTGCCAGTGGCTCCCGGTGCAGACCTCGGTGCCCGCCTCGAGCTCGGCTTGGGCTGCGGCCTCGCGGTGCTGGGTGCAGCCCTGCTGGTCGAAGCCCTGGCCGCGCCAGGGATGCTGCGACCGAACTTGCCCGGACGCTTGAATCCGTTGGAGACCAACACCCTGGCCGATCTGCCCGGCGTCCCCTTGCTGCGCTTCGAGGTCGACGGCCGAGTGAGTCGTGGGCTGACCAGCAGCGCCTCGCTCGGTGCCCTGCGCACGATGGGCCTGGACGACTACGGAAGTACCTGGTGGTCGGAGGATTGTGGCTGTCCTCGCGAGCCAGCCCAGCCGGGGGAAGTGGTCGCGCGGCTCGACCGCGACGCTTGGACAGCGTTTGAGTTTGACTTCCAAAAAAGGGAGCTCGAGCGCCTCGGGCTCACGGCTGGCAGTGCGGTTACCGTGACGCTCGAACGCTACGTGCCCAAAGCCGAGTATCTGAGCCAGCCCTGGCGTCGGGACGGCTTGCTGCGCGACCGTTCGTGGCATGCGCTCGACCGCGCGGTCGGCTTTCTCGGCTTGCTGGTGTTGTCGCTGTGCCTGGCCTCGCTCACGAGTACGGGGTGGGGGGCGATCCTGGTTGCCTGGGGGGTGGTCCAAGGTGTGTTGCTCTATCCTGGTATGTTGAATAGCAATCCTGCCGTGCTGATGGCCGATCTCGACCGCAGCTTTGGTCGCCCCCAGCCGACGATCCCAACGTTGCCGCTCCACCACCACGTCTTCGAGCAACTGCTGTGGCCCGGCTTGATCGCCGCGATCAGCGTCGCCGCCTGCGCCCTGGCCCTTCGGCAGGCCCGCTCCCCTGACGTCGGCGTGCTGTCATGGCTGTGGGGAGCCTTGCCGATCAGACGACGCCGGATCGCTGCCCTGGAGCGGATCCACCCTGCCGGCCAGCTCAAAGTCGCCGGCTTGCTGGCGGCACCTCTGGTCTTGTTGCTGCTTTACGGCAAGAACAGATTTTTCGACTTCCCCGAGGTCCGGGGTTTGATCTGGATACCCGTGATGATGAGCCTGGTCCTCGTACTCCTTCTGGTGTTGAAGGACCGCCCCACCGGGCGTCGCGTCGGGAACGTCATCTACGGCATGATCGCCATCTATTTCATCATCTCGCAGTTTGAATACCAGGCCGGCCATCTCACCGACGGGGGCCTGAGTGCCTGGCGGATGACGCTTTTTTGGGGAGCTCTCATCATCGCCAGCTTTGGGACCCGCTGGGCCGGGACCGAAGCCTTGCTGAGCCGTCTGCCGGCGCGCCCGGCGGCGATTGCAACCCGGAGACTGGGCGGTATCCTGCTCTGCCTCGCGGGGTTGCTGGTGCTGCGCGTGGCGATCGAATCGCTGACCACCGGTACGCTTGACCCCAAATGGTTGCCGCGAAGCCTGACGATCATCACCTTCA
>CAZCOV010000093.1:0-1403 GCA_964499975.1 uncultured Thermoanaerobaculia bacterium
GAGGTTCTCGATCGAGCACACCACCACAAAGTTGTCTGCGCGATCGCGCATCACTTCGAGTTCGTACTCTTTCCACCCCCACAAGCTGCGTTCGAGCAAGATCTCGCCTACCGGGCTGGCGCGCAACCCATGTTCGACCGCGCTCGCGAACTGATCACGCTGCCAGACCACTCCCCCGCCAGTTCCGCCGAGGGTGAACGAAGCGCGAATCAAAGCCGGGAAGCCGATCTCGTCAATCGCTTGCCAGGCTTCTGTCAAGGAATGGACGATCCGGCTCGGCGGCACGGGAACGCCCGCGTCGAGCATGGCTTGGCGAAACTTCGAGCGATCTTCGGCTAGGCGGATCGCTGCGAGCTGTGCTCCGATCAGCTGTACCCCGTACCGCGCAAGGACGCCGGCTTCTGCCAGCGCCACCCCGAGATTGAGCCCGGTCTGCCCGCCGACCGTGGGCAGCACCGCGTCCGGACGCTCGCGCGCGATGATCATTTCGACGATTTCAGGAGTGAGCGGCTCGACATACGTGCGGTCCGCCACCTCGGGGTCGGTCATAATGGTGGCAGGATTGGAATTGATCAGGAGGGTGCGATAGCCCTGGCTGCGCAGGGCTTTGCATGCCTGTACCCCGGAATAGTCGAACTCGCAAGCTTGTCCGATCACGATCGGACCCGAGCCTAAGATCAAGATGCTGGAGATGTCTGCGCGGCGTGGCATGAGGTGCCGATTCTAACCGCGCGTCCTCCCAGGCACAACTCGCCCGCTGCAGCTCAGCTTCAGTTGAAGTCGACCATTTCGTGAATGTAGCCGGTGACGTTGCTGCGGTTGTTGCCGAAGTCGTGATCCTGCCGGGTGATCAACGCATGCATGGGGTTTTTCGGGATGATCAGCACGTTGGTCTTGATATCGATCCGCGTATTGGGGACGATTTTCAACCGATATCTCTTGAGGACCATGGCGATAATCAGCCGCAACTGAATTCCCGCAAAAGCAGCACCCAAGCACAGGCGCGGACCCGCACCAAAAGGCAAGTACTCGTAAATCGACGGATTGATCTCTAGCCAGCGCTCGGGCAAGAAGCGTTTGGGGTGCGGATAGAGCTGCGGATCCATGTGGGTAATGTACGGGCTGAAAATCACTTCGCTGCCCGCAGGAATGGTGTGGGACTCGAGGGTGGTATCGCGGGTGACTTGCCGCGAGAACATCAAGGCCGGCCCGAGCAAGCGCAAGCTTTCCTTGACCACTCGATCGAGCACCGGCAAAGACTCAAGCTGGTCAAACGTGGGGACTCCGGACCCTACTTCAGCATCGAGTTCGGCTACCAGTTCACGCAAAGCCGCCGGGTGCTGGGCGAGCAAGAACAAGGCCCAAGCGAGCGCCTTGGAGGTGGTGTCATGGCCAGCGAAGAA
>CAZCOV010000093.1:1413-3747 GCA_964499975.1 uncultured Thermoanaerobaculia bacterium
CAACTCGTCATCGGTCATCACCGCGGAACCTTGCGCATGGGCTCGCACCAGCAGCGAGAGCACGTCGGCTCCTTGCGCTCCTGCGAGACGCTTGCGCTCCACTTCTTGCAACAACAAGTCGTGAATTTCGCTCATGGTGCGGATCAACTTGTGGTAAGGCATTCCTGGCAAGTCGAGCGGGATCAAAGTCGCTGGCGAGAACATCGTGTTGATCATATACCGCATCAAGCCAGCCAAATTACGATCTTTGCTGGTCGCATCGAGACCATAGAAGCACTTGCTGCCAATGCACAAAGCAACATTGCTCATTTCTTCGAGAATATCAATTTGCTGGCGGTCCTCCCATGAAGCGAGCATCTTCTCCGTATAAAAAACCATCTCGTGGTAATAATTGCGCAAGTGTTCTTTGGTAAAAGCTGAAGCGAGCAGGCTGCGTTGCTGTTTGTGCCGTTCACGGTTGATAAAGAAAACGTTGGTGGCCAGCCGCGCATAAATCGGTGTCTTGGGGCCTGGAGGTTTTCGCCCTTGGAACAAGTCAAGGTCGGTCAGGATCTTGCGATTGCAAATAGGTCCAAACGCGAAGTAAGTCGCGGTGTCAGGTTGGTTGGCGTTGTAAAAGAGCGGCGGGTTGTTTCCTTGGACCAGCCGCGCCACGTTCCCATAACGGGCGCGCAGTGCGGTCATGTAAGCGATGGGGTTGCGGAAAAAGCGGAAGGCGTTGCCGCGCCAACCGAGGAGCGGCATGGGGGGTGGTCCGGAAACTTCTGCTGGGGTACTCGCGGCGTCTGCGGTGGTGATCGGACTCTGCTCACTGACTTGCGTGAAGGACGTCATGATGCCTCCTCATCCCAGCCGTTGTCGCACCCACCACTCCAACGTGCATCACCCGTGATGGGTTCCGACCAAACAGATCTCACTCCCCTCGGTCAGTGTACCATAGATTGGCCTAAATAAATGCATTGGGGTGCACTGCTAACACGGCTAACCCTGCTAAACTGCGCTAACCCTGCTAAACTGCCGCGACCATGAACGCGACTTGGAAATTGCCTGCCGCCTGCTCGTCCATTGAGAAGCTATCCTTCCGCTCGCTGTTACAACGCCTGCTCCGGCACTGGCGTGGTCACGGCCCCATCCTGGGGCTTCTCACCCTGGCCAGCTTCTCCCCCACTTGGGCAGTTGAGCTGCAAACCCTGCCCCTGCAGCGGATCGCTTTGGGTTCGTGCGCTGACCAGGCCCTGGATCAGCCGATCTGGGACGCGATCGGGCGTCTTGAACCCCAACTCTTCTTGTTCCTCGGCGACAACATTTACGCCGACACCGAGGACATGGCCAAGATGAAAGCGGATTACGCTCAACTGGCAGCTAAGCCGGAATTTCAGCGTTTCCGGGCCCAGGTTCCGCTCATGGCCACCTGGGACGATCACGATTACGGCGTCAACGATGGCGGTGCCGAGTACCCCAAGAAAGCGGAAGCACAGCAGCTCTTTCTCGATTTCCTGGGCGAGCCCGCGGATTCGCCCCGCCGCGCGCAAGAGGGGGTCTATCAAGCGCAGATTTTTGGACCTCCTGGCCAGCGCGTGCAAGTGATCCTGCTCGACACCCGCACCTTTCGCAGTCCGCTGCTCCTCGATCCCAGCCCCTACCGGCGCTACCAGCCGGATACGGACCCGCACAAGACCCTGCTCGGTTCGGCGCAGTGGGCTTGGCTCGCCGAGCAGTTGCGTCAGCCCTCAGAATTCCGCTTCATCGTTTCGAGCATCCGCGTGCTCGACTATGCTTCAAGCTTCGAGTGCTGGAAGAACCTCCCACTCGAACTAGAGCGGCTGTTCCAGCTGCTGCGCGACAGCGAGGCCGAAGGCGTGGTGTTCCTGAGCGGCGATGCCCACTTTGCCCAGCTCAAGCGCAGCGATGGGGGTCTTGGCTACCCGCTTTACGAGTTCACTTCGAGCGGTCTCACCCACAGCCTGCCGATCGGGGCGGAGCGCCCTGCCCCGCTCGCCATCGTCCGACCCTATGGCGGCCTCAATTTTGGCACCCTCGAATTTGACTGGGAGCGCGAGGACCCCGAGCTCACGTTGACCACCCACGACCGGGACGGCAACCCCGTGTTCCAGCACAAGGTCCGCCTGTCCGAACTCAGGCCGTGGAAAGTCGTGGTCGATTGAACCTCTGAACCGTCCACGGCTTGTCGCCTGGCGCGGCAGGGGGCAGGGTCCGCTCGGAATCAGGCCACCAGCTCACGCAGGAGTTGCTCCGAGCGCTGCCCCACTTGCTGCCAATCGAAGCGCTGGGCGTGGCGCTCGTTCTCAGCGTTGCGGGCGGGCTCATCGGCGC
>CAZCOV010000093.1:3757-18348 GCA_964499975.1 uncultured Thermoanaerobaculia bacterium
GCGTGGCGCTCGGCTTGGGTTCCGAGAAGTTGGCGTTCGGCGTCGCTCGTGAGCAAGGTTTTGAGGGTTTGCGCCAGGGCTTCTGGGGTGGCTGCAGAAGCCTTGCCGCAGACGCCGTCAGGCACCAGTTCGGGGACCGCGCTTTCGGAAGATTCACAGTAGACCACCGGCAAACCGGCTGCCATGGCTTCGAGCGGAAACAGGCCGAAGCCTTCGCGCGCCGAAGGCTGGACCGCGATCTGGGCGCTACCTAGCTCGGCCCACACGTCCTCGTTGTGCGGCAGATGCCCCAAGAACACAACGCGGTCACCGATCCCCAACTCCCGGGCGAGCCGCTCGAGCCGCGGCCGTTCATGACCCTCGCCGATGACCGTGAGCAGCGGCCCGGCCCACGCAGGCAGTTGATCTTGAGGCAGCAGAGCCACCGCGCGCAGCAACAAGTCGACCCGCTTTTCCGGGAGCAAGCGCCCCGCGTAAATGAGCGGCGGACGCTGGGGCTGGCGGTGCTGGCGCGCACAGGTTTGCACCGTGCCCACGGCCAGGCCGCAAGGCACGACTTCGACCGGCGATCCGCGCCGCGCGCTCAAACGCTCCGCGGTCAGCCGGCTGGTCGCGATCGCGCGGGTGCCCACTTGCCCTCCCAGCCACTCAACGAACGCATAAGGCAACCAGCGGCCGCGGCCGAGATACTGCCGGAAATAGCGTCCCCAGTACTCGTACCAGGTCACCAGCAGGGGCTTGCGCTGCGCGCGGCAGCGTAGGGCCAGGGGAAAGAGGTGCGCGTAGGGGATGTTGGCGCACTCGACGAGGTCGAACGACGCGAGGTCGAGCCGGGCGCAAGCCCAAGCTAGGCGCAGGGCCTCGCGCGTGCTGCGGCGTTCTGCCGTGAAGGTGACGCGCGGTAAGCCGAGGGAGCGGACTTCGACTCCCGGGTAAGGCGAGGGAGTGGGGTGGCAAAAACCAGCGAGGGTCACCCGGTGCCCGCGCTCGGCCAAGACTCGCGCCAGTTCGCGGTTGCGGTGCTCGACCCCACCCAAAGACTCCGGATAAATGCGATCGTAGAGGAGGAGCAGGGAAAGTGGATTTGCCACGGATCTTCCTTCGGGCGCAAGGCGGCTCAGCTTAACCGATTCCCCGCGGATCAGCACCGGGAGCGGTGCTAGAGTTCCGCACCACGGATGAGGGACGACTGTGAGGGACGACTTGTGAGGGACGACTTGCTGAGCACCATCTGGCTCACCACCCACCAATTCTTGCTGACCGCGCTCGACCAGCGACGCGTCCGGGCCTGGCTGAGGGTGGGCGCGCAGTGTGCCGCTGGGATCCTGGTGGCCTGGTTTTTGGCGGGCTGCGGCCCCGGCCCCCAGCTGGGCCCGCGTTTGATCGTCCTCGGACTCGACGGGGTCGACCCGGAAGTGGTCAATCTGCTGGTCCGCGCAGGCCGCTTGCCCAGTTTTGCTTTGCTGGCACAGCAGGGCGCGTCCGGTCCCCTCCACGTCGAACCCCCTTTGCTCAGTCCGGTGATCTGGACCACCATCGCCACCGGCAAGCGGCCGCGCGAACACGGCATTGGCCACTTCACGGCCCTGGACGCGGCCGGCCGTGAGATCCCGGTGACCAGCCGGATGCGGCGAACCGCGGCCCTCTGGAACATCTTTTCCCAAGCCGAAAAGTCGGTGGCCGTGGTCGGTTGGTGGGCGACCTGGCCGCCGGAAGCCGTCCGCGGCACGATCGTCAGCGATCACACGGCCTACCACTTCTTGAACCCGCAAGCCTTGCGCCCCACGGACGATACGGCCGCAGCTGCGGCAGCGAATTGGGTTTACCCCCAGCACCTGGCAGCGGAACTCGCGCCGTGGATCCGCCGTCCGCAGCAGTTGCGCGCCCAGGACCTGCAGCCCTTCGCCTGGATCCCGGCCGGGGAGCTGGCGGAAGCCGAGCGCCCGGCTCCCGGGAGGCCCGACCTTTCGGCTGCGGGCGGCGCGGGCCACGACGCCCAACAGGCCAACTTTGCTTTTGCCGACGATCTCGCCCACCTTCGCTGGGCGCTGGCTACGGCCTTCACCTACCGCGACCTGGGCTTGCAGCTCTGGCAATCGCAGCGCCCCGACTTGTTGCTGGTCTATATCGAAGGTGTGGATTCAGCCTCCCACTTGTTCGGTCACCTCTTCCGCCAGCACGACCTCGCGGGCGAGCTGGCCGAGCAGCAGCGCCGTTTCGGATCGACGGTTGAAAAAATGTACGAACTGGCCGACCAGATCGTCGGGCAGTTTCTCGCGGTCATGGACGAGCAAACCACGCTGGTGGTGCTGTCCGATCACGGTTTTGCCCTGGGAGAATTGCCCCGCGATCCGAGCACCGCCCGCGACTTGCGGCGAGTGAGCGAACGCTTCCACCGCGAACGCGGCATCCTCTACTTTTATGGACGGGGAATTCGCGCAGGCGTCCGGCTCGAACGCGCTACCCCGCTCGACTTAGCCCCCACGCTGCTCGCCCTGGCTGGCTTGCCCCTGGCCGCGGACATGCCCGGGCGGGCGTTGACCGCAGCCCTGCTCGAGCCGCCGTCTGGCGAGCGCATCGCCAGCTATGGCCTACGGCCCCAAGGCGAATCTGCCGGATCCGAGGAGACCGCCCAAGTCGATGCGGCTATGCTCGAAAAATTGCGCAGTCTCGGTTACTTGGGCAACTCCCAGAACGAAAACTCCCAGAACGACAGCTCCCAGAGCGACAGCTCCCAGAACGAAAAGAGCGAGCGATCCCCCAAAAACGAGCGCAATCTGGCGTTCATCGCCTTGCAAGAGCAGCGCTACGCAGAAGCCGCCCAGAGCTTCTCGCAGTTGCTCCAGGCCCAGCCCCAAGACGCCGCGCTGCTCACCGGTTTGGCCAGCGCCTTGGGCGGGATGGGGCGCTCGGACCAAGCCTTACAGCAGTTTCAAAGCGCGCTCGCGGCAGATCCGCTGTTCGTCCCGGCTTATCACAATCGGGGAATTCTCCTCGAAAAGCTGGGGCGCACGGACGCAGCCATCGCCAGCTTCCGCACGGCTTTGCGCTATGACCCGGACTATGAGCCTTCAGCCCGAGCGCTGACCCGCTTGGGCGCCTCGGCGTGGGGGCGGGTGCCGCAAACTCCGGCGGAGCAGCAAGCCGCTCGCCTCTCCCAAGACGCGGCCGTGGCCATGCGCCACGGCGACTACGTTGCGGCACGCGAACTGCTCGAACAGGCGCTCACCCGGGTCTCAGATCTCGCAGCCATCCACCAGCAGCTGGCTAACGTGGCCTACCTCATGGGCGACTACCCCCGCTGCCGCACTGCCCTCAACGCAGCCCTGGCCTTGGAGCCGGATAATGTCCTCCTGCGCCACAACCTGGAACGTCTCGAACAGCGCTTGAGCTCTCCCAGCACGCCACCAGCTCAGCCCGCTCCACCTTTGCGCGGAGAGCAGATCCAGTAGACCAGACCAGCGACCAAGAAACCCACGAACCAGGCGTAAGTGTAGAGCCCGGTAAAGAACGTGGGCACGCTCTTGACCCAACCTGCGGCTTGGAGAAAGCCTGGGACGTTGGGCAAGATCCCCAAGCTCAAAGCGAGCAAAGCTACCGGGTTGTAGCCGCGCCAGTAGGTGTAGGGTCCGTGCTCGCGGTAAAGCCCTTCGAGGTCGAGCTCGGTACGACGCAGCAGGAAGTAGTCCACAATCAGGATCCCGCCGAGCGGACCGAGCAGGGCGGAATAGCCGATCAGCCAGGTGAAAATGTAGCCCGAAGTCGACTCGATCAGCTTCCAGGGCATCATCAGGATGCCCAGGCCCGCGGTGAGGAAAGCGCCCTGGCGAAACGAGATCCGGGTGGGTGCCAGGTGGATGAAGGCATTCGCGGGGGACACCACGTTGGCAGCCAGGTTGGTCGAGAGGGTGGCGAGCGAGAGGGCCACCAGCGACAGCAGCACGCTGATCCCGCCGCTCTCGCTGCTCAACCGGCCGAGCAGCACGACAGGATCCGCGATCGCGGTCCCGAAAATGACCACGGTCGAAGAGGTCACGGCCACGCCGATAAACGCGAAGAGTGTCATGAACGCGGGGAGGCCGATCGCCTGGCCCAGGACCTGATCGCGCTGGCTGCGGGCATAGCGGGTGAAGTCGGGAATGTTGAGCGAGAGGGTCGCCCAGAAACCCACCATGCTGGTAAGCGCAGGGAAAAAAGCTGCGAAGAACTGGCCTTCGCGCGGGCCGCCTGGACCAAACTGGGACGGCTGCTCGAGCATCGGGCCGAAGCCGTCAGCAGCGCGATAAGCCCAGCCGAGGAGCACCAGTCCCATCACGATGAGGAAGGGTGCAGCCCAAGCTTCGAGCACCTTGATCGACTCGATGCCGCGCCAGAGGATCCAAAGCTGGATGCCCCAAAACAGCAAGAAACACAGCGCCTCACCCGGGTTGATGCCCAAAACCGGAAGATCGACGCCGGTTGCGCTCTGGGGCAAAAGCGGCAGGAGCAACTGGTAGATGGCCGCGCCCCCGATCCAGGTTTGGATGCCGAACCAGCCGCAAGCGACCAGCCCGCGGAGGAGCGCCGGAAGGTTAGCGCCCAAGACGCCAAAGCTGGCGCGCGCCAGGACCGGGAAGGGAATGCCGTAGCGGGTCCCGGCGTGGCCGTTGAGCACCATGGGGACGAGCACGATCAGGTTGCCGAGCCCCACGGTCAAGATCGCTTGCCACCAATTCATGCCGAGGTCGATCAAGCTGCCGGCGAGCATGTAGGTCGGCACACAGACGACCATGCCGATCCATAGAGCCGCGAGGTCCCAGCGCGACCAGGTCCGCTCGCTGGGCGCCACCGGCGCAATATCCGGGTGAATCAAGGAGGGGTCAGGGTGTTGCAACATAAAGGTTACCTTGAGGCAGATTTGGGCATGACCTGGTCACTGTCGAGAACCTGCCGCACGGTCCGCAACAGGGTGGCTGCGTCATAGGGTTTGGGCAAGAGCAAGAGCCCGTGCTCACGCAGGAAGTCTGCGGGCAGCTCAGAACCCGTGTAACCGCTGGTAAAGAGCACCCGTGCGTCGGGCTTGCTCGCACGGATCCGCTCACAAGTCTCACGCCCTCCTAAGCGGGGCATCACCACGTCGAGAATGACCAACGCGATGTCGTCCGTACATTGCTCGAAGATTTCCAGGGCCTGTTCGCCATTTTCAGCTGAGATCACGTCATAGCCGGCACTCTCCAGGACCCGCCGCGCCAGGGTACGCACGGTCTCTTCGTCTTCTGCCAAGAGCAAGGTCTCGTCTCCCCCCCGCGTCGGCACGTCGACCCGCACCGCCTGCGGTTTGTCCGTGCGCTCCGTGGCCGGCAAGTAAATGCCAAAAGTCGAGCCTTGCCCCACCTGGCTTTGAACCTCGATCCAGCCCCCATGCTGTTTGATGATGCCGTAGACCATGGCCAAGCCGAGCCCCGTGCCTTCGGTGGGTTTCTTGGTGGTGAAGAAGGGGTCGAAAATGCGCTCGAGGAGCTGCGGTGGGATGCCACAGCCCTCGTCTTGGACCGAGAGCAACACATACGATCCCGGCCGCGCATCGGGCGAGCGCCCCACATCCGCTTCGGTCAAAATGACGTTGCGGGTGGCCAAGGTCAAACGACCACCGCGCGGCATGGCATCGCGGGCGTTGACACACAGGTTGATCACCACTTGTTCGAGCTGGCTGGGGTCCGCTTCTACCCGATCGAGGGTCGAACTCGGGAACCAGGTCAGCTCGATGGATTCCGGGATCAGCCGGTTGAGAATTTTCATCAAGCTGCTGAGCAGTTCGCTCAAGTCGATGACCTCTGAGCGCAGCGTCTGTTTGCGGCTGAAGGTCAGGAGCTTGCGCGTCAGCTCGGAAGCCCGCTCGCCCGCCTGGCGGATCTGATGGAGATACTCGCTGACCGTGGGCGGCAGTCCGGCAAAGCCCAGAGACAAGTCAGCGTAGCCCAGCACCGCCAACATCAAGTTGTTGAAATCATGGGCAACGCCGCCGACCATTTGCCCCAAGCTTTCCATTTTCTGGGCTTGCAGCAACTGTTGCTGGAGGACCCGCCGCTCGGCTTCAGCCCGTTTGTCGCTGGTGACGTCTTGCACCTGGACGATCAGGCCCAAAGGGAGGCGGCTTTCGCTGTCCGAAAGCGGTGTGCTGCTGACCCGCACCCAAATCGCACGCTCGTCCTTGCGCAAGTAACGCGTCTCAAAGGGCTGGATCTTACCTCCTGTAGCGAGCACGTCGAGGAGCTTCTCCATGCTGTTTTTGAGGTCGTCTGGATGGGTAATGTCGAGAAAGCTCTTGTGCAGCAACTCATTCCGATCATAGCCGGTCATCTCGCAAAAACGGTGGTTGACCTGCTGCAAGTTGCCCTCGAGGCCGATCAACGCCATCCCGATCGGCGCGTCGGCAAAGGCTCCGCGGAAGCGTTCTTCGCTGTCTCTGAGCGCGATCTCGGTCCGCCGGCGCTCGACCCAGATCGTGCTCAAAAACAGGCTCAAGCTAGCGACTGAGCTGATGAAGACCCAGAGTAACACGCTGCCTTGCAAGTCATTGCCGGCAAAGGGCCCCTCGCCGGCAGCGGTCTTGAGGATCGCGAAGGACGAGACGAGGAAAGAACAGGTCGCAGCACCGCGCACCCCCAGGCGCAGGGCCGCCCAGATTAGGAAAGGAAAGGGCAAAAAAGCGAGTGAATATTGCTGGGGATGCAGATCGGGTTGGGCGGTAAATGCGAGATAACTCGTCGCGAGCAAACTCACCGCGACCAGCGCGGCTTCGGTCCAGCGCTTAACCGGCCACTTCCGCGCAGATGGTAGCGTGCGCCAGCTCAAGACCAGGGGCGCGACCAGCAAAACGCCGACGGCATCGCCCAACCACCAGGTCAAAGCCGTGGGCAGAAACCCGGCCCATGGGGTCCGTCCCGCCAGACACAAGCTCGTGACATCGATCACCGTGCTGATCAGCGACGCCAGGAATGCCCCCCAAAAAACCAGTAGCCCGAGATCGCGTTGGCGGTCGAGAGCCGGGTGAAAACCGCGCTGCCCTAACAGATGAGCTCCGGCCACCGCTTGCAAGGTATTGCCGCAGCTCAAACTCAGCGCCAGCGGCCAACCCAGCCCAAGGCTGAGCGCCAGCGCGAAAGAGCCGAGCCAGACTCCAGGCCAGAGCCGCAAGCTGCCGAGCAGCAAAACCGCCAGCGACACCCCACTCGGCGGCCAGATCAGGGTGACTGGCGAGTCTTGATAGCGCGCAAAAACAAGTCCAAGCTCGCCCGTACAAAAGTAGACCAGGGCGAGGAGCAGGACTTGCAAAAACAGTCCAGGGATCTGAGTGCCCCGAAAAAGATCCGACTTCACAAGTTGAACCTATAGGAATTCGATTAAGGACTGCATTTCGGGCCACTTCGGCACAACCCGACGATGGTTGCGCGGTGCGGGAATTGCCCTGAGCAGCGGGTCAGGGACGCGAGTTCGGGGGAGCAGTTGTTGCGGTCGGACCGCTGCTTGCTGGGTCGCTGGTTTGCGGCTCTCCTTTGGCTTCCCAGCTGACCGTATCCCCGGTTTCGAAACTATCACCAAAAACCTTGGGCTGGGTTGCCGCGCTGTTCGGACCCGCAGGCGCGGCGGTTGCGGCTGCGGGTGGCTCGGTGGTGGTTGGGGTGGGCTCACCCGCGCAGCTGAGCAGTGACCCCGCCAGCAGGGTCGACCGAACGGCGACACTCCAGGCCCCAGCGAGGGTTGCTCGAGCTGGATGCGGGCGACCAGAACTCTCAGAATTGACGGGCTTCGCGGATCTCATCATGGTTGGACCTCGTCAGAGCGAGCGTTGAGGGAAAGAGCTGAATGGCTGCTCGGGCGGGGTCGAATCTGCGGCCACCGGGGTGATCTGCCCCAAGCCTTGGTGTCGTGACGTTTGAATACCTTGCTGCAAGCAGCGGATCAGGCGCTCGATGTCCAGATGGCTCGGTGGAGTGCAGATGAGATATGCCAGGCTCAAACTCAGCCGGACGTGGCCGTGCGCATGCTCGAACTCTTGGCGATCGACGGCCTCCCCCAAGCGTTCCGCGACCGCCTGCGTGCCCGCGGCATCACAAGACGGCAAAACCAACAGGAAAGAATCGCCACCAAAACGGCCCAGCGTGTCATAAGGGCGGACCAGGGAGCGCAAACGCACCGCGAGCTGCTCCAGGATGAAGTCTCCCTGCTCCTGGCCGAAGCGGTCGTTGATCTTGCTGAATTGATCGATATCGGCGAGCACCACGCCCAGCGGGACCCCCAACCGTTGAGCGCGCGCCAGTTCACTGCCGAGCAAGCGGAGAATCGCCCCACGGTTCCACAGGCCGGTCAGAGGGTCATGGCTCGCCCGCAGGACAACTTCGTTATGCGCGGCAGCGAGCGCCAATCGTCGACGATGGGCCAGATGTAGCAGCACCAAGCTTAAGGCCGCAAGCGCCAGCACCGCCGTGACCAGGGATGCGAGTGTGGTCCCATAACTGCCCCACGCCTCAGCGGTTTGCACGAAGCGCTGGGCCGCAGCGTCGGCCAGTACCTCGAGCGCCACACCCGCGGAAGCTGCCGCCGACCACAGCGCATCTTCGCGCGACAAGCCAGGGTTAGAACTTGGGTCGGATGCCGCAGCTCCTTGCCCCGAGGACAGACGCAAGCTTTCCAGGGCCAGGGTAAGGTCTTGACGCGCTCCTGACCACCGTGGGTTCTTGCCCTGCTCGCGGGCGAGCATCCCAGAAGCGGCGCGCTCGGCGTCTTCGAGCAGAGGAATGATCGCCTCGGCGCTCCCGGGCTGATCTGCGCGCCAATTCGCCAAGCCAGCCCGCGCTCGGCTGATGTCTTCACTCCACTCGAGATCCGCGAGAAACTCCTGACGTAATAAGCGGAAACGCAGCAGAAGGTCGAGGCTCCAGCAAGAAACTGCGGCGAGAATACCGCACAGAAGCCAGAACACCAGCTGGTGCCGCATTTCCAGGCGATGCTTGCGGGCGCTTTTCAAACTCATCCGAACACTCGACTCAGTCCCGGACTCTGGCACACTCACGAAGTGCTCAATTCTTGGTCACCAGTTCCGCAAAATTCCTTGGCCGATTCGACGCTGTCATCTTCTGCACCATCTAGCTTCCATCATAATACGCCTATGTCGACCGGACCCAACATTCAAACTCTGCGTGAACAAATCGAAACGGTGGATCGCGAGATCCTGCAACAGCTCAAGCGGCGGATGGAACTGGTAGAGGAAGTGGCACAGTCGAAACTGTCGACGGCATCTCCCTACCGCGACCACCAACGCGAAGACCGCGTGCTCCAGCGCGTGCGCTTGATGGCCGTCCGCTCTGGCCTCGATGCGCATGCCATCGAGCGACTCTATCGGCTGATCATGGAGATGTCGATCGCCCACCAACAGGCCTACGTCCAGGCCCTCGACAGTGTTCCGCTGCGCGTGGCCTACCAAGGGGTCGAAGGCTCTTACAGCCACCTCACGGCCCAGCGACGCTATGCCGGACGCAAGAGCGGCTCACTGCTTTCAGGCTATGAGACGGTGCGCGAAGTCGCGGGCGCCGTGCGCAGCGGCAATGCCGACGTCGGGCTAGTGCCGATCGAGAACAGCACAGCTGGCAGTATCAATGAGACTTACGATGTCTTGGCAGAAGGCGGGCTCCACATCATCGCGGAAATGATCAGCGAGATCGAACACTGCCTGTTGACCCTGCCCGGGGCCACCCTGGAAGAGCTGACCAAGGTTCTATCCCATCCGCAAGCGCTCTGGCAGTGCGAGACCTACTTGCGCAGTGTGCCGTGGATCCGCCCCGAAGCTGAATTTGACACCGCGGGCGCCGCGCGCAAGGTCAAAGAGATGAACGATCGGCGGATCGCGGCCATTGCCAGCGCCTCGGCCGGCAAAATGCTCGGGCTCACCGTGCTGCGCCAAGGAATCCAGACCCAGCCGGGCAACGCCACCCGCTTTGTCGAAATCGCGATCGAAGCTGCGCCTTGCCCGCCCGATGTCCCGTGCAAGACCTCGTTGCTCGCCGTCCTCGACCAGAACAACGCCAACCTCGGCGAGGTGCTGCTCGAGTTCAGCCGCCGCAACATCCCACTGACCAAGCTGGAAACGCGGCCGATCGCGAGCAGTCCGTGGCGCTACCGCTTCTATCTCGACCTCGGCGCGCATGCGGACGCTGCTCCGATGGTGGATGCTCTGGACGCGGTGCGGCCGCTGACCACCGAGCTCCGTTTTCTCGGCACTTACCCGCAAGTCGCGCGCGAAACCGAGCGTTCGGCTCTCCCGCTATCCCCTCCCTGAATCCGGTGGCAGTGGCAATCTTGACGACCACCGCAACCCCGCGACCTCAGCCCCTTGACAGCAGGCGCCCCTGGCATAGTAGAGTCGAGGTCTGCTGACAGCCATGCCCACTTGCCGTAAGTGGGTTTTGCTTGTCACAGCTTGTGAAAAATTTCACAAGGAGCATTTCACAAGGCAGATTTCGCAAGACAGATTTCACCAGGTTGTTCGCCAGGGTCTGTGAGGACGATTTCACGGGGGCAGGCCGCAGGGTTTCTTCCCCCAGTAACTAACGAGAAAGCGTTGAGGAATTTCGCGCGCACATGGCTGTCCACAAGATCAAGCACGGACTGAACTTGCCCATCCACGGCGAGCCCGAACAGCGGATCGACACCGGCTCGACTCCGCGTCACGTCGCGCTTTTGGGCGCTGACTACTTGGGTTTGAAACCGACCATGTTCGTCAAGCCGGGCGACGAAGTGCGCCGGGGGCAACCCCTCTTCGAAGACAAAAGGGCCCCAGGAGTGCGCTACACCGCTCCCGGCAGCGGTCGGGTGACCGCGATCCACCGCGGTGAGCGCCGCGCTTTCGCGTCGCTGGTCATCGAGCTGAGCGCTGAGGAGCAGAGCGGCAAAGGGGCCGCGGTCCGCTTTGCCGCGGATCTCGGCAAGCACCCGAGCGCGCTGTCGGGCGACCAGGTCAAGGCCTTGCTGCTGGAGTCGGGACTGTGGACCGCGCTGCGGACCCGCCCGTTCAGCCAAGTCGCCAACCCGCAAACCCAACCCCGGTCGATCTTCGTGACCGCGATCGACACCCATCCCCTGGCGCCCGACCCTGCCGTGGTTCTGGCCGGCCAGGAAGACCTGTTCAACAGCGGTCTGGTCGCGCTCAGCAAGCTGACCGCGGGCAAGGTTTATGTGTGTACCCGTCCTGGTGCCCAGTTTTTCCGCGCCGAGACCGACCGCATCCAGCACGAAGAGTTTGCGGGACCCCACCCGGCTGGCACCGTCGGGGTCCACATCCACTGCCTCGACCCGGTCGATCGTCACAAGCTGGTGTGGACGATCAACTATCAGGACGTGGTCGCGATCGGCAAACTGTTTGCGACCGGTGAGCTGGACTCCATCCGGGTGATTTCGCTCGCTGGTCCTCCGGTGCAACGCCCGCGCTTGCTGCGTACCCGCCTGGGCGCAGCCATCGATGACCTGATCCGCGGTGAACTCGCGGACGGCGAGTTGCGGGCGATCTCTGGCTCGGTGCTCAGCGGCCGGCAAGCCAAAGGCGATGTGCTCGGTTATCTGGGGCGCTACCACCAGCAGATTTCCGTGCTGCAAGAGGACCGTCAGCGCGAGTTTTTGGGCTGGCTTGGCCTCGGGACCAACAAATTTTCGGTGACCAAGGTCTACGCTTCCAGTCTGCTACCCCGCAAGAAGTTCACCCTGACCACCACGACCCATGGCTCGGATCGCGCGATGATCCCGCTGGGGACCTACGAACGGGTGTTCCCCCTGGACCTGCCGGCGCCCTTCCTGCTCCGCTCGCTGCTCGTCGCCGACGTCGAACGCGCCGAACTGCTCGGCGCCCTAGAGCTCGATGAAGAAGATCTGGCGCTCTGCTCGTTTGTTTGCCCGGGCAAGCACGAATATGGTCCGCACTTGCGCGAAGTGTTGACCATGATCCAAAAGGAAGGTTGATGAAAGCCCTACGCAAGCTGCTCGACAGCCAAGAGAAGCACTTCAAAAAGGGGGGGAAGCTGGCCAAGCTCTACCCGCTCTGGGAGGCCCAGGACACCTTCCTCTACACGCCGGGGAAAGTCACCCATGGGGCGTCCCACGTGCGCGACGCGCTGGACCTCAAGCGGATGATGATCACCGTAGTGGTCGCGCTGTTGCCCACCGTCTACATGGCGCTCTACAACACCGGGCTGCAAGCCCACCGTGCGATCGCGCACGGCGCTTTGCCGCTTGAGACCTGGCAAACCCGAGCCATGCAGGCTTTGGGACTGCCTTTTGATCCGGGCAACTGGCTCGCTTGCATCGTCCACGGGGCGCTGTACTTCGTGCCGGTCCTAATCGTCACGTTTGCGGTTGGCGGCGGTGCCGAAACCGTGTTCGGGATCGTGCGCAAACACGACATCAACGAAGGGTTTTTGGTCACCGGCTTGCTCTTTCCCCTGGTCCTGCCGCCGACCATCCCGCTCTGGCAAGTGGCGCTGGGCATCTTGTTCGGGGTGGTGATCGGCAAAGAGATCTTCGGCGGCACCGGCATGAACATCCTCAACCCCGCGCTGACCGCGCGCGCGTTCCTCTTCTTCGCCTATCCAGCACAGATCTCCGGCGACAAAGTGTGGATCGCAGCCCAAACCAGCGCCGACGGCTACAGCGGTGCCACCCTCTTGGCGCAAGCCGCGATCAGCGGAACTCAGGGGTTCAGTTATTCGTGGCGCGATGCTTTCTTGGGCCTGATCCCCGGCTCGATGGGAGAAACCTCGACGCTCGCTTGCCTGATCGGGGCGGTGATTTTGCTCGCCACGGGCGTGGGGTCGTGGCGAATCTTGGGCAGCTTGGTGGTCGGTACTTGTGCCACCGCCTGGCTGTTCAACAGCGTGGGATCCGCCACCAACCCCTTGTTCAGCATCCCGTTCCACTGGCACATGGTCCTCGGCGGCTGGGCTTTTGGTGCGGTCTTCATGGCCACAGAGCCGGTGACCGGCGCGCATTCGCGCACTGGACAGTACATCTACGGCTTCTTGATCGGTGCCATGGCGGTCATGATCCGCACTCTCAACCCCGCCTACCCTGAAGGGATGATGCTCTCAATCTTGTTCATGAACGTGTTCGCGGCGACCATCGACTACTTCGTGGTCCAGGCCAATATCCGCAGAAGGAAGGCGCGTTATGCAGCATAGCGTGCGCTACATCATCGGTTTTTCCGCCGCGGTCTGCGGCGTCTGTGCCATCTTGGTTTCGGCCTCGACGGTTCAGCTGAAAGAGCAGCAGGACGTCAATCGGGTGCTCGAAAAGAAGCGCAACGTGCTCGAAGCCGCGGCCTTGATGAAGTCCGGCGACCCCATGGATCCAGGTGTGATCAAAAACCTCTTCACCAACATCCAAGCGGTGGTGATCGACCTCAAGACCGGCGAAGAGGTTCCTGGAGTGGATCCCTTGACTTTCAATCAGCAGAAAGAGAAGAAGGACCCGGCCAACAGCCGCGCGGCCCCCGAGAACAATGCCCGGGTATTCCGCTTGCCCAACCGCGCTTTGGTTTACAAAGTGCTCGATAGCCAAGGCCAAGTCGAGATGTTGGTGCTGCCGGTCGAAGGTTATGGGTTGTGGTCGACGCTTTACGGCTTCCTGGCGCTGGGCGCTGATTCGCGGACGATCAAGGGCCTGACCTTCTACCAGCATGGTGAGACCCCAGGTTTGGGCGGGGAAGTCGACAACCCGCGCTGGAAAGGCCTGTGGCCAGGACGCCTGGCTTTTGACGAAAACTGGACCCCCAAGGTCGAAGTGATCAAAGGCGCGGCAGGGCCGCCGGCCGACGCTCCTTACAAAGTTGACGGACTGTCCGGTGCGACCATCACCAGCCGTGGGGTGACCAACTTGATCCATTTCTGGCTGGGAGCAGACGGCTTTGGTCCGTTCCTCGAGAAGTACCGCCAAAACCGGAGGGCAGCTTGATGGCAGACCACAAACCCAACGTGGTCCTCGATCCGCTGATCAGCAACAACCCGATCATGCTGCAGGTCCTGGGGATCTGCTCAGCCCTGGCGGTCACCACCAAAATGGAGACCGCAGTGGTGATGTCGCTGGCAGTGACCTTGGTCACGGCCGGATCGAACTTTGCAGTCAGCTTGTTGCGCAATTACATTCCAGCGAGCATCCGCATCATCGTCCAGATGACGATCATCTCCTCGCTCGTGATTGTGGTCGATCAATTCTTGCAGGCGTATATGTTCGACGTGAGCAAGCGACTGTCGGTGTTCGTCGGGTTAATCATTACGAATTGCATCATCATGGGCCGCGCCGAAGGCTTTGCGATGAAGAACTCCGTCGGACTCAGTTTTCTCGACGGCATCGGCAACGCACTGGGCTACAGCTTCATTCTGCTGGTAGTCGCGGTGCTCCGCGAGTTGTTCGGCTCGGGCAAACTGATGGGCTATGAAGTGTTGGCGCTCACACGCGACGGCGGCTGGTACAACCCCAACGGCCTGATGCTGTTGCCGCCGAGCGCGTTTTTCATCATCGGTCTGACCATTTGGTTGATTCGCACGTTCAAAACAGACCAAGTCGAGGAG
>CAZCOV010000094.1:0-14403 GCA_964499975.1 uncultured Thermoanaerobaculia bacterium
TAGCGCCGCGATGCCCGAGATACTCTATGTGGCAGGGCAACCGATCTTCGTGGCCGCAAATCGAGTCTTCCTGGCGAATGGGGATATCGACCGCAAGCTCTTTGACGAGTCAGCAGTGCGGCAGATTGGGGAGATCCTGGCGCTGCCAGCCAAGGATGGCTGTGTCCGCCTCGACTGGACGGATAGCAGCGAGATCCCGCCAGATACCAGGATTTTCAAACAGCTGATCCGCGCCAAGGCGAACGTGGTCGTCGCTGAAGTGACGGGCTTGGCTTTCGGATTCAGGGGGGCCGACCCCGGGACCCTCCTCCGCCTGGAAACTGCAAAAGTGCTGAAAGGCCAGCATGTCCGTCAGCTCAATTACATTTTTTCCCCCGCCGGACACTTCGAGTTTTCAGGTCGTCGCCTGTGTCGAACAACCTATGGGGTTCCAAACCCCCCAACTATCGGTGATCGAATCCTACTCTGCTATGCCGACTTCGAAATGGACGATGAATCCATGTATCTTGGGATCAGAGCATTTGAAACGGTCATTCTACCCCGACGGGAGCCGATTCGCTTTTCGAGCTTCATGGCTATTGGTACCGAAACGAAATCTGCGCAGCCAGATACTTCGGAAGCATTTATCGAGTTCGCTCGCGCCCAAACCGAGCGGATGTCAGAGGAGGGCGAGCCATGAAATGGTTCACCATAGTGCTTTGTTGTATGGCAGGGTTCCTCGTTTCATCGGCTACGTTCGCTCCAACCTGTGCTGTGATTTCAAATCCGTTCCGGACTACGGATTTTGACAACGTCAAAATCATCGTAGCTCCAAGTGCCATGTCGCTCCTCAGCGGGATTCAAAGCGGGATGGATCAGTGGAACGACAGCGCTTGTGTCAGTCCCCGAAATCCCATCCCCTACCCTTTTTTCACCACCTGGATTACGTCGCCCAATGCTCCAACCATCACACTAGAGAAGGCCAATGGTTTTGAAGTGCTAGTTGGTGCTAGTGCATGCGGACGATTTACTGGGCCGGCGAATGGCCAGAGCGCGACTATCACACTGTACACGATGGGTCGGACCCCGGATGGTTTCAACCACTCCTGTGGCCTGAACAATGAGAATCGGGTCAGCAACATCGTCGCGCATGAGTTGGGCCACTATCTCAATCTGGACGACACTCCCGGCTGTGCGGGAGGGATCATGGGTAAGGCCTTCGTCAACCCCGATGGCACGGTCGACGACGATCGCAGCGTTCTGGCGAGCGAGTGCAGTCTTGCGGACAGCGAGAGTACCACTCCCACGGAAAGCAGTGGTAGCGGGGGTGGTGATGCACCGCCACCGCCGCCACCGCCACTTTCTTCACCGATTCTGATTGACCTCAATCGCAATGCTTTCCACTTGGCTCAAGATCCGGTCTTTTTCGACATCGATGCTGATGGCGAGCTCGAGCTGGTGAGCTGGACGCTGCCTGATCAGGAAGATGGATTCTTGTGTCTGGATCGCAATGGGAATGGCCAAATCGACGATGGCAGCGAGCTCTTCGGTAATGCGACGCGCATGGAAGCCGGCCATCGCGCTGCACATGGCTACATTGCGCTCGCCGAGTTCGACGAGGGTCTGGGCGGTAATTTCGATCGCAAGATCACGGTTGCAGATGCACTCTTCGGTGATCTTTGTCTGTGGTTCGATCGCAACCACAATGGAGTTTCGGAACCAGACGAACTCCTGAGTCTCGCAGCTGCCGGTGTGGTCGAGATCTCGCTCGATGTTCGCTTTTCTGAGCGACATGATTCGATTGGGAACGAATTCGTCTACTTGAGCCGGGCCAAAATCATGAAGCACGGCCAGCTCAAGCCGACGTGGACAACAGACGTTTTCTTCGTCCTTTACGATTAGTCGAGTGCTCAGCATCTGGAACGCGGAGTGCGTGGCCGCAGTCGCGCACGCCGGCGCCCGCACGAACAGCCGGCCAGTGCCGCAAGCAGGATCGGTCGCAGATGGCCTCAAGATGGGATACCAGAAGGGGAAGTTATGGATGCGCCAGCCCTAATTTAGGATTAGCGTTAGCGTTAGCGAGGAGGCCGCGGGAGGCTGGCCAGGTGACCGATCTCGTAGGGCCAGGGGCCCGCAAGTGTTACGTTGGACCAGTAGAGCAGGTCAAAAGTCCCGTCGGAGCGAGACGTTGCCCGCCCAGCGACCCCTTCGTCGGAGTACGCCACCTGCACGACCAGATCCGCGAGCCAACCAAGGTATTCCACGATCTCGCAGACCGCAGCACAGGCACCTGGGGCCGTCGGAAGAAAATGGACGTCGACTTTGCTCGACCCCCAGCCAGCGGAATCGAAACCCAACGTGTCCAGCTCAATCACGAGGTCGCGGCGGCATCTCTCCTGCCCCAACCGTACCGGCGAACACGGAGGGATCGCCCACCCGGCGATCGAGCACTGCACGCTCCTCTTCCGAGAGCTTGAGCCAGATCGGATCCATGCGATCTCGCAAGTCGTCTCCAACTGGGTCCCCCGCGTCGTCGAGGTCCACCATTGCCCGTTCAAGGGCCAGATAAGCTCTCAGGCGAGGTCCTATGGCCAAGCGCACCTCCATGCCCATTGGGTAGCGCTCAGGGCGGCTGCGTAAGCCGGTAGCGTCATGACGCTCGTCGGCTCGATGAATGCGTGCCGTTCTGGATTGCTCGGGTCTGGCCGGGCGGCGAGTGCTGCTGGCGAGAGAGCATCTTGCTCGATGCCGAACACCCAGTCCTCCGCCGGCCCGGTGGCACCCTTGCCCATGCCGCGTGGCCGACGGTGGTGCGGAACGTGCCACGGAGAATCCGGAGAAACCGACATGCCGCCAGTTCCCGGACCGAACGTTCCATCGCTCATCGTCGTTTCGGTCGGCAGGACGCCAAGCCGGCGCTTGCCCGGCCCGACCAGGGGCAGTCCGTACTCAGTTGGTGTCATCGCTCGGAAATATTGGCGCCCGCTCACGTCATTGTATTTGCCACAAAGTCCCACGAGAGTCAAGTCAAGCCCTGTGTAATGTGTAAGCCAAGTGATTCTGCCCGCGCTAACAGCCAAGTGATTATGTCCGCATGACGGAGATACTACCCACTGACGGGGATCCCCTGGCTTTTGCGTACCACAAAGTGCCAGGAGCCCACGCCCGTGGGTCCTCTCCAAGAAGCGACCCGCCCTTCGCGGCAACCTCAGGTGGTGGGTCAAACAAGGGGCGCCAGAAGACATAATGACTGTTGAATTTTCATGGCTGGGCGACTATAATTCCTTTGCAGGGGAGAAAGGGGGATCTATGAGTCTCGAAAACCTGTCTTCCAGCCAACGCTACCGCGCAGTTCCGGGCCCCGACACGGCGCAGTGGGCCACGCAGTTCAAACGCTGGGCTGTACCCTCTTTGGTCATTCTGGGCGGCTTGGGCGGCCTGGACCTGTTGCGCAAGCGGTTCGTCCATCGCCGGATGTTTGTTCCGACCCGTTATCCCGACGGGATCTGGGATCCGAACACCCACGGCTTGCCGATCGAAGACGTGTGGTTTCAAAGTGAGGACGGCGTGCCCCTCCACGGCTGGTGGATCGCGCATCCCGATGCCCAAGCCACGGTGATTTACTGCCACGGGAATTCCGGATCCATCGCTGAACGCGTCGGTGTTTTGCGCCACTTGCGCCGGCTAGCGGTCAACATTTTCGCTTTCGACTATCGCGGTTATGGCCGCAGCGCGGGGGAGCCGAGTGAGCGCGGGCTGTTTACGGATGTGCGCGCGGCAGTGGATTGGGTTCGCACCAGCTTGCAGATTCCACTCAGCCGAGTGATCCTCTTCGGCCATTCTCTGGGCGGTGCGGTAGCGATCGACGGCGCGCTCAAACGGCCGGTTGCGGGTTTGGTAGTCCAGTCGAGTTTCACCCAAACGCACGACATGGCGCGCCACTTTTACCCCTTGCTGCCGCTCCACCTGCTGACCCGCAACGCGTTTCGCAGCATCGAAAAGGTGGGGGCATTGGCCCTGCCGAAGCTCTTCGTCCATGGCACCGCGGACACCGTGGTTCCCACGCACTTGGGCAAGCGCCTGTACCGGGCGGCCAGCGGCCCCAAAGCCTGGCTGCCGGTACCCAAAGCTGGTCACCACGACGTCCCGCGCTTCGGTGGCGAGCCTTACATTGCTGCGGTTTCGCGCTTCGTCCGGGAGTGTGTTCCGGTCGCGGGTTGATCCGCTGACGGATTGCCCGGTTCACGCAAGCGCGCGGCGGACCTCTTCCAGACGCGAATAGAATTCTTGACCGCTCTGCGGACGTTGCACCTTTTCGCTGTTCAAGGCGGCAGTGAAGAAGCCGGCGAGCGGCGGCGGACAGCTGGGAACCCGTGTCGCGATCGGGGGTAGACGAGCGGCGCGGATGGTCGCGAGCAATTCGTCGATCGCCAGGCGCGCCCCGGCGAACAGGTTCTCCCCTGCCAGGGCTTCGTAGAGGACCACGGCCAGGCTCCACAAATCGAGCGACGGATCCGGCTCATCACCCTGGATCACCTCCGGTGACAAATAAGGCAAGGTGCCGGCGATGTGGCCGTAAGTCTGGTTTTTTTCCTGCCATGAATCTTGATCCAGGGCGGCATTCTCGCCGCTGCCTGCAACCGTCCGATCGCGGCGGAGGTCGCGGTGGATGCGCGCGATGCCGAAGTCGAGCAGCTTGGGGACCCCGTCACGGGTGTAGCCGATGTTGCTCGGCTTGATGTCGCGGTGAAGAATGCCCACCGAGTGGATCTGCTCGAGCGCCAGGGCCACCGCCTGGCCAGTGCGGATGACTTCCAGCGGCGGCAGCGGACCCGCACCGAGACGGTCCGCTAGGGTACCGCCTTCGAGCAGTTCGAGGATCAGCATGGGCGTTCCTTCCCAGGTCTCGATGCCATAAACCGCGGCGAGCCCGGCATGCGACACCGTGGCGGCGGTCCGCGCCTCTTTTTGCAAACGCATGGCGGCTTCAGGCGAAACCCGCGGCAAGGTCTTGATCGCGACGGTGCGCCCCAGCTTGAGGTCGGTCGCCCGATACACCACGGCCATGCCACCCGCGCCGATCCGCTGATCAAAGCGGAACATGCCGCGCAGCACATAGGGGACGAGGGTCGGCTCGACCGTGATCTTGCAGCGCGGACAACGCTTGATGTCACCGCCATAGACCTGGCCACAAGCCAGGCATTCCGTCGCCCGGTCGGTGGCGATCGGGGAGACCACCAGGGTGCTCGGATCTGCGCCCCCGTGGTCCGCAAAGAACATCCCGGTGTCTTGCTTGAGGCGCAAGAGTTCGAGCGCCAGCCCGGCTGAAGACGCGATCGCGGTCAGCAGTTGGTAGTCTTCGCGCAAGAAAGGCAGCTCGCTCTTCTTGGGTCCCAAAACGAGCAACGCGAGCAGGCTGCCGTCGGTCTTGAAAATCGGTGCCAGCATCCGGACGCGGCCATCGACCAGCCAATGCCGCTCGGTGACCGGCAAATTCCTGAGCGGTGAGCGGAGGTCGGTGAGGTCGATCTCCAGTGGATCTTTCTGGCCGTGGATCCAGGTCGCCAGCTGCGAACCCAAGTCAAGCGGCCGGATGCCTCCGCGCGGATCCATGAGCTGACCCTGGGTATCTGCGACCAGGAGCGCAGCATTCTCGAGGCGGAAGGCCAGATCCACCCCGCGACACACCAGGTTCGAAAGCTCGCCCCAATCGTTGGACTGGCGAATTTGATAGACCAGCTGGGTGAGGATCAAGCGGGCATTCAAGCGCTCGCGGAAAAAACGGCGATCCACCGCCTCCAAGATCCGGCTGCGATAAGCCACTCCCAAGCCGCCCACCGCCAGAGTGCCGAGGAGCAGCGGCAACTGGCTGCCCGAAAACAGACCCGCGAGGGTCATGCTGCGGCGCAGGTAGAGGAAGAAGCAGAGCCAAATAAAAGGCGTGGTCAAAAGCACCAGCACGGTCGAGCGTGCCAAGATGTACTGCAGGGCTTTGCGCGCGATCAGCTTGACGTCGAACACCCGGTGGACGAGCACCGAGTAGGCGGTTGCAAAAGGGATCCCCAAAATCATCGCGTTGTCGATCAGGACCCGGAACAAGCGCATGCGCGGGCTCAACGAAGCCACATAGCCCGCCCAGGTCATTTCGAGCAAGATATCCAGGCTGACCGGCGCGGCGAGCAACAACAATGCGCCGATGAACAAACCGACCCGGCGCTTTTCCCGTCCTTTGGCTTGGCGGCCCTTCCACTGCAAGGTGATGAACGCGGCCAGGGCCGAGAGCAGGTAAAGCCCGAGAGCCGCGTCCTGCAAGGCGCCCAGCAGGGTCCCCAGAGAGCGTCCGAACATCTGCCCCCCGGCCACCACGACACACGCCCCCAACAGGCTTGCGGCCACTGCCCCGGACGTGAGCATGGCGAGACGAATAGCGCGTTGCGCCCGGAAGGAAATCGAAATATCGGGAAAGCCGGCGACAAAACCCCAGAGGAAGTAAGCTGCTGTGGACTCCAGGGGCAGCTGACTCAAGAACCGGAGGCCGGCAGCCAGCCAGGTGGCGTCGAGCTGCGCGCCGCTCGCGAGTCCCTTGAGCAATCGATCCGCAAAGCTCGAACCGCTGGCGAGGAAGAAACAGCCCAAGAAAACCGCGGACCGGTCGCGCTTGCCGCCCACCAGCATGAGACCGCTGGCTGCGCCGAACGCCAGGAGCTGGACCAAGTTGACCTCTGGCGGGAGGGAGATGCCGACGCGGATACCGCGCAGCTGGGGGCTGGGAACCGCGATTTCGGGATCGCCGAAAAAGCATAGGATGCCCAAACCGACCTTCAAGGCCGCCAAGAGCAGAATCGTTTGGGTCCAGCGGTCGTTACGTTGCACACCGTCACTCGAAGCCCGCCTCAGCACCACTCAGTCGGGGAGCGGGATCCCCTTAGTTTGACAGAGAATCCCCGAAGTTGGCAGCTGGCGAAATGGTGATAAAGGTAAGGGACGGGGACCGCAGCTCATCTAGACCCGCGAAAGCAGCTTGAGGGCTTCGCGCAGACGCTCAGCAAAGGGCAGGTCGCCGCTCTGACGACTGACTTGCTCGACCGCGCGCTGAGCATCGACCGCACGGTAGCCGAGGCCGACCAAGGCCGCCACCAGTTCGCTGTCGGTGGCAGGACCCGCGGCCTTGACCGTGGGTGACGGCTGGGAGGCGGTCGCCAGTTCATCGACCTTGTCTTTGAGTTCGACAACCAGCCGCGCCGCGGTCTTCTTGCCGATTCCGGGAATGCGGCTCAAGCGGGCGGTGTCGCCCTGGCGGAGCGCGCTGACCAGATCATCCGCCGACATCCCCGAAAGCGCCGTTTGGGCCAGCTTGGGGCCCACCCCGGAAACCGAGATCAGCTTTTCGAAAAGCTGTTTTTCGCGTTCGGTGAAGAAACCGAACAGCGCAATCGCGTCCTCGCGGACCTGGGTGTGGACGAACAGCCCCAACGGTCCCGCGGTCTGCTGCTGCAACTCATAAAACGTCGACAGCGGGACGTGGACCAGATAACCCACCCCTTGGACGTCGAGTACAACCTCGCCAGGGGTGATTTTGAGCGGAATTCCTCGGAGGTAGCCGATCATGGCTCGGCTAGCCCATCTCCTGACCTTGGATCCCGAACTCCTTGAGCAAGCGAGGGTCGTACTGCGGTTCCAAATCCTTGCGCCGCAGTTCGATGAGCGAGGCCAGGATCTGATTCAAGCGCTCGCTCTCGGTCCGCTGGCGGGTCTGCTCCTTGGCCGCGGCAAACGCCGCGCCGTCGAACTTCTTGCGCTCGACCACTTCGAACAGCACGGCCCCGTTGGTGGTGGCAAAAGGTCCGCCCAGCTGTCCAACTTCCAAGGACAGCGCAGCGTTTGCGACCTCCGGCACCCGGCCCAAAATGCCGATCGTCCCCTGCCGGCCGAACTCCTCGCTGTCCTTGACCTCGAGGCTCAGGGTTGCCGCGATCGCGTCGAGCGTGGCGTTGCTCTGGCGCAGCTCGCGCAGCCGCAGCAGACTGGCGGACTTCATCCGTTCCTGCTTGACATCCGCTTCGACCTTGGTGCGCACTTCAGACAGCTCGGGCAAACGCGGCGCGCGGGTCTCTTTCAGGGCGAGAATCGCCCAGCCGCGCGGGATCTTGATCGGTGCCGAAGTCTTGCCCGCTTCCAGTTCGAAAGCCGCTTTGAGGAAAGGTTGAACCCGGCCAATCCCCGGGACCACGTCGTTGCGACCGAAAGGCTGCGTCGTCTCCAGCTTCAAGCTCTCCTCTTGCGCCAGCTTCTGGAGTTGCTCTTCGCTGGTCAGCTTGTCCTTCTCGATGCGCTGGGCAAGGTCGCGGATTTTGGCTTCCGCCAGTTCGTCCACCCGTTCGCCCAGCAGGCGGGCGCGGATCCGCTCTCGGACTTTCTCAAAAGGCTCCAGGCCGCCCGTTTGGTGCTCTTCGACGCGGATCAAGTGATAACCGAAATCGGTCTTGATCGGCCCCACCAGCGTGCCGACTGGCGCGGCAAACGCCGCGTCCTCGAAGGGCTTGACCATGGCGCCGCGCGCGAACAAACCGAGGTCCCCGCCGCGGCTGGCCGTGCCTTCGTCTTCGGACAACTGGCTGGCGAGCGCGGTGAAATCTTCGCCGGCCTCGATCCGCTTGCGGGCTGCGAGCAGGACGGCCTCTGCTTGTGCTTCCGGCTGGTCGGGCGTGACCCTTTTCAGGATGTGCCGCGCGCGCACTTGCTCTTCGACTTTGAATTCGTCGGAATGCTGATCAAAGTAGGTTTTGAGGTCCGCTTCCGGGACGTCGATTTGCCGGCGCATTTCCGCGGCATCGACCACGATGTACTGGACCACCCGCTGGGCCGGGACCTCGTATTCCGCCCGGTGCGCGGTGAAGTGGGCTTCAACCGCCGCGGGTTCGACCGTGACCTGCTGGATGAACTCGCTGGCCGGGAGATGCACAAAGCGGATCTTGGCCTTCTCCGCGTCTTTGCGATACGCCTGCTCGACTTCGGCGTCGCTCACGTAAGCGGTCTTAGCGAGGAGCGCATTGAGTTTGCCGAGCAGCAGTTCTTCGCGCACTGACGCTTCAAACTCCTGGACGCTCTGGCGCAAGGAGCGGCGGATGATGCGCTGGTACTCCTGGTCGCCCACGAAGTGCCCGGCTTCGGTTTTGAAAATCGGGTATTCGAGGATCGTCTGGCTGACTTCCTGATCGCTGACCCGCAACCCGGCTTTGCGCGCTTCGATCAGCAAGATTTTGCGGTTGATCACCTGGTCGAGCGCTTGCACCGGCAAATTGAGCTGCTTGGCCAGCTCGCTGTTGAACTGCTCGCCAAAAGTCTGGCGATAGAAGTTCTCGAGGCTGCGGTATTGCTGCGCGAATTCACCATACGTGACTTGTTCGCCGCCGACCGTTGCCGCCACGTTGTCCTGGGTATCCTGCCGCTGCTGGTTGATCCCACCCCACCCGAAGAAGATGAGCGCAACGAAAACGAAAATGACGACCCAGAGAATCCAGGTCAGTGATTTCAGGTTGTCGCGTAGCCACTTGAGCGCCACCGTCTGTCTCCTTTCCAGCCCGCTTTGAGCGGAGAGACCGGCAACTCTACACAACCGCTCGCTCGGGAGCAAGGGCCGCTTGAATCCGTGCTAGATTGTCTAGTGATGGCGCGTTACTTCAACACCGCCGGCCCGTGTCGTCCGGACCTGCACTACATGCTGCCGCCCGAGCGACGCCTGCCCGAGGTGCGGACGCTCATCGAGCAGCAGCTCTACTTCGTGGTCCACGCCCCGCGCCAGGTGGGCAAGACCACCAGCTTGCGCGCGCTGGCCGAACGCCTCACGGCCGAAGGGCGGTACGCCGCCTTGCTCACGACTTGCGAGATCGGCCAAAAAGCGGAGTCCGACCTGGACGGCTCGATTGCGGGCATTCTCGACAACTTACGCCAGCGGGCCGAGCAAGCCCTACCCCCGGATTTGCGGCCGCCCGCGGTCACGGACGTACCCCCGGAAAGCCGGTTGCGCGACTTATTGCGGCGCTGGGCCGAAGTCTCACCGCGGCCCGTGGTGGTTTTTTTCGACGAAATCGACGCCCTCGCTGCCGACGTCTTGCTCTCGGTGCTGCGCCAGCTGCGCTCGGGCTACGACGATCGTCCCCGGGGGTTTCCCCAGTCGGTGGCCTTGATCGGCATGCGCGATGTGCGCGACTACCGGCTGGATTTTCACGGCCACGGGACGTTGGGGTCGGCGTCGCCCTTCAACATCAAGGCCGAGTCGCTCACTTTGCGCGATTTTACCGCAGATGAAGTCGCCGAACTTTACGCACAGCACACCGCCGCCACCGGGCAAGTCTTCACTGCGGCGGCCCAAGCCCACGCTTTCGAGCTCACCCGGGGTCAGCCCTGGCTGGTCAACGCGCTCGCCCGGCAAGCCGTCGAGAAACTGGTCCCCGACCGCCAACGACCGATCGACGCGGACACCCTCGATGCCGCCAAAGAGCTCTTGATCCAGCGCCGCGACACCCACCTTGATTCGTTAGTCGCGCGCCTGCTCGAACCTCGCGTGCAAAAAGTCATCGCCCCGATTCTCGCGGGGGAGATCCTCGCTGGCGACGTCCTGCAAGACGACGTCGCCCTGGTGCGCGACCTCGGCCTCGTTAACCCCACTCCTGCCGGACTCGAAATCGCCAATCCGATTTACCGCGAGATCATCCCCCGCGTCTTGACCGAGGTGTTGGAGTACTCCCTCTGCCTGCCCCGACCCTACGTGGACGCGGACGGGCGCCTCGACTTTGCCGGTTTGCTCAGCGATTTCCAAACCTTTTGGCGCGAGCACGCCGAGTCGTTCTTGGCCCGCGCGCCCTACTCCGAAGCCGCGGCGCAGCTGGTATTCATGGCCTTCGTACACAAGGTGGTCAACGGCGGCGGGTTCATCGACCGCGAGTACGCGGTAGGCCGTAGACGCATCGATCTCTGCGTCCGCTGGCCCGGACCCCAAGGCATCGAGCGCTGGGCGATCGAACTCAAGGTTTGGCGCGACGGCCAGCGCGATCCCCTGGACCAGGGACTCAACCAGCTCACCGCCTACCTAGAACGGCTGGGGCTGGCTTCCGGCACCCTGGTGCTCTTCGACGGCCGCCGCACTGCACCCCCCTTGACCGAGCGACTCAGCCAGAGCGAACTCACCCACCAGGGCCGGCAGATAACGCTCTTGCGGCTCTGAGGACGCTACGCCAACCCAGAAGTGGAGGCTCCTGACATGTTGCAGCGCACACGCCCAGTAATCCTCGGTGCTCTCCTCCCCGCAATGCTCCTCGCAGCCGTTGGGCTGGCTCAGAACGGGCAAACCGTCCCGGTTCCCGCACCTGCGAACTCCACCAGCTGGACCACGGTAATCTTGCTCCGCCACGCCGAAAAAGCGTCCGCGACCGCCGAGGACCCGAAGCTCAGCGCGGCAGGACGGCGCCGCGCGAAGCACCTCGCACAGGTCTTGGGGGAAGCCGGAGTCGAGGCGATTTACGCCACCCCGTACCGCCGGACGCAGGAAACCGCGCAGCCCCTGGCGCAGCGGCTGGGACTCACGGTGGCAACCCTCGATGCCGGTCCAGACTACGGCCCCACGCTGGCCGCGCGGATTCGCGCGGAACATCGCGGTCAAGTCGTGGTCGCGGTCAGTCACAGCAACCGAGTGCCCGAAGCCATCCGCGCCTTGGGGATTGCCGACGTGCCGACGATTGAAGACAATGAATTCGATGACCTCTACGTGGTGACCCTGTCCGAGAATTCGGCCCACCTCCTCGCGCTCCGCTACGGCGAGCCCACCCCGTAGCCGGGTAGCCGGGTTCCCGAACGGCGGCGCGGGGCGGCGGACTCTGGCGACCGCTGGACCACGGTAGGCTTTTGCAGTAGCCTAGCCCCAGACTCGAGTCAACCCAGCTGGCGCTGAGGGATGCCCACCGAACTTCCAGCTGCGCAGCCCCGCAATGGTTCAGAGGAGTTAAAATGATCACGGAAAGAGCAAAAAGCTTGTTCGAGAAAGCTGCTGCCACCACGATGGATCGGTTGCGCAGGGATCGAGAATTCGCTTCAGACCGGGTTAAGCCAGTTCTGGCTTTTTTGGAAGAGCACCTTTTCGACCCCAACATCGATGCGGAGCAGGTCAAGAACGCCTGCGGCATTCGCGACCATAACTTCACGACCCTTTGTCGCTCTGAGCTCGGACTCCCCCTTGCTGCTTACATCAGGGAGCTCCGGATGGAGACCGCGGCTCGGCTATTGTGTGACACCAATCTACGGGTTCACGAAGTCGCGGAGCTTTTGGGCTACCGTGACCCTCGGCGCTTCCATTCGACTTTCCGGGGATGGTGCAATGCGAAGCCAACAGCCTTTCGCCGCAAGCAGCCGTTGAGATTGCGTTTCGCCGATGCCCAGGTCCTCAATCCGGTGCTTCGCGATGCGCTGGGGCAGCGGTCGGAGATCATGGCGCGTGCCCTCGATGGCGGCTTGAAGGGCGAGGAAGCCGATAGTATTGGCAAACGAACTTTTCGTGACCTACCCCTCGACCCTCAAAGTGGCGGAGTTTCATTTGCGGGCTCAGGAGGTAGCTGTACAAGCTCCGGCAGGAAGCGGCGCAGGGGAATCCACCAACGATGCAGCTCTCTTGAACAATTCCTATCCCCCGGAAGTCACGACCCTCGACCAGCTACGCGCCGAGCAGCTGTGGGAGCAAATCAAGAAGCTTCCGGCAGTGGAACGGCCCAGAGCAGTCCGTCGCCATGGTCAGTTCAAGACTCCAGCGCTGTTTGTGTTGTTGCAACGGCAGTATCTCGAAGCCGGGCGCGACAATCGCCAGCGTGGGGTGGAGATCGCGGAACTGGTCATTGAGAGCGTGCGCGCGCTTGCCGTAGGCAGTGCCTACGACCAGCGGACGCTCGCGCTGCTTGAAGCAGAAGCTTGGAGCTGCGTTGGCAACGCGAAGCGGCTGGTACTCGACTTGGGCGGAGCAGAAAGAGCTTTCTGTGCTGCGGAGGCACGCTTGCCCGAGGATCCGGATCCTGGGGTTTATGCTGGGTTCTTGCACCTAAAAGCAACTCTTCGATGGGACCAGCGCCAGACTACCGAGGCATTGGATCTGGAAAACAAGGCGGTTGCGATATTTCCCGGTAGTGGTGATCCGCAAGAACTCGCGAAATATCTCGGGATGCGAGCGTATTTGCATCACTTGCTTGAGAACGCTCCGGCTGCATTGGCTGATATCCAGCAAGCGCTACAGGCTACGACAGGTCGCGTCAACCACCTTCGATACTCGCTCGTTCATATCAGTGCGATCATGAGCCTGGATAGCAAGGCTTCGGCCAGTGCTGAACAAGCAATTGCTGAGGCCAAAAAACTGGCCGAAGTTTTAGGCTCGAAGTACCACTTATACTCGGTGGTGTTGTTAGAAGGTCGGCTCGATGGCTGCAAGGGGGATATTGACGGTTGCCTTCAAAAGTTGGCCGCCACGCGAGCTGGCTTTCTGGAGCTGAAGTATTTTGATCATGCTGCCATGGTTTCATTGGAGATGGCGATTATCCTGGCAGATCGACAGCGATCCTTTGAAGCGAGCTTGCTCTCTGCAGAGCTGATCCCATTGTTGGATTCCCTCAGTTTCCGTCCCGAAGCGAGAGCTGCCAGGGCACAGCTGAAGAAATGCCTGGAGCAAGGAACTCTTACGAAGGATGTCCTGCTCGCAATCAACAAGGCACTCCAGAGAAGCCGCCAGAATCCAACGATCTCAGTTGAATGAGGAGAGGCCAGCCGAGCCTTGGTCTCGACCGGCCTCGGTCGTCAATGATCTAACTGCTTGGATCGACGATGGGATACATCCGGGGGAGCGGCGCTCCCTTGGGATCGACACACCGATACTTCCTGCTGCTGTCTGGCGACATAGGCTTACCCATTTTGCCAGGCTAGCTTCCGCGCCACCATGGCGCGGGGCGCCCTGGCCCTGGAGGTCTAGCGTAGGACCTAATCTGTAGCACCGACAGAAATAATCTGACCTTGGCCAGAGTTGACCAGAAGAATCAGGTAGAAATTTCACCACGTTACCCGTACGGCCCATGCGGCCCGTGCGGCGGCAATTCGCCATCCGCGCGCAGCTTCCTGCTATCCTCTCCACAACTGGCTCAGAACCCGGCACGCTCGACCTTGCCCTCTCGCTCGTGCCCGGCAGCAGGCCGTCCAACCCCTAACTGCTTGGAGGATGCATGGAAGCATCGCGTCAAGACCGCATCGCGCAGTGGGCGTTCGACACCCGACCGATCCTCAGCCGCTTTCATCTCTGGCTGGAAGACGTCGAGATCAGCGCACCAGACGACCCAGGCGCAGCGTCGTTCGTGGGGCCGGCGCTCGCCGTCGTGCGATACCGCGCGCCCGACCCGGGGA
>CAZCOV010000094.1:14413-18280 GCA_964499975.1 uncultured Thermoanaerobaculia bacterium
GGCGGTGACCGCGCTCGGGACCCGGCTCTTTGGCCGTTATGGCGAAGGGCGGGGGCAAGACCCCGAGACCCTCAACCGGGTCAAGAAAGACGCGGATGCCATGTCGTCTTATGCTTTGAGCGAAGCCTTGTGGTGTTTGACCCGCAACCTGCCGGAAAACCATGCCTTGATGGTCAGCCTGGGGGAAGGCTTGATGCCCAAAGCCGGCGAGACTCCCGAAATGGGCTCGAACCCCCTCCTCGGTTTTGGGCGGGTCTATGCCCGACCGCAAGTCGCCAACTTCCTCGATCGCCGGGTCCACCGCCTGCTCAATGACCCCGCTTACCACTTCGACGACTTCTGGCAGGACTTGCAAACCGCCCGCTTGACCTTGTGGGGAGCCGCGATCGATACCCTCGAGAACACTTCGCGCTTTGCCCAAGGCAAGGCCACCGGACCGATGACGATCCTCCACGTTTATGACCAGCCGCTCACCGTGAGCCAACCTTATGAGGGTTATATCGGCACCTTGATTGTGCCGCGCGAAGTCGTGGACCAGGCTGCCGCGCAAGCGCTTCTGCTCGACTACCACACCCCGCGCGAGCGGGTCCTCGCAGCGCTCCTCGCCACGTATCCCGGCCTTTCCCCGGACCGCATTCACATCTGGACTCTGGGTGGCAAAAGCCGCGAGGGTCGCTTGGCCCCGTTATGGGCTGAGTGGCGAGCCCTGGGCGTCCGGCTGATCGAACCCGACGAGCAACTTCCGGACGGCGGACGGGTGTTCACCGATTCCGGCACCTATGCTCCGGTTTTCTGCGTCGGGCCGCGCTACGATGCCGCGGGCCAGCTCCACCTCTTCCTCTGCGATGGCTATGCCGCTTCGGCCGAAGCGATCCAGGCCGCCAGCCTCGACCCCCTGCTCGGTCTGACCAGCTCCCTGTGCTTGTTCACTTCGGCTTTCAAGTTATCGACCGCGCGCGAACGGTTGGTGATCGGCCTCGACCCGCAGGCTCCGAGCTTTGCGCAGGACCTCGTCGCGCTGGCCGGTCACGAACTCCCCCCGGCCACTCTCGAGCAATACCGCGCCTCGCTCCTGGCCGCGCGCGCGGCCGGCATGCCTTGCCACAAACGGAGCGTCACGATCGACGACTTCTTTCCGCGCAAGCGCTGGCAAGTGCTCGCGATCTCGGGTTTCATGCTCGACGATCCTTACAGCGGTCATCCCGGAGTCGAAGCGGTGGGCGAGCACAGCTACCGGGTGACGGTGCGCGCAGCCTCGCGGCAGGGCCTGAGCACAACTACCCTCACTTTGCGCTTGCTCGAAACTCTGGAGCAGAGCCGTCTGGTCTTCTCGCCATTGCTCGATCGCTTCTACGCGGGGGAGGATTTTCGCACTCGCGCGGTCAAGGCCTCGGATTCGGGGCGGATCCGCAACGAGCTTCAGACCCTGTGCCTCGATGCGCTCGACTTTTTCGGCGACAATGGCATCCGCGTTAACCTCGCGCGGATCGACGACGCGGTGATGCCGCCGGCCAAAAAGGAACTCATCCGCACGGTCTTGCGCTGGTACAAGAGCCGTCACCCGATCTGGTTCAAGTGGCTGGAGATTGCCGACTGACCCGGGCGCGGGCCGTCAATCCGGGACCAAACCCTTGGACACGGCGTAGCGGATCAAATCGAGATTGTGCTTCATGCCCATCTTCTCCAGGATCCGCGTGCGATGGGTGCTCACCGTCTTGACGCTGATCAGCAGCTCTTCGCCGATCTGCGACACGGATTTGCCTGAACCGATCATGCACAGGATCTGCAGCTCGCGGGCAGAAAGCTTGTCGTGGGGGTCTTCCTCGAAACCCGAGTCGAGGGTGTCGGCCAGCCTGTCGGCCAGCGTCGGGCTGATATAGCGGCGTCCGGAGTGGACCCGTTTGATCGCGTCGATCAAGTCGGTGGTGGCGCTGCTCTTGCTCAAGTAGCCGGAGGCTCCTTCCTTGAGCATGCGGATCGCATACTGGTCCTCTGGATGCATGCTCAAGATCAAGACCCGAGTCTTGTCCTTGACGTTGCGCAGCGTCTCGATGCCGCCGCCTTCTGGCATCGAAATGTCGAGGAGCAGGACGTCCGGTTTGGTTTCCCGCACTCGGTGGACGGCCTCACGCCCGGTCGCAGCCTCAGCCACCACCTTGACCCCTTCCGCTCCTTCGACGATCCGGCGGATCCCTTCGCGCACCAGCGGATGATCATCTGCAATCACGATTTTGATCATGGTCCCCTCCTACCTTGACGGGTCCAGCTTGAAGGCCAACCGTCCGGTAGCACCGTTTGGCCTGCGCAGTCTAACCCGAGCGGTCCGGCTTCTACAATTTAAACTGCTCAAAATGCGCCCAAAATTGCACCTTTAACTGCGCCGATCCGTTCCCAAATCATCTCACATGCTCGAGCTACAGGCTCAAACGGCTCAAACCCCGAGCGGGATGGTCACCACCACTTTGGTGCCGCCGCCGGACACCCCTTCGATCAGCAGATCTCCCTCGCACAGACGAGCGCGCTCGCGCATCCCGAGCAAGCCGATCGAGCTCATATCCGCGAGCTCTGTCGGGGAGATCCCGCGGCCATTATCTTCTATTTTCAAGACCAGCTTCCCGTTCTCAGCGGTGAGTTCGATCTGCACTTCGGTGGCTCCTGCATGGCGGACCACGTTGGTGAGCGCTTCTTGAAAAATGCGAAACATTTGCGCCGCCCGCTCGGGCGCCAGGGTGATGCGATCGAGATCCGCAGCGAACCGACAAGCGATGCCCAGAGGTCGGATGAACTGCTGGGCGTGCCACTCGAGCGCAGCTGCGAGCCCCAGGTCGTCTAAAACCTGCGGGCGCAAGTCCGCAGAGATCCGCTGCACCGTGGCGATCGCATGATCGATCAGGGAGGACATGCGGGGGAGCAGCTCGCGCTTCCGCTTCCTGGCCGACAACCACGACAAATCCAGCTTGAGCGCGGTCAAAGTCTGCCCCAACTCGTCGTGGATCTCGCGGGCGATGCGCTTGCGCTCCTCCTCGCGCACGGCATGGAGATGGCGGGTCAGCTGGCGCAGCTTCTTCTCGGACGCCCGGATGCTTTCCTCCGCGCGTTTGCGCTCGGCAATGTCCCGCGCCACCACCAGCAAATACTGCTCGCCCTGGAATTCCTTGCGCGAAATCAAGATCTCGACAGGAAAGGTGCTGCCGTCACGTCGGCGCTGGAAAGTCTCCTTGAACATGTGCGGGCGTTCGACCGCGCGCCTCGTGCTGAAAGCGAGGTCGTCCGCGGTCAGGGTCCAGGGGTCGTGGACGTGGAGGTTGAGGGTATCAGCGAAATCGCACGCGCGCAGCTTGAGCATTTCGTCATAGGGCCGCCCCAACCAACGGCAAGCGGTGTCGTTGACGTCGATCAGCCGGCCCTCGCTCGCGTCGGTGATGAAGATGGCTGCCCCCGCATGGTTCATCACCGCTCGGAAGCGGGCCAGCGCGATTTCCGTCTGCTTGCGCTCGGTGATGTCGACGCACGAACTGATGTAGCCGGCAAAGTGCCCCTCGGGGGTATACCGTGGCACCCCTTTGTTGAGGATCCAGCGGAACTCACCGTCGGCCCGCCGCAGTCGGAACTCGGTTTCGAACGGTTGCCGCGCATGGCATGAAGCCGCGTAGCGTTGCCAGTAGACATCCCGATCCTCTGGCCACAGCCCCGCAAACCATCCCCAGCTGAGCTCTTGCTCCAGACCCCGGCCGGTGAATTCGAGCCACGGGGTGTTGAAAAAAGAGAAACGCCCATCCGAGCCGGACAGGCACAGCATGACCGGCGCGCTGTCGACCATCAGGCGAAATCGTTCCTCGCTGTCCCGCAGTGCGGGTTCGGCTGGAG
>CAZCOV010000095.1:0-18109 GCA_964499975.1 uncultured Thermoanaerobaculia bacterium
CTCTCGCTTCGCGAACAGCTCAAGACCGGCAAGATCGACGTCCGTGAAATCGTGCCCATTGTCGAAACGGAAGAGGATTTTGAAGAAGAGGAAGTCGAGAAGGACTACGAAGAGCTGCGCATCAAAACGCTGGAGGGCCTGAACTCGGTCCGCAAAGTCTCCACTTCTTTGAAGGGGCTCTATGAGAAATCGCGTCAGGCGGCCAAGGACCCCGGCAAGCTGAAAAAGATCAAGAAGCAGATCGACGCCATTCGCGAACAGGTCGTGGATAAGATGGAGGCGGTGAATCTGCACGGCGTGCTCAAAGATCGCATGGTGCAGCGCGTCCGTGAAATGGCCATTCAGATTCGCACTGCCGAGCGGGAGATCGTTAGTTGCCAGCGGCGATTGGGCGTCGGCGGGGAGGCCGGCGCCGAGTTGCTGCGGAAGCTCTGCCGGGAACGCAAAGATCTGCTGGCGGTGAAGCGCCGGACCGGCGTGTCTGAAGAGAACCTTCAGGACATCAAGAAGGTGTATCAGGCCGCCAGAGCCAAGATTCGCCAGCTGGAAACTGAAGAAGCGCTGGTATCGGGCGAGGAAATCAAGGATGCCGTCAAGCACTTGGACGTGGCGGAGGAGAAGGTCAAGCGGGGCAAGGCCGAGCTGGTGGAAGCGAACTTGCGACTCGTCGTCAGTATCGCCAAGAAATACACGAACCGCGGGCTGCAATTTCTGGATCTCATCCAGGAAGGCAACATCGGCCTGATGAAGGCGGTGGATAAATTCGAATACAAGCGGGGCTACAAGTTCAGCACCTATGCCACCTGGTGGATTCGTCAGGCGATCACGCGCGCCATTGCCGACCAGGCGCGCACGATCCGTATTCCGGTTCACATGATCGAAACCATCAATAAGCTCATCCGGACGTCGCGCCATCTGGTGCAGAAGCTCGGACGGGAACCGACGCCGGAGGAAATCGCCGAACGGATGGATCTGCCGCTCGATAAAGTCCGAAAAATTCTGAAGATCGCGCGCGAGCCGATCTCGCTCGAGACGCCGATCGGCGAGGAGGAAGACAGCCATCTGGGCGACTTCATCGAAGACAAAAATGCCGTCTCGCCGGTCGAGTCCGTGGTCTCGTCCAACTTGCGCGACCAGACCATGGGCGTGCTCAAGACCTTGACCCCGCGCGAAGAACTGGTCTTGCGCATGCGCTTCGGGGTGGGCGACGAGCGTTCGGAGCACACCTTGGAAGAGGTGGGCCGTTCGTTCAACGTGACCCGCGAGCGCATTCGGCAAATCGAATCGAAGGCCCTGCGCAAGTTGCGGCATCCGAGCCGTGCTTCGAAATTGCAAGCGTTCTTGGAGACTTGAAGCCCTGCGCTGTTGCTGTAACGCTCGTCAAAGCGAAAGGCCCTGATGTCCCCTCGTTTCTTGGCCGTGCTCAAGCGCTGCGGGCTCGATCGTCCGGAGCTGCGCGCTTGGGCGCTTTACGATTGGGCCAATTCGGCGTTCATTTTGGTGATCATCACCACCATTTTCCCGATCTATTACCAAAACGTCGCAGCTGCCGACCTCGGCAAGGAACAGGCCACTTCCTACTTTTCGCTCACCACCGCGATCGCGCTCGCGTTGGTCGCGGTGGGTTCACCCTTGCTCGGGGCTTTGGCCGACTTTCTCGGACGGCGCAAGCAGCTGATGGGCGGGTTCTTGCTCTTGGGTCTCTTGGCCACCGCAGCGATGTTCGCGATCGAGCGCGGCGACTGGAAGCTCGCGCTGGTCCTTTTCGCTTTGGGTAATATCGGCGTCTCGACCAGCTTTGTTTTTTATGACGCCCTCTTGCCCCACATCGCGCGCGACCATGAGATGGACCGGGTTTCAACCGCTGGCTACGCGCTCGGTTACTTGGGCAGCGGCCTGCTTTTGATCGTCAACCTGGCGTGGATCCAGGCCCCCCAACGCTTCGGCATTGCCGACGCCGGCCTGGCGACGCGGCTGTCGTTTTTGAGCGTCGCCGTCTGGTGGGCGCTTTTCTCGATCCCGCTTTTCCGTCGTATTCCCGAGCCACCGCGTCAGCTCGAAGCCGACGAACGCCTGGGCCAAAGCGTGCCGAAGATCATGGTCAGACGGCTCTGGGAGACCTTCCACGAACTCCGCGGCAACTACAATCAGGCCTGCAAGATGTTGCTCGCGATGCTGATCTACAACGACGGCATCGGCACCATCATCCGCATGGCTGCGATCTACGCGACCACCCGCGGTTTGCCGCAAGACAACGTGATCGTCGCGATTCTCGTGGTGCAGTTCGTAGGCATTCCCTTTGCCATCTTCTTTGGGCTCCTGGCCGACAAAATCGGGGCCAAACGCTCCATCCTCGGGGCGCTCGTGGTCTACGTCGGGATCAGTATCGTGGCCTACACCATGGAAACCATCGAACAGTTCTACTTGCTTGCGGCGCTCGTCGGGATGGTTCAAGGTGGGGCTCAGGCGCTGAGCCGTTCGCTGTTTGCGTCGATGGTGCCCAAGCACAAGGCCGCGGAGTTTTTTGGCTTCTTTTCCGTCTTCGAGAAATTTGCTGGCATTTTCGGACCTCTGATTTTCGGCTTGATGATCGAGCTCACCGGCACCAGCCGCGAAGCGATTCTGTCGGTGATCGCGTTTTTCGTGGTCGGCGGCTTGATCTTGCTCAAAGTCGACGTCGCAGCCGGCCGCCGTCAAGCCCAGGCGTCCGATGCCAGCGCCCACCTGGCCACCGCCGGCTCATGATCTGGGGTCTCCCGCCAACCCGCCAACTTGAAAGCTTGGTCTGCACAGAGCTTCCTGCTATTTTTGCCTAGCATTTAGCCGTGCGGGCCTCATGCTTGAGCCCATCACCCCCTCCGTCGGGTACGAGGAAGCCGCGGTGCCGAGGAAACCGCGGTGCCAGCCCACCTGGTCAGCTTCTCAATTCCCCCCCAGTCTTATTTGCCTACCTCCTATCCCTTGCAGCGCTGAATCAGTAGAATCTTCTAACTGGCGTCAGATTCTTCAACTAGGATTCTTTTCCGGTACCTCAGAGCGCCAGACGGATTCCGGCGAGCTTGACGTGAGCGCCCACTTGGCCAGGGCTGCTTTCACAAGAGTACCTACTTGACGCCTGTGGAGGTGCCGAAATGCTTTGGGATGCCGATTGGAAAACCCTCGAGAGGTTGGCAGCAGAGGTCCGGCGTGAGATCGCAGCCCACCGGCTGGGTGCGCGCCGGGATGTCCAGAAGATGCTGACGGTGATTGAGACGCACCTTTTCGATTCCAACTTCAACACCCAACTCTTGCGCCGGGAAGCGGGGATTCGCGATCACAACTGCAGCATCCAGTTTCGCAGGGCCTTGGGCAAGACTCCGTTTGCGCTGCTGCGGGAGTATCGCCTGCGGGTAGCGCGAGGCCTCCTGATCGAGACCCGCATGGACTCGCTCGATATCGCAGTGCATGCGGGTTTCTCAGATGCCCAGGTACTCCGTCGGCAGTTCAGGCAATGGACAGGTTTGTCCCCAAGCGAGTTCCGCAAGCAGGCTGCCGCCGAGCAGGAATCCCCGGCTGTCGCCTCCGGAGAAGCCCAGTGCCCACGCCTTGACTTGACCTACTTGAGAGACTTGTTGGAGGGGAAATTGGATCAGGAAAGCCTGGCGGCGCTCGCAAGACACCTAGTACGGCAGTATCCGCACCCGGACCAACTCGCGATCATCCGCCAAGCGATCGACGAGGGGATTTCTCGTTCGGAAGGTACAACCGCCCAACCCTTGCCGCTGGCGAAAGCAGATGCCAGCTTTTTGGATCAGGCGTGGGCGGAGATCAAGGACCTGCCAGAAACCGATCAGATGCACAAGACCAAGGAGTGGGTCTGCCTGGAGCTGGCGTTCGAGTGTCTGCGCGAAGCAACCCGGGAAGCGGGCCGGATTGATCGCAGGTTCGGGATTTTGGTGGCCAATGCCGCGGAGCAGTTGATCGAAAAGAATGAGCCGCGAGCGACTCCGCTGGTGGAGAGCAACCTGCGGGCACGCGCGTGGGCGTGGGTGGCCAACCAGCACGTACAGGCCCTCGACTTTGCGCTGGCTGAGGGAGCTTTGCAAACCGCCCGAGGCCTGCTACCGCAGAATCCTGCCCCCAGAGTCGAAGGAGAGATTTGTCTGATCAGTGCCAATCTGGACAGCTACCTGGGGCGACACGAAGCCGCGCGCGCAGGCGCCGAGCGCGCGATTGAGTTGTTCCAGGTCACGGATGCGCGCAAGGCATTGGCCGAAGCGCTGGTGGTGAAGGCGATCACCTACGAGCAGGAAAGTCGGCCTGAAGCTGTGCTAGCGATCCTCGCTGAGGTTGCTTGGCGGGCGCTGGAACTGAACGACGACCACTTGTGGATGACTACAATGAACTTGCAAGTCAATTCCCTCCTTGCGTTGGGCCGGATCGAGGCGGCGCAGGTGGTAGTGGCAGAAGCGCGCAGTTTACTCGGGCCCCGGCTCCACCAACAACCCCTGTTCCAGGCTTCTGTGGCTTGGGCCGAAGGGCAAGTCCGGCTCAAGGCAGAGGATCTGGCAGCTGCGCGCAGCAAATTGACGGAGGCACGAAACGGCTTCGTCAAGCTCCACGCGACCGGCTATGCGCTCGCAGTCACCTGTGACCTAGCCGTGGTGTTTGCCCTGCTTGGGCTTGAAGACATCGCCGCCAGTTTCGCCATTGAGGCGCTCCCTCTGTTCGAGGCCTGCGGCCAGCGCCCGGCAGCGGGCGCGGCAGTCGAGCTTTTACGAGGCGTCGCAGAAACGGGAGTTCTCCCGGCCAAGCTGGCTGCAGAACTACTGGCGGCGACCAGGGCCCTCGCAAAGGATCGGAGCGTCCGGCTTGACGAACTCAAGCCCAAGGCACCAACCTTGCTCCGGGCCCGCTGAACCCGCGAACTCATTGGCGGCAACCGCGAACCAAGCGGTGGCAGCCGCGGTGCTCGCTGGGCTTGAACCTTAACCCAAGGGGTCCAAATACGGCCTGTACCCTGAGCCCAAGGGATCAACGCACGGCCTGTACCCTAAACCCAAGGGGTCCACAAACGGCCGGTACCCTGAGCCCAAGGCATCGATGCAAGATCGATAGGCTGCGCCCAAGGGGTCCAGACCCGGCCGATATGCTGGCCCGCGCGGAGCCGTTGAGGCGCACGCCCACCCCAGAGAGTCCGCCCGGTGACGCGCCCAGGCGGCCAAACGCTTTTTAGAACCTTGCCACTTGCAGAATCCGAACATACTGCGCTCCTTGGCAGCGGGTCATGCCCTTCACCGTGAAGGAAGATGCCTGCCGCTGGTCAGAGCTTAGCCCGTCGGCCAGATCGGATAAGCGGAATCGGAAGCGGTTCGGCGAGGATTGCAGAGCAGTTGATCAGATTGGTTAAATCACGCAACCGTGGCCTGGCTCACTGCTGAAGTGGCCGAAATGCGCTGTCATGGGCTAACCGTCCTGAGCTCTGCTTCGAAGGCCGGGGTCAAGTCGCTCTGCCCCAATGCCTGCTCTAGCAGCGAGAGCGTTTCGCGAACACGGTCCAAGTCGAGCGACGGCAGCCGCTCGCGCAAGATGCCGCGAACGTCATCGAGGTCCTTGGGCCGACCTGCGAGGATCTTCGAAACGATGAGGTCAGCTGGGCTGATGACCGGCACTTTGAGGTCGTCCAGCTCGACCTCGACGGCCCGATCGAGGAACAGCTCTTCGAGACCGGGGCCGGCGAGAACCACGTCCAGAGGCATGTCGCTCGACAGGTGGAGGAAGGGCAGGACCCGGGTTCGTGCCACGAACTCCTCAGCATCGCGAACCCGCAGCTCGAAACCCGCAGCCTTCATGGTTGCAACGAAATCGAGGGCCTGATCGGGCTGCAGCTCAGCCGTGACGTCGACGTCAGCGCTCATCCGCGGTTGGCCCCACACCATGACGGCCTGGGCGCCGAAGAGGTACCACCTCGTCCGCCGCGACCGCATCACCGCGGTGAGCGCGGCGAGGAGGTCACGAACCTGGGCGGAGTTGGACACGGCGCAGAGCGGCCGAGACCTTGGTATGGATGGCCAGATCCTCGCGCCGTTCCGCCGCGCTCGGCCAGCCAGGTTTGGAGGAGAGGACGTGCCGCCGCAAGCGATCGCCGATCGCCAGCGCTTCAGCGGGGGTCAAACTGCGCTTGCGCTCGGCCCAGTACTCCTCTTTGAGTTTCTGGACGCTCTGCCAGTCACGTTGCAAGAAGGCTTCGAGGTCGGACTTCCTCATCGGGTCATGATATCAGCTGCCCCTTCTCGACCACCACCGCCGAAGTTCGAGAATGTTCGAGATTCCGATGTCGTCTATTCGGTGGTGCGCCCGCGCTGCGGCACGCGGAGTACCAGCTCACCGCTGGCGGTCAAGGAGCCACGGGCGCATGGGGCCTGGACGGCACCCGCGAGTAGGGTGAAGACTTGCGCCACTGGAACGGCACAGGCTGCGTACTCGCCAGGTTCCATGCGGGGGAGGGTTCTTCGCTGCTTCTCTGCCGTGGTGACGCCATGGAACTGGGACCAAAAATGGAAATAACCCAGCCCTTCGAAGGCGCCTCCGTGGAGCAAGAAAATTTGTGGTGCATTTCCGTCTCCCTCATGGATCTCGAGGTCCGGCCACTCGATCACGAGCGTACCGCCTGCCTCTTCGAGGGGGATTTCGAGCTCCGTACCTGCAGCACTGGCCGGTAAGCGTAACATGCGCAGGGAAAAGCCAGGCGCTGCCACCGTGAGGAGGATTTCCTGAGCCCCCGCCGGCACTCCGGCCTCGAATCGACCTTCGGCATCGCTAGATTTGAGGTAAACCAGCAAGCCAAAAAGTGGGACTCCCTGCGCCTTGATCCGCGCACGCGCGACCCCGCGTCCATGGGCGGTGACCCGGCCCGTCAGCTTAAGTTGGCGCTTGAGGACCAACCGAAGCCGTGGGAGAGCTATGCCTTCCGCGAGCTTTGCCTCGACTTCATCCGAATAATAGTTCTCATTTTCGGCATGAGACTCAGCAATCACCCTCGTCAGTCCCGGGGGTAAGCCTGCGATAGCAAATTTCCCCCCCTCTTCCGTCTTTTTGCGGGTCGGCCAGGCAAGGTCGTCAAGCCCCTGCGCGGTCACCATGGCGTGAACCCCGCGACCGAGCTCATCGACCACCTCTCCCTCTAGCATCGTGTTGGGCAGCTTGAGCTCTAGCTCTGCGTAGGACTTGCCCGACCTTGGGACCACCTCGATTTTGAGCCGGCGCTCGAGGGGTTGGAGTTGCGCTCGAACGTCGACTTCCCACCGCCCGGAATGCGGCAAGTGGCCGGCAAAACGCCCTTCCTCGTCACTAGAAAATGGGATTGAGATCAGGCCATCCTCACCCCCAAACCAGAGCTCGGCAGGCAGAGGAGCCTTGCCCAAAGAGACGGCGCCACGAATCTCGACCACCGACATTTTTACGAAGTGGGGCGATAAGTTCCCCTCGAGTTCGATTTCTTCAGCCCACCAGGACGTCGCACCTTGCGCGAGTTCCACCCGATACCGCCCAGGCGAAACCTCGTCGTGACGCCATGCACCATCAACGGGGACACGGCTTTGAGCCAGAACTGCAAGGGTGGTCGAGCTGTGATCAAGCTGTTTTAGAGTGATTTGCCAGGGCTCCCCTCCCGGTGCAACCGGGGGCTCGACAACAATTTCGAACTTTTGGGGATACCGCAGCATCAAAGGAGGGTCAGCGACCTCAGTGGTAGCATTCGCTGCAACTGCAACGGAAGCGCGCGCAGTCGCAAAAGGCTTCTTGCTGACCTCGATCACATACTCCCCTGGAGGCACGGCATCAAGATGAAAAAATCCGCGATCATTGACCTTAGTCGTCTGCGTCATCAGCTGCAGTCGCTCACGGTCTGTAGGCGCCACCGGCGGAACGAACGTCCGTGCGCGAAGAATCACTGCTGCATTTTCTGGCGAATCTTGCTCGGTGACCACCCAACCGCTGATCGCGGAGCCACGACGGAATTCCAGGGTTCCAGCTGAGGTCCGCTGTTGCGGCAGGGCGAGCAGGCCCCAGCGGTACTGATCGATATAACCGGCGAGCTGAAATCGAATGTCCAACTTTCCGGCAGGCAACTCGCACTGCCATTCCTGATTGCGCAGAGGGCAAATCACGTCACTTTCCGGCATGGCCTGGGGGGAAGCGAATCCAGGTGCCGCCTTGAAATGCGCGACGAGCTCAGTAATGTTATCGGTCGGGTCAGCCCGTAGCTGCCCGGCCAGCTTGCTTGCTGGCCAGAGTTGAATCGTCGTGCGGTTCTCGCCCGGTCCGATGGTCAGTACCGTCGGCAGGCCCCAGAATCCCGGCGCCAGGGCTTCCAAGCGCCAGATAGCTGGCTCAAGTTCGAGCCGCAATTCGCCAGGAGCCTCAAGGTCGAACCACCGCTCAATTGCTTGCTCCGCTCCAGCGCTACCAGCATGACGGCGAGTCAGCAATCTGACTGGGAGGGGTGGAGTTGATAGGGCAGTTTTCGCTGTTGTGGAGGGATCGACAAGGACGACTTTCACTGCCACGACCGTGGTAGGTGCCTGGCTGAAGGCTCCTGCTGCAAAATACAGGCAGACCGCAAAAACAAGGAGATATTTCTTTGTCACGCGGATCTTACTCATCCGCGAGGGCCGGTTCGGCTTGATCGCTCTCTTCCGCCCAAGCCAAAGCAACCATGGATTCGCGAGCTGTCAGCTTTTCCAGATTTTGCGCTGGCAGCTGCAAGGGGCTGTGGTCCACCGCACTCTGGTGCTCTTCACAAAAATCACCACAACCTTTGCCGATGTAATCACAGCTTTCGACCCCAAGGTCACATCCACCCGAAATGGTACGGCAGGAGCAAGACGCATCATATTCAACCGTGGCGCAAACAAGCTTGCCCTGAGTCAAAGACCAGACACAATCCCTGCAGCCTGTGGCGCGAGTGCAAGCCGCCAGGCAAGGCATCGTCGCCCCCAGCGCCACCAGCAAACAAACAAAAAGTAGACTCCACTTGATCGTCGACATTTCCGATCTCTCCTAGCTAAGTGCCGTGTTTTTCGAACCGTCCTACAACAATGGTTAGTATGGGTCTAACCGCCGGAGAGTATTACGATGGACACCTCATGTCAAGCCAGGATGGATAGGAGGGGTAGGGTGGCGTAAAGATCGGTGGTTCCGGGACCAGGAGGCAGGCAGGATGCACTCTCGGATCATAAACTATTGTTTTGCTCTTGCGGCGCACTGGCATGTTGAGCAAAACATAAGCAAACGGATGGGGGAGTAGCTCAGAATGTGAACCTCATTTTCCAGGACGCGATAGACGATGCGGTAGCCTCGCTCCAGAATCCCCCGGACGTCTTCGCGGCTCCAGCGAAGTTTCATCGGCCGAATTCAGCGTCGAGTTCCGCCGTGAGGACCGCGTCTTCGAGCAGTCTACCGGCCTCTGAATCCGCCAGCCCGGCTTGGACTGCTGCCAGGAAGCGGTCATGTTCCTGTAGTCGATCGAAGGCTTCGGGGGTGATCAGCACCGCCGCGGTCTGGCCGTTCTGGGTGACCACTACAGGGCGTTGCTCCTCGTGCAACTGGCGGAAAATCTGAGATGCCTGTGCCTTGAAGCGAGCCAGAGGGATGATGTCTTGGGAGATCATTAAGGGCTTCATAGGTCTTCCTCGGAGAGCTGAATTCGAAGGAGATTGCCTCGTCAAAGCCTCAAAGCCGGATCCACGTCATTTGCCGCCCAAGAGCATTGCTCAGCCAGACGTCGCCAAAGCGGGCTTGGCCTTGAGCGTCGGTGACACTCGATGGCCTGGCTTCACCTGCAACGCTCTCGCGAGAAGCAGCAAAGCCTGCGGCGACGATTGATTAGGTGATAACAGTCGTCCCGCAGGCTGTTTTTGTGGACTCAATAGATGATACAAAACTGCTGACCGGACGACCCCTCAAAACAGGCGTCGATGCTAAGAGGGCATCCTCTTTTTATTCCGGATATCAGCACACGGCACAGTAAGAGAAATTTGATTCGCAAAAGCAACTATTGGGCGGCCACGCGCTTATTGGATAAGCACCAATAGCATCTTTCACCTCGTTTGATAATTGACGCAGTGTTTCAGCATGAAGATTCAATTTTTTAAGCTTCTTTTTTTCCATTACCTTTCACCTCTTTCTTTTGTCCAGGCCAATAACTCACGTCTCACACAAACCAATTCTTTACTCAGCCAAAAACCTCAAGCTCCATCGTCAAGAAGGGTACAACTCTCAGCTTCCTGATCGAGTAGTGTGGACGCCACAATGATAGCACAAGCACACGGCAACTTCTAGCGTTAGTTCTGCCCATCCCATCTGCCCACTTTGCCCACTCCACCCACTGGAGGAAAGCTCAAGGGTGCAGGGCGAGGTTTCGCTTACCTCGCAGCCATCTTCAACTCGGAGACGAACTCAAACACCGCCACCGACGGAGCCACGCCGTCAGCGATACGCCTCAGCGCCCCAGCCGCCAGACGCCCACACCCTATCCGAGGAATTGAGCTGGGCGCTCAAGATCTGCACGATTTCCTCGTCCGCAGCGGAAACCGAGATCTTGATCGGGACGTCGAGGCTGTGACCACGAGCCGGTGAGCCGCCTGCCAGCTGATTTCCAGCGGATCGGCGGCGATCTTCTGGTGGGTGAGAGCCAAGCTTGCGCAGCTCGACGAGCTCGATGGCGCCTTTCGGCAGGTAGGGTGGCGAAACGATCGGTGGTTCCGGGACCAGGATTCGAACCTGGATAATCAGCTCCAAAGGCTGACGTCCTGCCGTTAGACGATCCCGGAATAAGCAGGCGTGCGAGCAGGATTCGCACGGCCCCAAATGGTATTGGCAAATGCGCGGGAAGACAAGCGCCTTCTGATCCTTCGGACTTGACCTGCTTGATCGGCTTGACCTGCTTGATCGGCTTCTGCTTGATCGGCTTGACCTGGAGAGCGTCTCGGTTAAAAATAGTTAGCTAGGCTAAGTATTCGGACGTCGAGTCTTCACGCTCGACATCCAGAAACCCCTAACCAGGAGGCGACCATGGCAGACGCTGTACAAATAGACGCTGTGCAAATCACCGCAATCGGTCAAATCGCAATCAATGTCCACGATTTGGACCGCGCGACCGCGTTTTACCGCGACACTTTGGGACTCCAATTCCTTTTCCAAGTGCCCAAAATGGCTTTTTTTGCCTGCGGCGGGGTGCGCTTGATGCTCGCCCTGGCAGAGCAGCCCGAGTTCGATCATCCGGCTTCCATCCTCTACTACCGGGTCAGCGATCTCCACGCCGCGCACCGCGCCCTGGTCGCCGCAGGGGTGGACTGCGAAAGTGCCCCCCACCTCGTCCACCGCAGCGCGGAACAGGAGCTGTGGCTGGCCTTTTTCCGCGATCCGGAGCACAACTTGCTGGCCTTGATGAGCGAAGTTCCCAGCTCCCCTCCGGAGTAGACCCCGGAGACAAACCCCGGAGGCACCCCAGAAGCAAATCACCAGGTCCACTCTCAAATCACCAGGTCCACTCTGTTGGGTTAAACTCCCTGCCGTTGACGTCCGTACCACCCCCTGGATGGATGACATGGGCAGAATCGGCTTCTTTCAGATCAGGTCTTGGATGCTTCTCGCGAGCCTCGTGACAGCAGCCTGCTCGGGCGGGAGTCAGGCGGCCATGGAAGCCGCCGCGCAAACCGCGGACGGGGCGCTCCCTCCGCTCACGGTGACGCGCGGCGAGTTCCGCCGCTCCTTCCTCTTGAGCGGGGAGTTAGTGGCGCTCGAAGCGGTGACTCTAGCCGTCCCCAACGTCAATATCTGGCCGCTGCAGATCCGCTACCTGGCCGACGATGGCAGCGAACTCAGAACCGGCGACTTGATCGCCGAATTCGACAACTCGCAGCTTTTGTCCCAGATCGAGGAGCAGCGCGGGCGGGTGATCGAGGCTGCCCACCAGCTGGCGAGCGAGCGCGCCAAGGTCGCGACCGAGATCGCGGAACTGACGTTTACCGTCGAGCAGAACCGCGCTGACTTTGAAAAAGCTCAGATCAAGGCGAAAACCCCCCGCGAATTGCTGAGCGAACGCGAGTACAACGAACATCAGCTCGCCCTCGAACGGGCCAAGCTCAAGCTCGAGAGCGCGCAAAACCAGCTCGCGGCCAAACGCGAGGCCGGCGAACTCGCGATCCGCTTGCAAGAACTCGCGTGCAAGAATGCCGAAGCCGAGCTCGCGCAAACCGAAAAACGGCTGTCGTCATTGTCATTGCGCGCGCCGCAAAACGGCATCTTGGTCTTGGGGCAGACCCGTCAGGAAGGACGACAGTTGCAGCTCGGCGACTCGCTGTTTACGGGCGAAGCCGTGGGCCGCTTGCCCAACCTCGCGACCCTGGTCGCCGAAGCCAAATTGTTTGACGTCGACGATGGACAAGTGACGCCCGGGATGGCCGTCTTGGCCACTCTCGATGCTTTTCCAGGGCAAGTCTTTTCCGGCCAGGTAGCCGCCTTGGGGCGCCTGGCGCAGCAGCCGGACAACCGCTCGGCTCGCCGTTTTTTTCGCCTCCACATCCACCTCGATGACCTCGATCCGACCAAGATGCGGCCGGGGATGTCGATCAAGGTCCAAGTTGAGGGCCCGGCGCAAACCGACGTCCTGCTCGTGCCCCGGCAAAGCCTGGACTGGCAGGAGACGCGCCCCGCGCTCGCCCGCCCTCGGGTGTTGCTGGCAGATGCGAGCTGGGCAGACGTGGTCTTAGGACCGTGCAATGCGAACGTGTGCGTGCTCGAACAGGGTCCTGCTGAAGGCACCCGCCTGGGCCGTAGAGGTATCTAGAAGAACATGAAGCGCTGGTTGGGGATCGCGCTGATCCTGGTCACGGTTATCGGCACTTGGGTGCTGCGCCCGACCGCAGACCCTGGCGGCAATACCTGGGCCCGGGTCGAGCGGCGTGATGTGGTGCTCGAGGTCAAAGTCGAGGGTGAATTGCGGGCGGTCCGCGCGATAGAACTCGGCCCCCCCGCCGTCGGCTGGATTTGGGATTTCAAGATCTCTTTTCTTGCGCCGGAAGGCAGCGAGGTGAGGCCGGGGCAAACCGTCTTGACTTTCGATTCGAGCGAGCTGGACAAAAATCTGCAACAAAAGATCACCGAGCGCGATTCGACGGAGAAAGAGCTCGAACGGCGGACCACGGACCTGGCCAGCGAGCGCAACCAGCGGGAGTTGCAGCTGGCCGAAGCCGAAGCGCGGTTGCGTCGGGCCAGCCTCAAGACTTCCGTCCCCCAAGAACTCGCGGCAGCGCAAGAGCTGGCCGAGTCCAAGGTCGATGTCCGCCTAGCCGAGCTCGAGATCGGCTATCTCAAGCGCAGCCTCGAACTGCTCGCCCGCCAGACCGCGGCTGAGCTGGCCGCGCTCCGCGAAAAGCGCGACCAAGCCGCAGCCCGGGTGCGCGAAATCGAGCAGGACATGGCCAAGATGCGGATCACCGCACCCCAGGCGGGCACCGTGATCTACAAGAGTGAACGCCGCAACAGCGAAAAGAAAAAAGTCGGCGATAGCGCCTGGCGGGGCGAGAAAATCCTGGAGATCCCTGACTTGAGCGAGATGGTCGGGAAGGGGGAGATCGAGGAAGCGGATGTGGGCAAGGTCGCGGTGGGACAGCCGGTAAGCTTCCGTCTCGATGCTTATCTCGACCAGGAATACCGTGGTCAGGTCAAGAGCATTCGCGGCACCGTGCAACAGAAATCGCCGCGCCAACCTCAGAAAATCGTCAAACTGGAGATTGCGCTTGCGGCAACCGACACCTTGCGCATGCGGCCGGGCATGCGGTTCCGCGGCACGATTGAAACCGAACGCATCCCCGGCGCGTTGGCGGTCCCGCTCGCCGCGATTCAGCCGCAAGCGGACGGCCGAGTTGCGGTCTATGTGCGGCGACTGATCGGCCAGGCCCTGACTTTTCCCCAGTTTGGCCGCTGCAACTCCGCATTCTGTGAAGTCTTGGCCGGCCTTGAAGCGGGCGATGAGGTCCTCCTCCACACTGCGGCTATGACGGAGAATCGACCGTGAGTTGGCGCTGCCTTGCACTCGGGTTGGGCCTCGCCGGGCTCGTGACCACGGCCTGCCAGCCGGCGGTCGAAGTGCCGACGATCGCGGTCCAGCAACAATCCTTTGTGCATCGCGTCACGGCCGAAGGCGTTCTCCAAGCGGCCAAAGCGACTTCCCTTGTGGTGCCGCAGGAAGTTCAGGGTTTCGTCCGGCTGGCCTGGATCGCTCCAGAAGGCAGCCTGGTCGAGGAAGGGCAGGTGGTAGCCCGCTTCGACCCTGCCCCGCTGACCGAACAGCTGGAACGCAGCCAGTCCACCTTGGAAGGCGCTGACATCAAGGTCGGCAAGTCGCGTCTAGAAAGCGATGCGAAGCTCGGCGAGCACCTAGCCGACGGTCGAATCGCTGATCTCGAGCTCGATTTCTCGGGCCGCATGCCGCGGGTTGACAGCGAGGTGTTCTCGCGGCACCAGCTGATCGAAATGGAAATCGACCATCAGCTGGCGGGCCACAAGAAAACCCACGCCATGCAGGCTGAGCAAGTCCAGCGCTCGCTCGCCGCCACCGAGGTCGCTTTGCTCGCGATCGAGCAGCGCCAGGCGCGGTACGAGATTGGGCAAGCCGAACAGGGTCTGCGCGGACTCGAAGCGCGGGCGCCGCACCGCGGCATCCTGGTTTACAAGCGGGACTGGCGGGGCGAGCCACCCCAAATCGGCAACGAAATGTGGCGCGGTCAGCCGATCGCCGAGATTCCTGACCTTTCGGCGGTCGAAGCCGAAGTGTTTGTGCTCGAAGCCGATGCCGGCGGACTGACGGTGGGCAAGCCGGCGGCGGTGGTGGTCGAAGCTCACCCGGAAACGGTCTACCGCGCGCACATCCGGCGGGTGGATGCGATTGCCAAGCCGCGGTTTCGCGGTTCTCCCGTCCAGTATTTCGGGGTGATCCTCGCTTTCGCTGGGCCAAGCGCGGAACTCAAGCCAGGGACGCGGGTGCGCGCCACCCTCGAGCTCGAAGACATTCAAGACGCCCTCGTCGTGCCCCGACAAGCGATTTTTCAAGAAAACGGCGAATCCCGGGTGTACGTACACGCAGGCTCCGGCGCCACTCCCTTTAGCGTCCGCACGGTGGAGATCCAGGCTACTTCGCTGGCCTTGGTCGCGATTGCCCACGGGGTAAAGCCGGGGGAGCGCGTGGCTTTGGAGCGCCCGGCGGACGCCACGATCGCCGCCGCCCCCGCCGCTGCTGCCGCAGTGGTCAGCACGGCTGCCCGGCCGCAGCCGGGGGAGCAGTCCCGACCATGAACCTCTACGAAGCCCTGCGGCTGTCGCTCAAGAACTTGGCGGCGCGCAAGATGCGCACAGCCTTGACCATGCTCGGCATCGTGTTCGGGGTGGGCGCGGTGATCGCGATGCTGGCGATCGGGGCAGGCGCTGAACAGCAAGCTCTGGCCACGATCGCCCGCCTCGGCCTGCACAACGTGATCGTGCGGGCGAAAGAGCTCAAGGAAGACGAGCTGCAAGAGCTGCGCGCCAAGTCGCTGGGCGTGTCGCTGCGTGACTGCGAAGCGATCACGGACGCCGTGCCTGGGGTCTTGCTGGTCGCTCCCAAAGCCAAGCTCGAACCCTACTCGATTCTCTCGGCCAACGGGTCGACCAAGGGCGAGGTTTATGGAGTGAGCGCCGAGCACGCGCGGCTGGTCCATTTGGCGATCGCCGAAGGTCGTTTCCTCGACCCGCTCGACTTGCAAGAGCACGCGCAAGTCGCGGTTTTGGGGCAGGAGGTGCGGCGCGCGCTCTTCGGTTTCAAGCCGGCGGTGGGGCAGCACATCAAAGTCAATGACGTGTGGCTCGAAGTCATCGGAGTCCTGGCCGCAGCCGGCGGCGAGACCGACTCGTTTCAAGGCGTGCAATTGGGTGCCACATCGTCCGCCATCTACCTTCCGGTATCCACTGCTTTGCGCAAATTCGATCGACCGCTCTTGGCTTCGCCGTTGAGCGAGATCGTCGTCCGCTTGGAAGAACCTGGGCAAGGCAGCGCAGTGGCAACCTTGATCAAGTCCTTGCTCGAACGTTTGCACGCAGGGGCTCAGGACTACGAGTTGATCGTGCCCGAAGCGCTGCTCGCGGAGAGTCAGCGGACCCAGCGGCTGTTCAACATCGTGATGGGGTGCATCGCAGGCATCTCGTTGCTCGTCGGCGGCATCGGGATCATGAACATCATGCTCGCGACCGTGCTGGAGCGGACGCGGGAAATTGGCATTCGGCGAGCGATCGGCGCGCGCAAGCGGGACATCCGCTTCCAGTTCATGGTCGAATCCTTCACTTTGAGCGCGGTCGGCGGTGCGACCGGCGTGGCCATGGGGATCTTGATCGCCCGCATTGTTGCGGCTTCGGCTTCCTGGCCGACGGTCGTCACCTTGAGTTCCATCCTGCTCGCGACCAGCGTTGCCATGGTCGTGGGTCTGACCTCAGGGCTTTACCCGGCGCTGCGCGCGGCCGAAGTAGATCCGATCGAATCGCTGCGCTACGAATGAACTTCGCGGGATGCATGAGTCACTCACATGCCCTGATCGAACTCGCTGCAGTGGAGCGGACCTTCAAGGTGGGGGACCAGCTGGTCCATGCTTTGGCGGGGATTGATCTCCACATCCAGCGTGGCGACTACGCCGCGATCATGGGATCTTCGGGCAGCGGCAAATCGACGTTGATGAACATCCTGGGCTGCCTGGACACCCCGACTTCAGGCTCCTACCAACTCAACGGCACTGCGGTCGAGCAACTCGACGACGACGCCCTCGCGGCCATCCGCAACCGCGAGATCGGGTTCGTTTTTCAGAATTTCAACCTCCTCCCCCGCACGACCGCCCTCGACAACGTGGCATTGCCTCTGCTCTACCGCGGCTTGCGTCCGGCTGAGCGCGAAGCGCAAGCGGCGGCCGCGCTCGCCCGGGTTGGGCTGGCCCATCGGGTAGAGCACCTGCCGAACGAACTTTCGGGCGGTCAAACTCAACGCGTCGCGATTGCGCGCGCCCTGGTCACCAGCCCGTCCCTGCTGCTGGCGGACGAGCCCACCGGCAACCTCGACTCCGTCACTTCCGAAGAGATCATGGCACTTTTCGACGAGTTGAGCGCCAGCGGCACCACCATCATTCTGGTCACCCACGAAAGCGCGGTCGCGGACCACGCTCACCGCCGTATCTGGCTGCGCGACGGCCGGATCATCGCCGACGAGCGGACGTGACCGTCCGGCCGCGAGGTATCTCACCGAGGCAACGCCGTTCGCTCCAAGTGGCTGGCCGACAAGTTACTGAGCCAGGGCGCTATTTCAGCTGGCGGGAGCGCACCAAAGACCGCCTTCGAGCAGGCGGACTTCGCCCACCCGAGTTTGGGTAGCCATCACGTCGACTGCGGGGGAACCGAACGGGATATCGATATGGACCGCCGAAAGATTACAGCCCAAGGCGGCGAGTTCCTCCGCGGTCAGGGTTTGGCCTTCGGCGAGGGCTGAGGTCAGGCCGCACCCGAGGGCGAGGTGGGCAGCGGCATTCTCATCGAGCAAGGTGTGGCCGAACACCCTTCCGCTTTGGGCGATCGGCGAATCCACCCCAACCAGCGCCAATTCTCCGAGGTAGCGGGCGGTGGGCTCACGCTCGAACCATTCGGCAAAAGCCCGGCCCCCTGAGCTCGCGGTCAAGTCGACGACCCGCCCACCCCGGAACTCTAGCCCGAGGCCCTCGACCACCACCCCGTTGGGCAGGCGGACCGGCCGGGACGCCGCAAGATGGCCTTCGGTGGCGCGGCAATCAGGCACAGTGAAGACCTCGAAGCTCGGCACATTGGCGCGAAAGCGCTGGCCCTCGGACGTGGTCAAAGTGCCATCGAGCCAGCGGCTGGCGGCGCTCAAGCAAATCCGCAAATCATTGCCACCGCCCACAACCCGCAACTCGCGGACCTCTAGCGCGTCGAGCGCCTGCGCCCGCGCTGTCAAGTGGTCAGCGGCGGCCACAGCTTGGCTCATGGCGTCGTCTTGGTCGCTGAAAGTGAAATGAAAGATGTCTTCCGCCAGCTGGTGAAA
>CAZCOV010000096.1:0-17948 GCA_964499975.1 uncultured Thermoanaerobaculia bacterium
TGTGAACTCTCCTCCAGGCACGTACACGAGTACTGAGCCGTCCTTTTCATTCAACCGCTCGCTTTCACGCTCTGCAGCGAACGATGGAGGAATGTGAGCACTTGCCAGTTCCTCAGACTGTCTAAATTTCTCAATGCTTGACGCAACTTCCAAAGGCAATCTGCTTGGAGAGACCACACGAATGAGTTCTTCCAGATTAGACGCGGCTCTAAGCTTTTGAAGCAGTTCCAGCGCCGGATCTTGAAATGCCGGCAAGGCCACAATGAACGTGCTAGCGCGGGGGAGAATTTCAGCCTCGCGGCCGGCGACAGCCCTCGTCTCCCTCACGATCGTGGAAATTCCATGCCCTTCACTTTGGGCCAGCTGCATCCGCACCAGGAAGCGCGCCAGGGCGTGGTTACGCCAGCGCACGATGCGGCCGGCGACGAGGTCATCCGGGTTGATGTCCGGATCCACGCCGCCAGGATTGATGATCTCAATGTGGTCAGAGAACACGGTTATTCGCGTTGGCTCGCGCGACTCGTAATCGCGATGAGCGAAGGCATTGACCACCGCCTCTTGCAGCGCCTGCTCCGAATAACGCGGACGGTTTTGGCGGATCTTCAGCGCATCCGCGGACTTGTCGATGTCGATGCCGGTATAAAGCGAGAGCCGGCCGAGGACGTCACGGATCAGCTTGGGCAGCGGGCCGGTTTCTTCAAACCGCTGACTGTGGATGGCTGCCCGGGTGGTGCCGTCGTAGACCGAAAAGACCACGTGAGCGCCGGGCATAAAGCGCGTGGGTTCGCGCCCAAAAAGCAGCAGGGCGAGATAGCTGGGGATGGCATCCTCCGGCGACTCGCCCCCGGCAAGGATCAGCGGTGAAGCGAACAGGTCAATGGCAACACCTGGCAGCAAATATTCGGAGGGATCACGGGGCAAGCGGGCCTCACGGATGAACTGCTCGGCTGCCACCCGGTCAACGTCATCCAAGGTTGCGTTGGGACAAGGACCGTCCAAGAAGGCGGGGAGCTCACCTTTTCGTCGCAGCAAGCTGCGCAAAACACTATTGCGGGCGGGTACCGTGCTGCTGCCTGAGCGGATCCAGTAATCATCACCTTTCTTATGGTGTTTGAAACGGTGCGCCCGGTCAGAGCGCGCCACCGCAAAGAGCAAGATCCTGCGGGTAGCCTCATGGGGCACGGATTCTTTGAAAACTTTTGGGTAAATTGGTGGAACCACTACCTTTCGGCACTGATGGAGAACCTTGCCCTCGATCTCCCGCAGCCGTGCCGCCCCGAGTCCGACGAGCTTCGGGGAAGGAAAACCGTGCTCGTCCTTGACCTCTTCGACGCCACAGATGACCCAGCCTTCGGAGGACCTGCCCTGCGAGTTGTTGGCGAACGCTACCAGGGTGGCAACGACGTCATCCACGTCGGCCACGTTGTGTTTCCACTCAACCTGGGCATTCTCGCCCTGCAAGAGGGTATCGAGGTCAAAAGGGCTGGCCATAGCCCTAGATTATCATTTGCGCCTCCGGTCGCGACCCTCCGCAGCGGCCCTCCGTAACCGGCCCTCCGCAAGCGGCCCTCCGTAACCGCGTGGACAGTGCTTGGGGGCTCAGTTATGCTGGTCAGCGGATGGGGAGGGGCCTTGCCATCAGTTCAGAAAACCGTCAAAGAAGGAGTGTCCGATGAAGAGAAGCATCAGTTTGGTGATTCTGTTGCTGTTGATCGTAGGGTCAAGCTGGGCGGAAGAGCCGCCGGGGGAGGTGGCTCCCGCACCCGCCGAGCCCACCGGAGTTGTTCTGGATGAAGGTGACTTGTTGATCCTGAACCTGTTGGCGACCAGTATCACACCGGCAGGCGCGCCGGAGGTGGTGATCTGGGAGAACGAAGGTGGGGATTCGACGCGGATCGCCACCCAGTCCTATCAAATAAACCTGATCAATGGCGCTGCGGTGGCGGTAAAAGTCGAATGCACCCATTCAGGCTGTACCGGTTCAAATTGCATCACCGCAGGTTGCGATCCCAACGGCACCGACTGCACCCCGGCAGTGTGCAAGAAGCAGCATCAGCCAAATGAAAACTGCGCGCAGGAACCAAAATGCTCGAAGAAAACCACCTCGGGTTAGCCGGTAGCTGCTGACCTCAAAAGGCCGTCGGTGGCCCGTGCCCCGACGGCGGTCTTGCTCTCGCAGCACCCTCGCGCTCGCCGACGTCCAGAGCTCCAAAGCTGCGATCTCAGGACGCGCGCATCTCAATGGCCTGGACCGCAGCGAGGGTGAGCCGCTAGCGGTTGCATCACGGTGAGCAGGGAAAGGCGTGGGTGTGGGTCACCGCGGTGGCCGTCTGGCCGAGAGGGTTGTCGTAAACAGCGGTCCAGTCGGCTTCGAGATCGGTCACCCGCAAGGTGTAGCCAACGTTGGTGGTGGCAGCAGCAAAGACCCAGTAATGGCCATTGTTGTCGCAGCCATCGAGGACTTTCACCAGCATCTCCCAGTTCGCTGCATTGAAGAACCAGAAGATCGCGGAGTCGGCACTCCGGCTGGCTGCAACGCGGCCGTCCCCGACCTTGCCGGCAAAATCTTGCCAGGCAACCTGAACCAGGAACCGCCCACCCTGTAAGCAACGCTCCGTGGGACTTTCAAAGCAAAGCTGGCGGACTGCCAACGCGCTGGTGTTGGCAGGGAGCTCCAAGCCGGGGGAAGTCGTGGCACCGGTGGCCGGATCAATGCGGACGAGGAGGACTGAGGGCGGCGAGGTGATGGGGTTACTGCCAACCGCCCAGACGGCACCGGTTGTGTCGGTATCGGCTGCGAAGACGCTGATGGCTCCCAGCACCGAGGCCCCATACGCCGGTCCAGTGACCCGCCCGGTTTCCGGGTCTAACCGCAAGAGTCCGCGCCTGCCGAGGACCCACAGTCCATTGGGACCAGGTGCCAGCGCGCCATGGTCCGCGACGCCGGGCAGTTCCTTGGCGCTTAAAACCTCGCCACTATCAGGATCAAGCTCCAGCAAGCGATTGACGGGCTCGAAGGAACCCGACGATAGCGTCAACAGAAAAAGTCGCCCCTGGCGGTCCATTGCAAGATCGAGCGGCTGTTCGAAGTCGTCGAGCACAATTTCTCCGATGAAACTCAAGTTACCCCCGTCGTCCACCGCCACTAAGTTGGTCGGCGAGGGGATTGGGGGAGGGTCGATGATCGGCCGATACACCGCAATCAGCTGACGATCAGGACGATAGGACAAAGCATAGATCGGGTTCGACAACGGCACTTCTGAGTCAGCCGGCCCGCGCGGCAAGATCAGCTGTTGGAGCCGTGATCCTGCCGCGATGACGAGGTGATCGCCCAAACCCGTCCGCGGTGCTTGGGGCGCGAAATCTGCGGCAGCTGCCGGCGAGCCGAGGAGTAAAGCCATCAGCAGGGTGAGGATGAATACAGGCATGGTGTGTTGCTCCAGCAAATGTTCATGAATGTTAGTTAGTGGTCCTACGCACCCATAATCGTATACCAGAATAGCATAAAACTCGCTAGAGTGTCACGCGGGCAACGTCCGTTCACCGGAAACTCCTTTTTCGAAGTCTCCCAGGCGCAAGTGCAGCGAGCACCGCCACCGCCTGCCGACCTACCGTACCGCCTGCGCTTGCGGCGCTGGTGCATCAAGCCCTGGCCAAAGACCCGGCGCAGCGTTTCGGCAGCTGCCTGGACTTCGCGCAAGCCCTTGCCGATTGCGCAACCGAGGGTGCCAGCCTTCCCACCCCGCGCGAGTTCTGCTTTCGAAGTGGTGTCGAGTCCGCCGCCAGATCGCGGTCAGGGGCGTTCCAGGCTGGTACCGGTCGGGCTCGGGGCGGTGCTCCTCGCCCTTACTGGGCCGGCGAGTGTTACTGGCCAGTCACTCTCGGTAGCTGGGGCCCGACATGTTCCATCTCGAGCTTGTCCGTTTCAGATTCCGGTTCTGGCTCTGCCGGGTTCAGCGCCAGCGGTGGTGTCGGAGAGAAACAGTTGGGGTTCCCGGCGGGAGAGGACGGGGTATAGAGCGCGTATTGCAGGGTGAAATTGGCCTCCACTGGATCTCCGGCAAAGTGGGAGATCTGCAGCGTGTACCACCCTCTATCAGGCGTCGGGTCCACCTTGATCAATGGACACGTGGGGCAGGCGCCGCCGCCATCATCGTTTCGATACACAGTCCCATCGGGTGCGATGAGCACCGCTTCCAAGTCCGTCGTTTGGGCCGTCACCTGAATCCGCAAACACGTCCCAGAATTCGCGAAGAGCTCTATGACCCAGGGTTGGGCGATCGCTGGTGATCGGTTGTCCGCAATGACTTTTCCGTCAATGCGGATGCTTGAACAGTTGGCCGTGGTACAGGCACTGGGAGAGGGATCGAAGATCCCCGTCGCCCAGAGCGTTTGTGCCGGGGCAAACCCGACCATAAGAGCTGCTACTAGCAGGCTACGAAGCATAAATCGTTTCATGGTGTCCTCCGCCGCTAACTTCCGCGGCTTTGTCGAAATGCATGGTTATCTGGCGCCTGAATGGTCACGTCACCACGGCTTTCGTCTCCAAGGATCCCTTCTCCGCGCAGCCTTCCCCTGACATCTTGCTCGTCGCGTCAGCCTTCCGATCATCTTTATAGGCGTCCAGTTGACGGGGAAAGTTACAGCGTATGCTGCACAAAACGATCGGTGAGGTCCGCATCCCGGACTGGCACGCCGAGCGCATGCGCCTCTCGTCGGCAAGACGCCGGGTCCACAGTCACCAGAACGTCGGGTTACGGCGGCGCGGTGATTCGTTCGACGCGGATCCAACCGCGCAAAGAGTTGACGAGGAAGGCTTGTTCGGCTGCGGCAAAGACGGCTACGGGGAGGATGGCTTCGCGCAGGCGTCCGCGGATCACGGTTGAAGACGGCGGGCGTTCGGCGAGGTAGCAGCGCCAGACCGGCGAGCACGCAGGCCCTTCCAGCAGAGCCAGCCATAGCTCGAGACGTTCAAGACGAGCACGCACGAGGCCAGGACCAACTGGATCAGAAAACGCAAGCTCCCTCCTGGTAACGCGCACGCTGCTTTGCCAGCGCTTGTTGACTGCCATCGCCGACGATGAAGAGGTCGTAGGCTTGTTTGAGCACCAGGAAGCGTAAGAAAAGATCGTCGGGACGGATGGTGCGTTGACGGTAAGCCGTGCGCAAGCGGTGTTCGAGCGGAGGGACCTGCCGCACTAAGGTTTGCAGCGCGGCGCGGACGCGGCGGTTGATGCTGTGACGGGATCCTGGAGCCGCGGTAACGCGGTGAGCGGCTAGCTCTTGGATCCAGACGTCACGGTCGAAGAGCTGCCAGAACCCACTGCCCAGGTCTGCCAGCTCGACGGCAACGGCTTGCCGTACCGGGGACTCGCGCGCGAGCAAGGCAGCATAATCTTCGAGGTTGTTGCGCTGGGCAATCGGGATCCGCCACAGCTCAGGGAAGGCGCGCGCCATGGCGCGCCCGTAAAGCGCCTTGTCGCGCCGCTCGGCCACCGGCAGACGGCCGTTCAAGTCGAGCAGCTCCCGGTCGACCAGCGGCGCCCGGTGATCGAGGAAAACCTCCTTGAAGTACGCAGCGGATTGCAAATAGCTCTGCAGACGGTGGCGGAAGTAGGCCAGATCCTTGACGTTGTCGGGATGCGCGTCGCTGCAGTCCAGAAGCGTGGCGCTAAGCTCGGCAGCGGATGCGGCGCAGAAGTCACGGTAGGCGTCCGGACGCAACCGCTGTTCCCAGCCGCGAATCCCGCCTAGAGGGCGCAATTCGACTTCAAGCAGGGCTTCTGCGGCAGAACGCATCCGCCGCCGCCAGCCAAAACACTCGTCCCCCCGCAAGACCCGCCGGATGCCTGCGTCGGCGAGCTGGCGCATCAGCTCGGCCTCGTAGGGGTGGAAGGCGGGGACGTCGCTCAAGCCGTCGAGCAGGTAGGTGAGCTCGAGCACCCGCTCACCGTAGCGGTCGAGGCAACGTTCCAGACGGCGATGCTGCAAGCCCAACGCCGACACGATCTGGGCGGCGACTCCCAGATCGGAATCTGCACTGGGCGCACCGCTTGTAGCAGCGCACCAGCTCACCGTCTGCAGCTGCTGGGGCGAGATCGAGTCGAGCTCGCAGGCTGCAGCAAGAATGGCCCGCGAGTCGATGCCACCGCTCAAGAAAATGAGGTCCTGACGCGGATCGCTGAAGGCTCGCTGCACCGCTTTGCGGACCTCATGGGCCAGCTCGGCTTCGAGTTCGGGAAGGGACGTTCCATCGCCGGTGACGCTCAGCTGGTAATCCCAGTACGACTGGACACGCCAGGATCCTTCCGTGATCAGTAGCTGCTGGCCGCCGGAGAGCCGCCGCACCGCCTGCAGCAGGGTTTGCTGCTGGAGCACGAAGCCGGATGCTAGAAGGACGGCGGCAGCGCCGGCGTCGAGCTGACGAGGCAGTCCGGGCACAACGAGCAGGGCCTTGACCTCGGGGGCAAACCACAGCGCGCCGGCTGCCACCGCGTAAAAAAGCTGCCGCGAAGCGCGATGGTCGGTGGCCAGCACGATCCGCCGGGACGGCCGCAAACTGCCGGCCAAGAGGGCAAAGCTGCCGCGTAACTCAGCAAGAACAGCGGCGTCCCGCTGCGAGATGCGCTGGAAGAAGCGCTCGCCGTCTTGCTCCGGGGAGAGACCGTGCGTATGGAGGAAGCCGTCGAGGAACAGGACATCACGGTTCTCGGTCACGACCACGGGCCAGGGCAGGGCGTCCGGTCCGGGACGGCGAATGCGCCCCAGAGCCACCCCCAGAGCCGCATCTTGCCAAAACTCGACCTCTTCGTCCCCGCGGTGGCGTTGCCGCTCAGCCATCAGAGACAACAGCTTTTGCAGGTCCTCCTGCAAGGGCTGCGGTTCCAGCTGGATCATGCCAAAAAGTCCGGGCATCGCCTGTTTTTGTCCCCTTCTGGTTCTAACCTTTGGGTTGGGGGCGCCAGGTCTTGACCCGACGCCAGAGTTGCCGCAGGACAACCTTCTCGTCGTCTTCCAGGCCCTTGCCCAAAAGCAGCAGCGCGGGAAAAGCGATCAGCACCAGCCCCAGGTGCCAGCCCAATGCCATTCCGGGAGTGATGGGTTCAAAGGCAATGCCACACCCCATGACCAGCCCACCAACCACCCAGATCTTGACCAAGCGTCGACGCTCATAGGTCACGGGATGGGCGCGCTGACTGAGCCACAAGGTGGCCACCGCCACCAGCAGGAACGAGACCACGGTCGACGCCGCTGCCCCGAACATACCAAAGCGCGGGATGAGGAGAAAGTTGAGCCCCAAGTTGAGCCCGGCGCCGGCCGTCGCCAAAAGGGACAGGTGCTGGCTCCGACCCCCGATGTGGACGCCGGGAGCAGCGCAGTACTGGATGCCATTCAGGGCGTAGGCCAAGGCAATCAGCGGCACGACCTGGTAGGCGTCCTGATAGTTTGGACCGACCAAAAGCGGCAAGGCCGAGCGGCTGACCAGCGACAGCCCGAGGATGCCAAAAACCAGCGCTGCCGTGAGATAGGTCAAGGCGCGCGCCAGGCTGTGCTGGTGACCCGGGCGGCGGCTGATCGAAAAAGCGACCGTGGGCCAGGCGAGCTGGAACGGCCAGACCAGGGTCAGCTGGAGCACCATGCCGATCTTGTAGCCGACGCCATAAACCGCGATCTCGCTCAAGTCGCGGTACAAGCGCAGTACATAGCGGTCTGACAGATTGGTGATCCACTGCGCCAGCATCACCGGGATCTGGAGCACGCCAAAATGCAGCAACGGTGTGACCAGGCGCGAGTTGAGCACCACCTGGTTGCCCTGCTTGGCCGCGAGCAGGGTCAAGGGCAGGGCGACCAGATTCGAAATCAGGTTGCCCCACAGCACACCGCGCATCCCCATCCCGTAGTGGACCACAAAGAGCACATTGAGCCCCATCCCGACCAGGAATTGCAGCAGGCTCAAGACGCCGAAAACCAGGGCCCGCTCTTGCGCACGGAAACCGGCGAGCGCGATCGCGATGATGCTCGACGCAATTCCGGTGGTGACTACCAGCTGGATCGCTTCGGCTTGCCCCGATGTGCCCAACAGCCACTGCCCCAGCTGCTCTGCGCCAAAAAACAAAGCGAGCCCCCCGAGCAAGAGCACCGGGAGATCCAGGAAAATCGCGGTCCACAGCACGCTCGCGCGCTCGTCGTCGCTGTCGCAGTCGCGGTGGAAACACTTGGCCACGGCCGAAGGTAGGCCGACCAGCAAGATCGCGTAGAGCACGGAAGTGAAGGCGTTCAGCAGTTCGAGCAGACCATATTCTTCTGGCGCGATGAAGCGGGTGTAGATCGGCAGCAGCAGGAACGAGACCCCACGCTGGGCAAAAGACGAAAGCGCGTAAAGTCCGCTCGCGGAAAGCACTCGCTGGAAATCAGACTTCCCTTGCGAACTACCCTTGGAAATCTGGCGACTCATTTAGAACCACAAGGAAAAATGGTTTTTCGGAGGGACTTCCAGGAGCCCTAACTAACTCGCCATGAGCTGGAAGTAAAAAGCTTCGGTCAAACGCGTGACCTCGTCCCAATCCGGGCAGGCCCGCGCCCGGGTTGCTGCGCGTTGACGATACGTTGCCGCCACGCTCGGATCCGCAAGCAGTTGTTCGAGGTGCGCGCGCAAGGCCACGACATCGTCGAAAGCAAACGTCATGGCCGCCTCCCCCACCACTTCGAGGTTTTCCGGGATCGCGGTGCAGACGATGCAACTGCCAAAGCTCAAGCTTTCCAGCAGCGAGATCGACAGCCCCTCCATGGCCGAAGGCAAGATGAAGGCGAGGCAGTTGCTGTGCAATTCGAGCATGACGGCGCGTTCGACGTTGCCGAGAAAGAGCACCTCTTCCCACGCGCTCTGTCGCACTTGCTCGATGTAGGTGTCCGAATAGCTGCTGCCACCCGCAACCACCAGCTTTTTCGTCCGCGCCAGAGGAGCGAGCGCTGCCAGCAAGGTGTGGAGCCCTTTTTCCGGCGAGATCCGGCCGGCAAAGAGAAAGAAGTCGTCTTTGCCCAGACCATAGCGCTCCTGGATGAGCTGGGGCGGCTGGGGCGGCTCGATCACCACCGCATTTGGAATGCAGACCGGACGGCGTTGGTGGGTGCGCGCATAATGTTCTTCCAAAGTGTGGGACACCACGGCAGTTGCGGTGGGACAGCGGGCTGAGGTCCACTCCCCAAATTGGAGGAAGGAGCGGGCAAAGCCTCCCCACTTGGCGCGCTGCCAGTCGAGCCCACGCACCGAGACCACGGTCCGCACCCCCAACAGGCGCGGGATCACCGCCAGAGGCGACGACCCCAGGGCGTGGAACTGGATGATGTCAAAGCCGCGCACCAGGCTGTCGAGGGTCGACAGCGCGCTGTGGCTGATGGTCTCGAAATGCTTGCTGCGCCAGGCGGGCAAGCGGCGCACTTGGATCCCGCGGTAAAGCGGCACGTCGGGCGTGAAGTGTTGGCGACAGTAGGCGGTGACCTGGTGGCCGCGCGCGACCAGCCGCGCTCCCACTTCGGCATAGTAGGTCTCGATGCCGCTATAGGCCCCGCCCACCCCGCGCCCGCCAATGAAAGCGATCTTCAGCCGCGGTGACGTCATGGCGCTTGAGCCTGCCTTGCCCAATCGAGGACCACGGGCAGCAGCTGGCGCGCGATCAGCTCATGACCGAGGGCGCTCGGGTGGGTGTGGTCGATGAACAGGGGAGCGTGGTCGCGGTCTTTGAGCTGAGTGAACATGTCGACCACCGGAATTCCTCGTTCACGTGCGAAATCGAGCAGGGCTTGCTGGTAGGGATTGAGCTGGGTTTTTTGGTTCTCGGAACCGAGCAGGAGGAAGATTAATCCGACCCCTTGCCGGGTTGTCGCCTCCTGGATCGCCGCCAGCGTGGCGCGGTAGGGCTCGACGCCGCTGGCGCGCTGGCGTTCGGCTTTCTGGTCCTCGAGATCCCAGGATCCGGCCACCAGGCGATCGCGCAGCTGGTAGTAGACCGCAGTCCGCAGCAGATCCTCGATCAAAAAATTGTAGACCGCTGACCGCCGGACCCAGCTCTTGAGCTGGACCTTGCGCAAGAAGCGTTCTTTTTCTTCACCCGCGAGCTGAGTCAGGTGTTCGTGCCCACGATTGAAGGAATAAGCGAAGATCGCAAGGTCGATTTGCTGGCCTTGGTGGATGAGTTTTTCAAAACGGCGCAAGCAGAGGCTCGGCGGATACGCATTGACTCCGGCTGACACCGCGCGAAAGCGGCGCGGCCCGCGCTCTTGGGCCAGCAACTGATCAAGCACTCCCATGTAGTGGGAGGCGTCATCCATGCCCCACCCCATGGTCACCGAATCGCCGAATGCGAAGACGCGAATTTCCCCTGGGTCGCGCGCTTTGAAGTCTTGCGGATAGCGCAAACGGTCGTGGTTGATGGTGATCTGCCGTTGTCCAGCCTCGGTCTTGCTGTGCTGGTCGGGCAAGGGCTCCCACAGCACTTCCGCATCCGGCGCGTAGATCACGTAGTGGCCGTAACCCCAAGGTCTTAGTGCCAGTTCAGCCCCTAAAAACAGGGCCAACCCCACCAGGGTGAAGCGCACCAGGCGTCGCCACCAGGAGCGACGCGCGGGCTGGGGCGGCTGGGGCGCTCTTCTCCCCCACCGCTCCAGGATTTTCTGCCCGGCCGAAAGCAACGTCACGCTAGCGAAGATCAGCAGGTAGGGCACGATGAGGAGGGTAAAGCGCGGGGTGCCGTAGAAAATCACAACCATCAGCAAGTGGGAGGCAAGGACCAGGTACAGCACCAGCAGCTGCGTCCGGACGTCGGGGAACTTGCGCCAGGCCAAGACCAGACCCCAAAGCGCCCACGGCAGCATCAGCCCGAAGCTCAGCAAGTGGACCCATTTGGCTTTGGCATTGCCTTCAAACACCACGGCTCGTGGCCAAGGACCATACGCGTTGGCCAGCTTGCGTCCGCACAAGCGCAGGAAATCGCTGGGATGGGCGAGCACCCACCGCACCGCAAGACGGGCGAAGAGGCGGTCCTTCTCCAGCCGCGAAGCCTGGGCCAAGGTCGCGGTCAGCCCTTGCTCGGCAATAAACTGCTGGGCCACGACCGAGTCGCGCGGACTCTTGAAATAGCCGTCCGCCACCGGGTTGTTCGACCACCACAAGGTATGGCCAGCATTGCCCGGCAGAAACGCCACTTCCCCGCGCGACGCCACCAAGTTGGCGAGTGGCGTCAGCAGCAAGGTGACCACGGCAAAAGACGTCGCGAGCGCCGCCCAGGCCCAAGCCGGCCGCGGGCGGTACCGCCACCAGCAGATGCCCAAGCCGGCGATCAGGAGGGGGGGAAACAAGATCAGGTTGGACTTGACCGCGTTCGCCAACCCCAAGACCCCGCCCAGGAGCACGGCATCGCGGGTGCGCGGCGCCCGCCCTTGGGTTGCCACCAACCGCAGTGCCAGCCACACCCCGAGCGCGATCAGCAAGAGAAACAGCACTTCGGCCATGATCCGCCAAGACATGTAGAGGTGTCCGGGGTAAAAGGCGAGCAGCCCGGCGGCCAGGAGTCCCACGCGGGGAGATGCCACCTGGCGCCCCATGCGGTAAGTCAAATAGCAGGTCGCTGCGCCGAGGACCGCCTGGAACACCCGGACCAGCCACAGGTGATGACCAAAAATCCCGTAGATCAGCGCGAGAAAGAGGGGATAGCCCGGAGGAAACCACAGGTTTTCATAGGTCCCGGCAAAGACCAGGCCATGCGCGATGCCGTCGTACTCGAAATCGTCGCCCCACTTGAGCGCTGGCGCATCGATTCCATAGGCGAAGCTGAACGCGATCCGCAGCACCAAGGCGAGCACGACTGTGCCGTCCACAGCCAAATTGCCGTCCACAGCCAAATTGCCGCCCACAGCCAAATTGCCGCCCGCAGCCAAAGTTTCGCGCGAGAACTTGTTACCCCATCGTGGCATCGGGGCACATCTTATCTCGCGATCAGTCTGCGTAGCTCGCGTAGGTTTCTGCCAGCCCGCGCACTAGGTCATACTCGGGCACATAGCCCAACGCCGAACGGCTGGCACCCAAGTCAGCGAGCGAATGCGCGACGTCCCCCGGACGAGCCGGCTCGTGTTGCGGTGCTCGACCGCGGCCGACCGTCGCGCGGATGCGCTCCGCTAACTCCAGCACGGTGGTGCGCTGGCCCGCGGCCACGTTGTAAGCCCGCCCACACGAGCCCGGCGGCGCGAGCGCTGCGAGCAAGTTGGCGCGCACCGCGTCCGCGATAAAGGTGAAGTCGCGACTCTGCTCACCATCGCCGTAAATCACCGGCGCTTGACCCGCGAGGCAAGCGGCAAAAAAGCGCGGGATCACCGCGGCATAAGGCCCTTCCGGAGTCTGCCTCGGGCCATAGACGTTGAAGTAGCGCAGCCCCACGAACTCCAGGGCAAAGCAGCGGGTGAAGATCGCGGCTAGGTCCTCGCACATGCGCTTAGACAAGGCATAGGGCGAGAGCGGTGCGCCCTCCTCTCCCTCACGCTTGGGCAACCGCGCGCTGTCGCCGTAGACGCTGGAGGACGAGGCGTAGACGATCCGCCGAACCCCCTGGTCGCGGGCAGCGCTGAACAAATTGGTGGTACCGCCAACGTTGACCGCGATCGACTGAGCCGGGTCGCTGAGCGAACGCGGAACCGAGCCCAGGGCAGCTTGGTGGAACACCAGCTCGACTCCCGCACACACCGCCAAGCATGCCTCGCGGTCGCGCAAGTCGCCTTCGATGAACTCGATCCGTCCGCGCAAGTGGGCGAGGTTGTCGAGCGACCCGGTGGCCAGGTTGTCGAACACCCGCACCGCGGCTCCCTGGGCGACCAGCGCGTCTGCCAGGTGGGAGCCAATGAAACCAGCGCCGCCGGTGACTAGCACGGCAGCGCCTTTTAACTTGGATTTTGCCACTGGGTTAGGCTGGGCCACACTAGGCTGGGCCACACTAGGCTGGGCCACACTAGGCTGGGCCACACTAGGCTGCACCTTGACCGGTCAGGACCACAGGAATCGTCCGCAGCAAGATTTTGAAGTCGAGCCACAGTGACCAGGTGTCGATGTATTTCATGTCGAGCTCCATCCACCGTTCAAAGGGGATCGAACTCCGCCCTTCGACTTGCCACAAGCAGGTGATCCCCGGACGGACGCTGAAACGGCGGCGGTGCCAGTCCTGATCAAAGCCTTCGCAGTCGCGCAGCGGCAACGGCCGCGGTCCGACCAGGCTCATGTCACCCCAAAACACATTGAGCAGCTGGGGCAACTCGTCGATCGAGGTCTTGCGCAAAAACGCGCCCACCCTGGTGATCCGCGGATCTTTCTTGATCTTGAACACCGGTCCGCTGACTTCGTTCAAATGCGCCAGCTGCCCCAGCTGTTTTTCCGCATCTTGGACCATGGTGCGGAACTTGATCAGCTTGAAGCGGCGCTTGTTGAGGCCCATCCGTTCTTGCACGAAAAACACCGGCCCGGGCGACGTCAGTTTGATCGCCAGCGCAACCACCAGGAAAAGCGGCGCCAGGGCCAAGAGCGCCACCACCGAGACCGCCAGGTCGAGCAAGCGCTTGCCCAGCTGCCGTCCGTCTTCGCGGTACTGATTGGAGAAAGTGATCACCGGCTCGCCGAAAAAAGTGTCTAGGCGCGCCCGGTCCAGCTTAACGTTGAAAATCGGCGAGAGAAAACGAACCGGGATCCCTTGCTCGGCGCACATGCCCAAGATCCGCGAGGACTGCTCGAACGAAGCCCGCAGCGGCAGCGCATTGATCACTTCGTCGACCACGTTGCTGGCGAGAAACTTCTTAAGCCCGGCAAAATCAGCCACCCGCTGGCGACCGCTGCCCCGAAACGACCCCAGCCCGGCCCAGTCGTCGTCGACGAAACCGACCACCCGGTAACCCAGCTTGGGCCGGGTCTCAATCGCCTGGGCAAAAGCGAGGGCTCGCTGGTTGGTGCCGATGATCAGCACATGGCGCAAGTTGCGACCATGCATGCGAGCCTGCTCCAAGACCGCCCGGATGAGCAAGCGCGAGCCGATGATCGCGCTCGAACTGATCAGCCAGAGCATGCTGATGAAGGCCAGATTGGCCGTGATCAGCTCAATGTTGGAAACAAACCCGATGAGTAGAATGGAGAGACTACCCACGGTCGTCGCTCCCACCACCTTGGTGGCTTCGTCCGCCCGGCTCAGCTGGCGCTGCGATCCGTAGAGGCCAAAAGTCTGAAAAATCAGGTGCCAGCCGAACATCATGGCGATGAACAAGAAGAAGTTCCCGAACGACAAAGTCGGCGAGAACAAGTCCTGCTGCGTCGCTTTCCAGGCCAACAGGCCAAACGTCGCGACCATCAGGAAGAGATCGACTCCCTTGAAAAACTCATTGAGAAGCAGGCGCCGACTATGGCTCATCGCATCGACCCCCCCTTGGGCCAGTTGCTGCGGTTCCTGGTGTAGTTGACTCAGTTGCTTGACGCGTTGCGGGCGAGGCAAAACCTGCCAAGGGGACGCCCGTCGGTTAAAAGCGTAGGGCGTCTCAAAAGACGTGGTGCGGAGACTGATTTCGCTAGTTGACATTTTTTAACCCCACCTTCTCTAACCCCATCTTCAATAACTCAGCGGCACCCTCGGCCTGAGGCTTAAGGATGCAAGAAGAATGTGGCAGCAGAAATAACGACCGCGCGGAAAAACCAGCGAGCGAGGATGAGCCTTGTTCTGGCGGAGAACAGCGCCGTACAATCGACCCCACATCAGGCAGTTCTGGTCCGCACTTGCCCTGATTCCAGCCAATGCCCACGACCCTAACCCCCACACCATCGCGTCCAGCTCCAGCTGGGGAGCACGAGACCGGTTTTGCCTGGTGCTCTTTCCTGATCCCCGCACTGCTGGCCGCCCTCCTCTTCGTCTCGTTTGGCAGCACGCGCTCGCTCTGGCTAGACGAAGCGTTCAGTATCAACTTGGCCCAAAGCGGACTGGGCTCAACTGGGCCGGCCCAAAGCGGACCGGCGGCAGGCGGACCGGCGACGATCATCCAGGGGCTCAAGGCAGATGGTCATCCCCCGCTCTATTTCTTCATCCTCGCTGGCTGGAGCCAGTTGTTTGGAACGAGTGAATTTATAATTCGCATTTTGTCCGGTCTTTTCTTTCTTGCGACCGTGGTCGCGATTTTCATTCTGGGCCGGATCGCGTGGGGCAGCGCTGCCCCGGCTTTCCTTGCCGCGTTCCTTTACCTGGTGAGCAAGACCGCGGTCGCCCAGGCCCAGAATGCCCGCATGTACTCGCTTCTCGCCTGCTGGGTCGCGCTGTCGACGCTGTTTTATTTCCGCGCTTGGTTCTCCGCGCAAAAGCGGCCGCGGGACGAAGCGCTCTTCGTTGTCGTCACCTGCGCCGGCAGCTTCACCCACCTGTGGTTCTGCTTCACCGCCCTGGCGCAAGCCGTCGCGTTCGCTGTCTTGGGTCCGCGCGACCGCCGCATCAGATACCTGGCCCTCACCACCCTCGCGTTTCTGCCTTATTTCGTGCTCTGGCTCCCTATCCTCCTCACCCACCAAATCCACAACGGGGTCTCGGATTGGATGTCGGGTCGCCGTTTTGGCCTGCGCACCTTGCTCTTGACCTTTGCCGACTACTACGGAGAAGGTCTTCTCGGAGGGTTGGTCTGGCTGGGGTTCCTGACGCTGCTCTTGTTCCGGCTCGAGGGGTGGAGACCGCGCGTCACCGACCGCGCGCACTGGCGCGCGATCTGGCACGAGCTCCGCACCCCGCCAGCTGCAACTTTCCTCCTGCTCGCCGGGGTCTCGCTCATCACCCCCTTATTGATCTCGCAATTCCGGCCGATTTATCGCATCGGTTCTTACACCATCATTGCGCTCGTGCCCCTGGTCCTGGTTTTAGGACCCCTGCTCGCGCGTTTTGCCGACCGCAAGCTCCTTGCGCTCTTTGCTGCCGGGCTCCTAGTCGCCAGTTGCAGCGCTTTCGTGTGGCTGCAATCCCGTCCCGAGCCATTTTCCGACCGCACGGCCACGCACTACCTCCTGGAACAGGTGCAGGAGCATGATGTGGTCATTTTCACTAGCCTCAGCCGTGCTGGAATCGACTACTACTTGCGGCGGCTGGCACCTGAGCGACAGCTCACGCGCTTTTCCTTCCCCGGCGACATTGACCGCCATCCCGGCTGGCGCAGCCCCCAAGACCAGCTCAACCGGCTCGCTGCCCTGACTCAAGAAGCCGACGATCTGGTGGCGGGGCTTCAGCGCACGCTACCGCCGGGCGCCCGGGTCTGGCTGTTTTATGGGGTCGATAAGAATGTTGCCCACCTGCTCAAAGACCGGTTGGATCTCTGGCTAGAGGTCCAAGACGAGCACCTTCATCCCGCGGCTTTCTACAAGACGATCCTCTGCTACAAGCAGAAGGCTTGAGAGTTCCGAAGCCCGCTGAAAGAGCTCAGATATTCCGCCTATTTTCAAGCTTGCTGGTTGGGCTAAGCTAAGCGTCTATGCGGAATCTGGTTGCAACCGACCGGCTGCTGGCACGCGCGGCGAATGCCTCGTTCAAACGGATTCGCCGTGACCGCCAGCAGGCGCCCAAACGCATCAGCGACATGCTGGCTTATATCGAAGGCCATCTTTTCGACCCTGGCTTGAGCGTCAACCAGCTGAAAGAGCGCTGCGGGATCCGCGACAACTCCGAGCCGATCCACTTCCACATCGCGGTCGGCGATCCACCCCACGCTTATATCGAGGACCGCCGCTTGGAGACCGCTTGTCAGCTGCTCGCTGAGACCGATCTGCAGGTTTCAGCGATTGCCAACTTGCTCGGTTACTCCAGCATCCAGGTGTTCAGCCGCGCCTTCCGCCGGTGGCTCGGTGAAGCGCCGACCCAGTTCCGCGAGCGCAGCCAAAGGGCTTGAAGCTCGACCATGCTGTCTGCGGCAGCTCGCTGGCCAAGCAGCACCCATCTTGACGACAGCCTCGGCAACAGCCTCGGCGACAGCCTCGGCGGCAGCCTCGGCGAACCCTCTGCGCTCTTTCAGCTCAGCCGTGAAGGTCAGCCCGACGAATGGCTGGCGTTTGGATGTCCCCAGGCGATCCTCCGTGCCAACGATCCGGCCGACGTCCTGCCCGCACTGGCACAAGTAGAAGCCGCGGTGGCCCAGGGCCTTCACGCGGTGGGCTGGCTCTGCTATGAGGCCGCACCAGCCTTCGACCCCGCGCTCAAGACTCACCCACGAGGATCCCTCCCGCTCGCCTGGTGGGGCTTGTTTCCTCCCCCGCGCAAGATCTCCTGGCCGCTGCCAGAAGACACACCTGCACTGGCCTTGACCTGGCAGCCCACGGTCTGCAAAAGCGCTTATTGCACAGCGGTCGAACGCATCCGCGCGGCCATTGCTGCGGGTTCGACCTATCAGGTCAACTACACTTTTCATCTGAACGCCAGCGTGCCCTGCGACCACCCGTTGCAGAGGACACCGAAGACCGCTTTCGTCGCACTCAGCGCCGCCCAAAAAGCCCGTTACAGCGCCTATCTCGACCTCGGACGCTGGGCGATTTTCTCGCTCTCACCCGAACTGTTTTTCAGCCTCGACCACCAGCGCATCGTCACCCGGCCGATGAAGGGAACGCGGCCACGGGGACGTTTCCCCGAGGAAGATCAGGCGCTTGCCCGCGAGCTTCTGGGCTCGCGCAAGGAGCAAGCCGAGAACGTGATGATCGTCGACATGCTGCGCAACGACTTGGGCAAAATCGCCTCCACCGGCAGCGTCGAGGTCGAGCAGCTATTCACCCTGGAAACCTATCCCACGGTGCATCAGCTCACCTCGACGGTGTCGGCTTCAACTACGGCTAGCTTGAGCGAAATCCTGCGTGCCCTGTTTCCCTGTGCTTCAATCACCGGCGCGCCTCAGAGTCGCACGGCGCAGCTGATCCA
>CAZCOV010000097.1:0-8491 GCA_964499975.1 uncultured Thermoanaerobaculia bacterium
GCGACAATCGGGCGCCGCGAAAATGGTCGCGCTGACGTCCACTGCCGCGAGCAGGTTCCGCCGGGCAGTACGTCTCATCCCTTAAGATCACGACCTCCTTCGAAACATACCCGATTTGATTAGGAGCCCATGATGAGCGAAGCACGTAAGAAATTGGTCCAATACGCGGTCAAGGAAGGTGTTGCCTACCTGACCCTCGACGATCCGCCAGCCAACACCTACACCCACGAGATGATGCGCGACCTCGACGACGCGATCTTGCAAGCGCGTTTCGATGGCAGCGTGTCGGTCATCGTGCTCACGGGTTTGGGCGAGAAATTCTTCTGTGCGGGCGCCAATATCGCCATGCTGCAGCAAGCTGAGCCCACCTTCAAATATTTCTTCTGTCTCCACGCCAACGAAACCCTGAACCGCCTCGAACAGACCCCCAAGCTGGTGATCGCCGCGCTCAACGGGCACTGCGTGGGCGGCGGCCTGGAAATTGCGATGGCGGCGGACCTGCGCATCGCCCGCCGGGAGAACGGCAAGGACTGCGGCAAGATCGGACTGCCCGAGATCACCCTCGGGGTCCTCCCCGGCACGGGCGGCACCCAGCGGCTGTCGCGCTTGATCGGCAAGAGCCGCGCAATCGAGCTGATGGTCACCGGCCAACTCCTCGACCTCGAACAAGCGAAAAACTTCAGCCTGATCAACGACGTGTTCGACACCGCTGATGTCGCCAGCTTCCACGAGCAGGTCCACGCTTATGCGCGCCAGTTCTGCCCGCCCAACAAGGCAGCCAAGGCAGCCGGCCGGATCAAGCGCTCGGTGCAAAGCGGGCTCGAGGTCCCCTTCGAATCGGGTCTGGCGATCGAACGCGAACTGCAGCAGCAACTCTTCGAAAGCGCCGACGCCAAGGAAGGCCTGAACGCTTACGTCGAGAAGCGCAAACCCTCCTTCGCTGGACGCTAGCCCGATGCCCCGCCCAGCTGGCAGCGCGCGCCCGCGCATCGTGCTCAGTGGCCCGGTGCGGACCCCGATCGGCAAGTTTGGTGGGGTCCTGACCGGGCTTTCGGCAGCGGACTTGGGCACCGCAGCCGCGCGTGCTTGCCTGGCCCGCGCGAAGTGCGCTGCTGACCAGGTCGACCAGGCGATTTTCGGTCACGGACGGCAAGCCGGAGGGGGTCCCAACACCGCCCGCCAGATCGCTTTCCGCGCCGGGATCCCGGTCGACCGTCCGGCCTTCACCGTGAATCAAGCTTGCGGTTCGGGACTGCAAGCTGTGCTTTCCGCCGCGCGCGCCATCCTCCTGGGCGAAGCCCGGGTGGTCTTGGCTGGGGGTACCGAGAGCATGTCCAACACCCCCTATTTGTTGCCCCGCGCCCGCTGGGGTTATCGGCTCGGACATGCTGAACTCACCGACGGCATGTATCGCGATGGGTTTGCCGACCCCTTGTCCCAGCTGATGATGGGCGAGACTGCCGAAGAACTGGCGGAGGAATCTGGGATCAGCCGCGAAGCCTCGGACGAGTGGGCGCTCGCTAGCCAGAATCGCTGCGAGGCAGCCCGCCGCGCCGGGCGCTTCACTTCCGAGATTGCCCCGCTCGAAGTCGAGCAGGGCAAGAGCAAAATCACCGTCGCCACCGACGAGCACCCGCGCGACGGCGTCACCCGCGATTCCCTGGTCAAGCTGCCCCCGGTTTTCCGTCCGGGCGGCCGGGTGACCGCGGGCAATGCCTCGGGCATCACCGACGGTGCTGCCGCAGTTCTGGTCGCGGCAGAAGACGCTGCCGTGGACTTGGGGCTAGAAGTCAACGCGATTCTCCACGACTGGGAAGTGGTCGGAGTCGAGCCGCGAATCATGGGCATCGGCCCGGTGCCAGCCGTTTGCAACTTGCTGGCGCGTCACGACCTTGACCCTGAGCAAATCGCCCAGGTCGAACTCAACGAAGCTTTTGCTTGCCAGGTGCTGGCCTGCCTCAAGGACCTGCCTTTTGCGCCCGAGCGGGTCAACCCGGACGGTGGTGCGATCGCCCTCGGTCACCCCATCGGCTGCACCGGTACGCGCATTCTGGTCAGCCTGATCCACGGCCTGGCAGCGCGCCGCGAGCAGTTCGGTATCGCGACTCTCTGCGTTTCCGGGGGTATGGGCTTGGCCGCTTGGGTCGAGAGGGTCCCGTGACCTTGCTGAACGCGTCCGGGCTGAGCGAAACCGTGCGTCTGGGTGCGGTCGAGCTGACTTGGGGTGACCGCCAGGCCACCCTGGTGCTCGACCGTCCGCCGCTCAACATCCTCGACCTGGACGCCCTCGCCGACCTTGCAGCCGGGGTCACGCGTTTGAGCGCGCGCCCCGAGTTGCAACTGGTCGTGATCCGCGGACGGGGCGAGCGCGCTTTTTCCGCCGGCGTTGCGATCGGGGACCACACGCCGGAACGGGTGGCACCCATGCTCGATCGCTTCCATGGCGCGCTGCGCGGTCTTCTCGCCCTCGACGCGGTGACCCTGGCTGTGGTGCGCGGTCACTGCTTGGGCGGCGGCCTGGAGCTCGCCTTGACCTGCGATTTGGTGCTCGCCAGCGACGACAGCCGCTTGGGGCAGCCTGAAATCGAGCTCGGTTGCTACCCGCCCTGGGCAGCTGCGCTCTACCCGTTGCGGCTGGGTCTGGGGCAGAGCGCTGACCTGCTGCTCACTGGCCGCACCTTGAGCGCTGCTGAAGCCGAGCGGATCGGCCTGATCAACCGCGCGGTGCCAGCCGCCGATCTCGACAGCGCAGCTCTGGACTTGGCGCAACAGCTCACCGCCAAAAGCGGAGCGGCTTTGCGCTTGGCCAAACGCGCGCTCCGCGCGAGCTATCACGCGCAGTTCTTGCAGGCTTTAGCGCAGAGCGAACAGATCTACCGCGACCAGCTGGCCGAGACCCACGACCTGCACGAGGGGGTCCAGGCTTTCCTCGCCAAGCGTCCGCCTTGCTGGCAGCATCGTTGACGTGAGGTCCGCCACCTCTGGTAGCTGGTGCAGACTCAACACCTAGGAGGTATCTATGACCGAAACCGCTACATCCGACCGCGCTGTTTTGCTCGACCGCGAAGGTCGGGTTGCCATCTTGACGATCAACCGTCCGCAAAAACTGAATGCCTTGAACCACCAGGTCCGCGACGAGTCCTTGGCCTACCTTGAAGCCATCGAGAAAGACGACAGCGTGGGCGTGGTCGTGATCACCGGGGCGGGGGACAAAAGCTTCATTGCCGGGGCTGACATCCAGGAGTTCGAAGGTCGTTCGCCTTTGGACCAGCGCCATGCGATGCGCTTTCCCCGGGTGTTCGACATCATGGCCAACTTTCCCAAACCGGTGATCGCGATGATCAACGGCTTCTGCTTGGGCGGCGGGTGCGAACTCGCGATGTCCTGCGATATCCGCATCGCGTCCGAGCAAGCCAAAATCGGTCAACCTGAGATCAATCTCGGCTTGATCCCAGGCGGCGGCGGCACCCAACGCCTGCCCCGGCTGGTGGGTTTAGGCCAAGCCATGAAACTGATCTTGACCGGCGACATGATCAGCGCGACCGAAGCCAAGGCGATCGGCTTGGTCGACGACGTGGTCCCGCACGATCAGCTGCGCGCTTTCACCCTCGACCTCGCGAACAAGATCGCGAGCAAGAGCCCGGTCACTTTGCGGGTGGCCAAAGAAGCGCTGCGCGCTAGCCAGCGCTTGGCGATCGAAGAGGGCATCCTTTACGAGCGCGACCTCTTCTGCCTCTGTTTCTCGACCGAAGACAAGAAGGAAGGGGTCGAGGCTTTCCTGCAGAAGCGCAAGGCTGCGTGGAAAGGTCGCTAAGAGGGGCCTGTGATGAGCACTGAACGCCCCGAACCGAGGATCCCGCGCGGCTTGCGCGATCTTTTTGCCGTGCAAGTAGCTGCCCGGCAGCAGATGATTGCCACCCTCTGCTCGGTTTACCAGCGCTACGGCTTCGAACCGTTGGAAACCCCGGCCCTCGAGTACGTCGACGTCCTCGGCAAGTACTTGCCCGAAAGCGCAACCCCGGCCGGTGGGGTGTTTTCCTTGCGCGACGACGACGGCCAGTGGATCGCCCTGCGCTATGACCTGACCGCCCCGCTGTCGCGGGTTTTTGCCCAATACCAAAACGACTTGCCGCGGCCTTTTCGGCGTTACCAAGTCGGGCCGGTGTGGCGGCAAGAAAAGCCGGGTCCGGGGCGGTTTCGTGAGTTTTACCAGTGCGACTTCGACACCGTGGGCACTGCCTCCGTGGCAGCCGATGCCGAAGTCTGTGCGGTGCTCGCCGATTGCTTCGTCGCGCTCGGGCTGGATCGCGGCAACTACCTGGTCAAGGTCAACAACCGCAAGGTGCTAAACGGTGTGCTCGAAGCCATGGGTTTGCCCATGGATGACCCTGCGCGCGGGGTCACCACCCGGCTGACGGTGTTGCGCGCGATCGACAAGCTCGACCGGGTTGGCGTGGACGGGGTGCGCGAGTTGCTCGGCTCCGGGCGCAAGGACCCTTCGGGCGATTTCACGCCAGGGGCGGGCTTGAGCTCTGAGCAGATCCAGTTGGTCCTCGCCTACCTCCAAAGCGGCAGCCCCAACCGCGGGGAGGTCAATCGCCAGCTGCGCGACCTGGTGGGCCAGAGTGCGGTCGGCGCCGAAGGAGTGGGTGAGCTGGAGGCCATCGACGAGCTGCTCGCTGCCATGGGCCTAGGGTCGGACCAGGTCATCATCGACCCCAGCATTGTGCGCGGTCTGGCGTATTACACCGGGTCCGTGTTCGAGGCGGTGCTCACTTTCGAAATCGAAGAAGAGGGCGAGCGGCGGCAATTCGGGTCGGTTGCAGGCGGCGGACGCTACGATGATCTGGTGCAGCGTTTCACCGGCGAGACCATCCCCGCAACCGGCGCCTCGATCGGGGTGGATCGGCTGCTGGCCGCGCTCCAGGCGATCGGGCGGCGGGAGGTTGCAGCAGCCCAGCGCCCGGTCGTGGTCACAGTTTTCGACCGCGAGCGCATCCTCGACTACCAACAGATCACCAGCGAGCTGCGCGCCGCCGGCATTGCCGCCGAGCTCTACCTCGGCAGCGCGGGTTTTCGCGCCCAGCTCAAGTACGCGGACAAGCGCGGCGCCCCTGTGGTGGTGATTGCGGGCAGCGACGAATTCGCGCGGGGTGAGGTCACCCTCAAAGACATGCTGCTCGGCGCTGAGCTGGCCAAAAGCATCGAAGATCGCGAGGAATGGGCCAAAGGTCAACCTGCGCAAGTTTCCGTGCCGCGCGGCGAGTTGCTCGCTGCCGTGCGCCGGATCTTGGCCCGCGCCTAAGGGTCGGGCTCTGAATCCGCGATCCAGCGGCTGAAGGTGGTGGGCAGGTGAGCACAGAACCGGAACCCCGGCTGCGCGGAGTGCGGCGCTGGGTCCGCCGCCTCCTCCGGCGGGTGTGGCGACCGCGCGTCGAGCTGGTCTACCACGACAAGTACAACGCGACTTTTCCCGGCCTGCCCAATGACCCACTGCGGGGGGAAAGGATCCTCACGTTCCTCGTTGCTGAAGGCTTGATCCCGCGCTGCGCTATCTATTCGCCCAAGCCGGTGTGGCTCAAGACCTTGGCGCGGGTCCATACCGCGGCTTACCTCGACAGCGTCCACGATCCCGCGGTCTTGCAGTCGATTTTTGGCACCGAGATCACCCCTGACCAGGCCGACCGGATGATCGACCTCCAACGCCTGCAAACGGGTGGCACCTTGCTCGCCACCCGTTTGGCTTGGGAGACCCGGCACATCGCCGTCAATTTGGGCGGCGGGTTCCATCACGCCTACCAGGATCGCGGCGGCGGTTTCTGCCTGTTCAACGACGTGGCCGTGGCGATCGCCGAACTGCGCCGTCTGGGCCTCGCTCGCCGCATCCTGGTGATCGACCTCGACTTGCACGACGGCGACGGCACCCGTGCCATTTTTGCGGACGATCCCACGGTCTATACCTATTCGGTCCACGCCCATACTTGGGGCCGTGCAGCGGCCGCGAGTTCGACCACGATCGAGCTGGGCAGCAAAGTGGATGACGCCACCTACCTCACCACTCTGGAGCAGACTTTGCCGCAGGTGGTGGCGAGTTTTGCTCCCGAGTTTGTGTTCTTCCTCGCCGGCTGCGATCCCGCTCACGACGACAAGCTGGGCAACTGGCAGATCACCGCGAGAGCGATGCACGCGCGCGATCAGCTGGTTTTTGCCCAGCGTACCAGCCGCGGGCCGGTCCGCGGCAAGCCCATTCCCATGGTGCTCCTGCTCGCCGGGGGTTACAGCCAGGAAGCGTGGCGCTATACCGCCCGTTCCTTGAGCGAGTTGCTCCGCCGAGGTGGTCCGCTCGAACCACCGTCGACCGAAAACATGACCCTCGAACGATACCGCTACCTCGCCAACCTCTTCGACCGCGATGAACTCACCGGCGCCAACCCCAACAACGAGTTTGGTTTCACCGAAGACGACCTGTTCATCCCCGCCTGGGGACAAGTGCCCGAAACCCGCTTTCTCGGTTATTTCACCCGCCACGGAGTCGAGCTGATCCTCGAGCGCAGCAGTTTTCTTGACCGTCTACGCGATTTGGGTTTTACTGACCCGACCCTCGAATTCAAGCTCGATGATCCCGCGGGCCATACCATCCGCATCTACGGGGGGCCCGACAAAAAAGAGGTCCTAACCGAGCTGCGGGTCCGGCGTGACCGGCGGGTGATTCCTGGACGGGAGCTGCTGTCGATCGAGTGGCTCTTGCTACAAAACCCGCGCGGCCAGTTTCGTCCCGGCCGAGAACGCTTGCCGGGGCAGGAATATCCCGGTTTGGGCCTGCTCAAGGACGTGGTCGCGATGCTCGCTGTGGCCTGTGAACTCACCCATCTGGACGGGCTCGTTTTCGTGCCCTCGCAGTTTCATGTAGCAGCACAGTGGCGCGGCCACCTCTTCTTCCTCGACCGCGAAGTCCAGCACCGCTTCCAAGCCCTGCTCGCACTGTTCGCTGGGGTTCCTCTCGCGCAAGCTTCCCAGGCTGTGGCCCAAGGCCAGGTGCGCCATGCGCAAACCGGCGAAATCGTGCGCTGGCGTCCCGAACCCATGGTGTTGCCGACGTCCGAACGGCTGCAAGCCGAGATCGCCCAGCGCGCTTCCGAGCAACCTATGGCTGATGCTGAGCCAATGTTGTGGTTGCGTCCGGATACCCCCTGAGCCACTCCGCCCAAGGTCCGTCTGGATACCCCCTGAGTCACTGCGCCCAAGGTCATTTCGTCCGCGCCCTTTTTGCGGTTGATCCCGCGGCCAAGACGCGCCATAATGGAGGGATCGGAAGAATATTCCGCGCATCACTCCGCCGAGTGATTTGGCTACCAATTCGGTCGGACGATGGGTGAAGAAATCCAGAGGTTGCTATCCCAGTGATGCTCAGGCGGCAGCGACTATCATGAATATAGCAGTGCGGAATGAGATGGCTTTTCGCGAACTGATTCAGGTAGTGTGTCATTCCTCAGCGACAAGGAACAACTACTTGTCGTCTGGCGATCAGATTTGTGATTATCGCGAAATACCAAAACACATCCGGGAGATCCATAATTTCTTCACCTCCTCCGATTGTAATTTTCGCGATATCCTCATACTTAAATGCTCAAATTCGTTACAAAGCGCCTTGACCATCTTGGCTTTGCTCGATGGTGGCTATAACTTTCTCCTCACAGCAGGGGATGAGCAAGTCACTTTCTGCAAGTGGATCCTGGAAGTTTCCTCCTCGACCACAGGTCCGCTGACCGCGTCTTCCTTTCTGCAGCTACGACCCCATCCTGACTATCGTCCCGGGGCGCGACAGCCCGCGCAGTCTGGCGTGGACCAACCTGCTAGCCTTTATGCTTGCACCTCGGGCAGCCTGGGGCGAGCCAAGATCGCCGTCCATCATCATGTAAGGTTTTTCCGTAATATTTGTAACGCAGCCGGACGCCTCGGTCTCGAACCCTCCGATCGGATCGCCTTACCCGTACCAATTTTTCATCTTTATGGTCTGGGTGCGGCCTTTCTGCCGGGTTTTTCCGTGGGCGCTTCGATGGATTTTCAAGAGCGAGCCAATTTGTTGCGTTTTCTCGAGCGCGAACAAGACCAGGACCCCAACGTGGCTTTTCTCACGCCAACGTTTTGCGCGACCCTCCTGCAAGGCAGAAAGGGAGCGCGGCCCTACCGCATGACTGTCAGTGCTGGAGATGTATTCCCCGAAGGGCTTTTCGCTGCCTACGAGGCGCGCTTCGGACGGCTGGTCAACCTCTACGGCAGCACCGAGATGGGCGTGATTGCTGCTCCTCACCCAGACGCCGCCAGCGATGAGCGGCAGGAGACCGTGGGTCCACCCCTGCCAGGGGTTATGGTCCGAGTGGACGGCACCCTCCTGGACGACCCAGGCGCGGCCAGCCCAGGCGCGGCCGGCCCAGGCGCGGCCAGCCCAGGCGCGGCCAGCCGAGGCGAGTGGGGAGAGTTGCTGATTCAA
>CAZCOV010000097.1:8501-16550 GCA_964499975.1 uncultured Thermoanaerobaculia bacterium
GTGTGGGATATGCTGGGGCAGACGGGGCGAACTTGCCCGATGGCACCGCGCAAGGCGGGTTCATGCGATCGGGTGACTTGGCCCGACAGCGCGCAGGGGGCGCGCTTGAGATTCGAGGTCGAGTCGATCACAGCGTCAATCGCGATGGGCGCTTGGTGCTCCTCGCCGAAATCGAACGGACCATCCAGGGGCTGGCGGACATCGAACAAGCCGCGGTGGTGGCCGTCGGTCAGGGGTTGCGCGGCAAGCAGCTGCTCGCTTTCTGTGTGGTGTCTCAGGACAGCAATTTGAACGCCACGAGCATCAAAACTTCCCTGAAGCGACAACTTCCAGGGTTTGCCCTGCCCGACCAATTTCGGTTGGTCGATCGGCTGCCGACCTTACCCAGCGGCAAGCTCGACCGCCAAGCGCTCCTCGCGCTGGCGCTCGACCCAGCCGCCAATCTTTGACGCCGGAGGCTGACTTTGATCCCGCAAAAACAATCTCCCACTAACGGCGTTCCCGTGCTCGCTCAGGTGAAAGCAGCGCTCAAGCAAATTCTCGTCGAGGAACTCGACCTTAATTTGACCCATGAGGAAATCGATGAGGAGGCCCCTCTGCTGGATGAAGGCTTGTCCCTCGACTCGATCACCCTCGTCGAGTTCATCTCTTTGATGGAAAAGCGTCTGCACTTCGAGTTTGCGGACTCCGACTTGCGGGTAGCCTCGTTTGCCAACCTGGGAACGCTTGCCGAAGTCGTGGTCGACAAGCTGGCTAGTGATCGTGCTCCACACCAGGGAGATGACTCGTGAAGTTGCTAGCAAATCCAGCAGAAATTCCGCTGAGCCGCCAGGGATTCATCACAAACTATCCCCCCTATGGTCATTGGCGCAGCCACGTTCCAAGCGAAGCTTTGCAGCAGGGTCCATTGAATGTTTATATCCACATCCCCTACTGCATCCAGCGCTGCGCCTACTGCCACTACAAAACGATCACCCTCGACCAAGCGCGCCTCGCCGCCATTGATCGTTATGTGGACGCGCTATGCCATGAAATTGCTTTGGCTGTCGACTGTTTCCACCTGCACAACTACCAGGTGGTGACGCTTTACTTTGGGGGAGGAACTCCCACCCTGCTTTCGGAGGCAAATTTTGCCAAGATCTTCGCTGCCTTGGGCAACAAGCTGCGGCTGGATTCGCCCGAAATCACAGTCGAGGCCGAGCCGGTCACCCTGACGGCGGCCAAAGCCAAGCTGCTCGCGCAGCTCGGGGTTAACCGCATCAGCTTGGGGATCCAATCGTTTGCCGATGAGATTGTGGAGAAGACCGGCAGAAAAGACCGCGAGGAAACCACGATTGCAGCCATAAAACGCGCTCACTCAACGGGCGCCGTGGTCAACATCGATTTGCTCTGCGGCTTGGTGGGCGAGTCGCCCCAAACCTGGGCATACTCGATTGAGCGCGCTTTGGCGGTCGCAGTGCCAAGCATCACGATTTACAAAATGGAGCTTTATGCCAATACCGGATACTATGCCGGAGTGCAGGGGCACTCGTTATTTCCACCCTCCGACGCCGAAGAATTGGCGCTGATGCGGCATGCGCTTCGGCGCCTCTTGGACGCCGGCTATCAGCCAGCAACAGCTTTTACCTTTATTAAAGGAACGAACTACGCCCATAGGCATATCGCCAACCGCTGGCGCGGCCAAGCCATGGTGGCTTTCGGCGTTTCGGCATTTGGTCAGCTGGGCGAACTCCTGTATCAAAACACCAATGATGTCCAGCGCTACGTCGACGCAGTCATGACGGGAAATTTACCTTTCTTTCGCGGATATCGCCTGACCAGCGTGGACCGCATGCTGCGCGAGATTCTGCTCGAGAGCAAGCTGGTCCGTTTCGATCATGCTGCATTCAAGCAACGTCACGGTATTGATCTGGTACGAACCTGCGCTGCGTCGATTGCCGATCTCGAAGCAAGGGCTTTGCTCACCGTGGATCCTCAGCACTTTATTTTAACCACGGAAGGCATTCTTTATGGCGACTATGTCGGGAAAATTCTCGCAGCGAGCTTGCGCGCGTCCTTGTTAGGTGAGTGAACTGTGATTGCTACCGAAGATTTTGTTTATATTCACATGCCGAAGACTGGCGGGACCTTTGTTGCGGCAGTTTTGGAAGAACTCTACCGGACGCTCGGCGAACCGCTAGTCAACTGCGACCGCCATGGCACGTGCAGCAGTATTCCTGCCGCTCATCGCCAGAAGAGAATCATCGCTACCGTCCGCAACCCTCTCGATCGCTATGTCTCACAATATCGTTTCGGTTGGTGGCGGATCCATCCTGAACGTTACTGCGGTGAGCAGGAGATGCGCCGGATGTTCCCCCACTATCCCGAATTGTCCTTTGCTGAGTTCGTAGACCTCGCCGATTGCAAGTTCATGACCTGGCCCAACCCCCACCTCCTGGGTGAAGCACGCCTCGGATGGCATACCGAACAGTTTGTTCGTTTCTTTTTTAAAAACCCTGAACGCCTCTTCTCGCAAATCGACGCCAGCTACCTCGAACGTGCGCGTTTCCATTCCGACATGTACCCAGTGCATTTCCTTCACACTGAAAACTTGAACGCGGAGCTACACCAGTGGCTGGTGGATTTAGGCAAGGACCCGGCAGCGGTCGCCTGGGTTTTGCAGGCTCCCAGGGTGTTGCCGCCCGAAGGCGGGCGATCCACAGCCGATGCCTGGCGCGCTTACTACTCACCCCAGCTGCGCCAGCTGATCCTCCGGCGTGAGCGGCTGATCTATCAGATTTTTCCCGAGTTTGCGGTGGAATAGTAGGGGGTGAGTGGCGTGGAAATCCAGCGGATCGCTCTCGTCACTGGGGCCAATCGCGGAGTTGGTTTTGAGATTGCACGTCAACTGGCCCGGGTGGGCTGCCAGGTGTACTTGACCGCGCGCGATCCTGCGAGAGGAACGAAAGCCTGCACAAAACTGCGACGAGAATCCCTGGACGTTCTATTCATGCCACTGGATGTGACCGATCCTCTAAGTATCGAGCAGGCGCGAACTGAGCTCGAAGCCATCACGGGCAGACTCGACGTTCTGATCAATAACGCCGCGGTTTCGCTCGACCTCGACATCCCAGCGCAGAGCGTTGAGATCGAAGTCGTCAAAAGCACTCTGGAAACGAATTTCTTTGGGCCGTTGCGGCTCTGCCAGGCGTTTATTCCCCTGATGCGGCGCCATGGCTATGGCCGGATCGTCAATATTTCGAGCGGTCGCGGTGCGTTTGCCCAGCTCGCGGCGGGGCAGCTCGGCTATCGGGTTTCAAAAACTGCGCTCAATGCCTTGACTTGCATTCTAGCTGCCGAGCTCCGCGAGGACAACATTCTGGTCAATGCCATGACACCAGGTTGGGTGCGGACGCGAATGGGCGGACTGCGGGCCCCGCGATCGGTCGAAGAGGGAGCTGATACCGCGGCATGGCTTGCGACCCTACCCGACGGCGGGCCGAGCGGGAAATTTTTCAAAGATCGCGAGGAATTCCCGTGGTGAACCTCGCGCCGCTAAGCGCTGAAGGTGGACCAGATTTTCTGATCGTCGGGGCGCCGCGCTGCGGGACGACCGCGTTGTACACGTACCTCAAGCAGCATCCTCAGATTTATCTTTCGGTTTTGAAGGAGCCGCTTTTCTTCGGTCTGGATCTGGTCGCACCGGCGCACGCGATTCGCGACGCTGAACTTTATGCGCATCTTTTTGCGGGAGCCCCTCCAGGCTCTCGCCGAGGTGAGGCGTCGGTCTGGTATCTCAGCTCAACTTCCGCTGCGGGTGAGATCCAGGCTTACCAACCCGCGACCAAAATCATTATGCTGCTGCGCAACCCGATCGCGGTGATGAGCTCGCTCCATGCGCTTTACCTGCGTACCGGGAACGAAGATCAGACTGATTTTGAGTCCGCATTGTGTGCAGAAGCGGCCCGGCAGCAAGGCCGAGAAATCCCCCCAGGCGCTTATTTTCCACAAGGGTTGCTTTATCGCCAAAATGTGCGCTTTGCCGAGCAGGTCGACCGTTACTTGCAGCACTTTGAGCGCTCCCGGATCCATGTGGTAATTTTCGACGATCTGGTGCAAGAGCCAGCTCGGACCTACCGTGAGGTGCTGGCTTTTCTTGAAGTGGATTGCGACTTCCTCCCGGAATTCGACCTCTACAGAGCACAGCGGATGATCCGCCAGCAAATTTTGTGGCAACTGCGGCATAGCCGGGCTGAAGTGAGAGAAAAAGTCCGCCTCTTCAACCGCCACCATGAGGGGCAGAGATCACCCGTGGCGTGGCCACTCGAACAGCAGTTACGGCAGGAGTTTCGTTGGGAAGTCGAACAGCTGAGCGCGCGTTTGAATCGTGACTTGACCTGCTGGATTATGGAGTAGGTGTGGGCAGTAGTCAGCGTCTCGCCGAGGTTTTGCAGTTGGTGCGGCAGCTCAAGCAGCTCGAACACCAGACCCGCGACGGACGCGAATCCATCGCTGAAAAGCTGGTCCGCTGGCAGCGCCTCAGGGCACCTGACTTGCCGCTCACGCTGCGGGAACACGACCGCAATTGGTCGCTCCTCTTCACGGAAGAGAAACAACGATTGGAAACGGAACGGCTGGACCTCGGGCTGATTGCAATTGAGCACATCGGGAGCACCGCAATACCGCCTTTGGCAGCTAAAAACATCATCGATCTGGCGGTTGTGGTCAAGGCTGTATTGCCACTGAACGATGAGCAAATTTTTGCGCTAGAGCGGTTGGGTTACTGCGATTACGGCAACAGTCCAGGCGGCCCCGATGTTTTTTGGCAATGGAGAGTCACTCCTACGGTGGCCTTTGCCGCTCATTTCTGTTATCTTGAGGATCCGTGGTGGGAAGGCGCTGTGGCTTTCCGAGATTATCTGCGTGTCCATCCTGCTGAGCGGATGCGCTACGAAGCGCGTAAACGCGATCTGGTTAAAAGTGCTGGGCAAGACTTCTTACGCTATAGCATCGGAAAGATCGAGCTTGTGATCGAATTGACCCAGAGAGCCAGAGCGTGGAAAAAGGTGGGGAAACAGCAGATACCCAAACACGAACCGGCTGACCCGATTTGATTGCGAGTGAGCGAAATGAGCAGGCCTTCGTTTCCGATTTATCCCATCGATGGTGCGTTGGTCAAAGCCTCGCTCGCGCAAGTGATCTGTCATGAAGATGAGCAGGAAATCTGCGCAGCAGATGTGGTGGCGATTCTGCGGAAAGCGGGCATTCGGGTTTACGCCGCTGGTGGTGCTCCCCGCGATTGGTTGTGCGGCGAGGTGGCGAAGGAAATTGATCTCACGGTTGATGCCGAACTAACAGTAGTCCATGAGCTTTTGCGGGCAGCCTATCCCAAAATTGACCCCATTTTAGGGCGCCTGGATCACTTTGGTGTGCTCCGCTGGGGCGAGTTTTCCTGCGGCCAGATCGATATCAACATCATTCGAAGTTACCGTGATATTAAAAACAACGACATGTGGACGACGCAATTCTTTTTGCGACAAGATCTGGTCGAAGATGCGCTGGTTCGCGATTTTTCTTTCAACGCGTTCTATTACGATTTCGAAAATAGATATATTATTGATCCATTGCACTGTGGCCTCACTGACTTGCAACAGCGAACCCTGCGGTTGATCGCTCATCCGCTGGTGCTCTCCGGTAGTTTTCGCACTGCACTTCGGGTGGTGCAATTTATTTGTCGGGGCTATCGCCTGGAGCCGGCTACCCATGTATTTCTCGAGCGCCAGATTGATCGCGATATTCTCGGGATGGGTTATGGCCGGCTCTTCACCTGGATCGCCACCCGTTGGGCCGAGCAAAAGCTAGAAATCGTGTCCTTCCGCGACCGGCTGCTCGAGTGGGTGCAGGCTGACGCTGCCCGCCGTTTGATTGAAGATGTGACCGCTGATCTCATCAAGGATCCACCGTTTTAGTCCTCGCGACCCTCAGGGACGCGGCGAAGCTGTAGCCTGGGGATCATCGTGCAAGGGAAAACGACAATACGGAGTGGCGACAATAACCACTTCGTCGCCGGCCATGGTGACGTTGTTGGGCACCGGGAAGCGCTTGACCACGGTCATCCCCGGCTGTTGGATGAGCTGCGGGTAGGAGGCTGCGAACACCACCAGATAGTCGGGAGGGGCAGGGCGCTGTTCGGCTAAGTAGCGCAGCAGCCGCTCTTCCCAGTACCGCGGATCGTCTGCACTGCCTCTGAGATAGGGCAAGATTTCGGGGTTGACGATGCCGGTCAGGTCGACCACGGGGTTGGGCAAGAAAAACTTGAGCGCGCCGATGTCCTGGACTGCGAGGATCGCTGTCGGCGGGAGGCGGGGGGCCAACCAGTGCGCTGCGCGGACATCGCTGTCCTCGACGTTGGCGATGGTTTGCGCATGGCGCAAGATGCCATGGGCCAGGCTCCAGACGGGGTGCGCGAAGAGCACTGCGAGAAGCAAGACCCGGAGCAGGGGATGCCGGGTGAGCGGAGCGCGGAAACGGCGGACCACGGGTTCGCAGCCGAGCAGTCCAAACACGATGACCAAAGGCAACAGGGGAAAGAAATACCGTCCAAAATTACCGACCAACACCGGCCCTGCACCCGCTGACAGCGCGGACGAGGCGAGCGGCAAACCCAAAAACCAAGCCCACGCGAGGCAGCCTGGGTCACGGCGTGAGCCCAGCCGTGCGAGCAGACGCAAGATCCCAGCGCCGGCTGCGAGCAAGAGCAGGGGCTGGGAACGAAAGAAAATGCTGAGCACGGCCTGCAGATATCTTTCGTTGAAGAATTCGTTGAACAGCGAGACGCCGCCGCCGGCCGCGGTCTTGACCGCAAATGTGGTGGGCAAGAAAGAACCCCCGAGCAGCCGGTAGGTCAGGAACACCGGCAGGGCCACCAGCGCGGCGAGGAGCCCACCTTCGCCGACAACCGACCAGCGGGTGGCACCCTTGCTGCGGTCACCAGGGGGCACCCTCGTCGTAGCCTGGAACAGTACCTGCTCACCGATCGCCAGCCCCAGGAGGTAGAGCCCCTCCGGGCGCGCCAAGGCCGCTGCCGCCAGCACCGGCAAGCTCAGCGGCAGTCGTCCCGGCTGAGTTCGTTCACGCAGGTGGAGGAGGATTCCCCACAGGCTCAAAGCGGTAAACAGCAGCACTTCCATGCCGGAAAGTGCGGACCACAAAAGCCAGTGTGTGGTGGCCACCAAAAAACCCGCGAGTTGCCCCCATCCTGCGCGCAAGCCGAGTTCAGCCGCCAAACGCACGGTGGCTTGAACCGTGGCGAGCAAACCCAGGACGCCGAACGCTTTGACCCAGATCAAAAGCGGTCCGGGCAAAAGGAACGCCAGGGACAAGAGCGCGGTCCACAGCGGCGCGGTCGAGCCCGCGACCCACTGGCCAGGGTTATAGGTCAGGCCCGCGCCCTGGGCGAGTTGCCGGGCAAACTGCAGGTGGATCCAGCTGTCGTCGAGCGTCAATCCCAGGCGCCCGTCGAGCAAGTACAGCTCGCCTGCGAGGTAGAGCAGCGCGAGCACCGCTGCGGTGAGCAACGGCCAGAAGGTGCGGCGAGGGGCAGCGTCAGGGGCGAGTTGAGCGAGGGGCATAAGGTACCTGACTTCTCAAGGGTCTCAATGCTACCATCTCGTCATGTTGCGAAAACCGCTGATCGAACGTAACAAGACGGGGGCCAGGGCTGCGCTCTACAGTCTGCCGCTGATCCTCCTGCTGGGTTTTGGGTGGTGGCACCAGCGAACTACTGGGGGAGAGATTGACTTGGGGATCGACTCTAGCTGGTTCAGCAAGGACTACGAGCGAGTCGAGGCTGTGCGCATTTTTCAGGAGTATCTGCGGATCGACACCTCGTATCCTGATGGCAACGAGATTCGCGGCGCTGAATTCCTCGCCCGCCAGCTCGCCACCGTGGGCATCGACCTCGGCAAAGACTTCGGCAAGGGCCCAATCAAGCTCGAAACGAGCCTCATGCGCGACTTCCTGTTCCAGGGCAACAGCAAGACCGCCAAGGTCGGTGATAGATCGAAAAAG
>CAZCOV010000097.1:16560-17856 GCA_964499975.1 uncultured Thermoanaerobaculia bacterium
ACCGTGGGCATCGAGGCCGAGATCGAACGGCTCGGTGCGCGGAATGCCAACATGTGGGCGATCCTCGAAGGCGAGGACCCCCAGGCGCTGGTGCTGCACAGCCACATCGACGTGGATCCGCTCGGTGACCTCAGCGCCTGGCGCCATCCCCCGTTCGGTGGGGTCTATGATCCCCCCTGGATCTATGGTCGAGGCGCCTTCGACATGAAGAGCGTGGCCATCGCCCAGCTGCTGTCGATCATGAATCTCAAGCGGCAAGGCACCCCGCTCCGCCGCTCCGTGATGTTCCTCGCCACCGGTGACGAGGAGAGTGGCGGCAGCGAGCTGGGAGCGCAGTGGTTCATCCGCGAGCATCCGGAGTTGGTAGCGCGGTTTTGGGGGCTTTTGACCGAAGGTGGAGCGGTCGAAGCAGTTACCTTGGACGACGTCCGTTATTGGGGTACCGAGTTCTGCCAAAAACGCTTCATCGACGTCTGGGTCTGCGCTGCGCAGGAAGAAAGGCTCACTGCGTTGCGCGAGGACCTGATCGTCGAAAGCGACCGCGTCGCCCGTCCCCACCTGACCGAGCCGGTGCGTCAGTTTTTCGCCTTGTATGGTCCGACCCGCGGCTTGGAACCTTTCCGCCGTGCGCTCGATCATCCGGATCAGTTGCTGGGTGATGGGACATTCCATGAACTCCCGCCGCGGGTCATCGCCATGCTGCGCAACGAACTGGCCGTGTCGCCGGTCACTGAGGCCGATGGCAATTACCAAATCCGCGTGATCTTGCACCTCGTGCCCGGAGAGGAATTGAGCACTGCCTGGCACGACCTCGCGCTCGACCAACTGCTGTCGGGCTTCGCTTTCATGGTTGACGAGCCCCATCCCGACACCGGCTGTAGCCCGCTCGATCACCCGCTGCTACAGGGGATCGATGCCTTCATGGCCAAGAAGTTCCCGCGCTGGGATCACGGCCCGCTGATCGTGCCCTGGGCGGCGACCGATGCCCGTTTCTTCCGCGGTGTCGGCGTCCCTGCTTATGGTTTTTCGCCCTTTTTGATCCTCTCGGCGGACTCCACCAAGATGACCGCGGCCAACGAGCGCATCCCCGGACCTCCTTTTGTCGCCGGAGTCGAGCTCTATGCCGACGTGGTCCGCTCGCTGGTCAGCGCGCAGGGAACCCCGGCGGCTGGCCCCAACTGACACCCCGTTAACTGACTCCTGCTTGCTGACCCCCGCTTGCTGACGGGGAATTGCCTGAAACGGGGAGGGCAGGCACGGGGGCCTGCCCCTACGGGAACGTCAGAATTGCCCTGA
>CAZCOV010000098.1:0-17792 GCA_964499975.1 uncultured Thermoanaerobaculia bacterium
GGAAAACGTGGGCGCGATCGCGGCGATCCCCGAGATCCGCGAGCTCAACATCGGCCACTGGATCGTCAGCCGCGCGTCCCTCGTGGGGATGAGTGAAGCCGTCCGCGAAATGCTCGCAGCCATGCGCGCCGGACGCCAGCGAGCGGGTCCCGCGGATCGTGCTACCAGTTGATAACGAACTCGCAAAATCTGTTACACTCTGCACCTGATGAGGATGCTCTCGCTCTTCCTGCGCCCGCGGGGCAAGTTCTACCTGGGCTGGATTTTGCTGGGCGCTTTGTTGCTCCAGGTTCAGCCTGAACCCCACGCGCACCGCGAGCACACCCTCCCTGGCGAACAGTGGGTGCATCATCATCCAGCCAGCCACATCCACGAAACTTCCCAGCTCGAAGCTCTGAGCAGTCAGTGTGAGTTCCATCGATTCTGTGCGCTGTGCGTCCGGGCTGCGTCGCTTTTGGGTTGCGGACCAGCAACCGCGCAACTGCCCTTGCTCGCGCTGGGCGGAAGGGCCTTCGACGACGACTCGACCCGGGTCCGTTACCGCGCTGCGGGTTCGCACCAGCCCCGTGGCCCCCCGCTCGTTTGAATTCTGTTTTGCCGGTCAGCATTTCCGACACTGCCCTTGAGCTCAAGCAATTGAGCCAAAAGGCCGGCTGCTACCAGGTTGCAAACTGGTGGCCTCCACATCCAGTGATTACAGAATTCGAACGGAGTTCCCATGAGCCACTTCAAAGTGTTCAACATATTCGCAATATTCGCAATATTCGCAATTTTTGGGTTATGTCTCATTGCTGGGGTCGCCAATGCCCAAACCCCTGCCACCGGCGACCTCCAGGGCCGCGTGGTCACCCCAGCCGGGGTTCCGGTGGCTGCCGCCAGCCTGCACCTGGTCGACTTGCACTTGCGGACCGAGAGCGATGCGCAAGGCCATTTCCAGTTCCTCCAGCTTGCCCCAGGCAGTTATTTGCTCGAAGTCGAAAGCCTGCAGGAGGGCAAGGCGGTGCTGCGCGCTACAGTCCAGGCCGGAAGCGTCAGCGAACTCGAAGTCGTGGTCGCACTGGTCCGCCACGAAGACGAGATCGTGGTCACGGCCAGCGGAGACGCGCGCAGTCAGCTCGAACTAGCCCAGCCCACGACCGTGCTCAGCGGCGAAGACCTGAGTTTTCGCTTGCGCTCGTCGTTGGGCGAGACCCTGGCGCAAGAGCCGGGGGTCGCGGCGACCTCGTTTGGCGCAGGTGCCAGCCGACCCGTGATTCGCGGCATGGGAGGCGACCGGGTGCGCATGCTCCAAGGAGGGCTGGGGGTGGGCGATGCTTCGAGTATCAGCCCGGACCACGCGGTCGCGATCGAGCCAGCTTTTGCCGAGCGCATCGAAGTCCTGCATGGGCCATCCACGTTGCTTTACGGTTCGAGTGCGATCGGAGGAGTGGTCAATGTGATCGACAGCACCATCCCCGAAGACGCTCCCACCCAAGCGTTGAGCGGTTTTGTCGAGTTGCGCGGCGGCACAGCAGCAGAGGAGAAGAGCGCCGTGGCTGGGCTTGACGGTGGTTCCGCGCGTTGGGCCTGGCACCTCGAAGGTCTGCGCCGTGAGACTGGAGACTACGACATTCCTGGTTTTGCTGAGGTTGCAGGGCCCGGACGCGAAGAGCATGGGACCCTGTCCAACAGCGACATTTCGACCTCCTCGATCGGCCTTGGGGTCACCCATTTTTTCAAGTCTCCAGGCTTTCTGGGGATTTCAGTGTCTGACTTCACCAGCGACTACGGCATCCCGGGAGCGGCGCACGCGCACGAGGACGGGCACGAAGAGGACAGCGAAGAGCAACTCCGCATCGACCTCCAGCGCCGACGTTACGACCTGCGCAGCGAGATCCCGCGATCCATGGGGCCGTTTCGCGGTTTGAAGCTGCGTTTGGGCGTGGTCGACTATGAACATGCCGAACTCGAAGGCGCGGCGGGTGAAGTGGGCACGACTTTTTTCAACGACTCCCGCGAAGGCCGTCTCGAACTGATCTTGAAGCCGCGCGGTGCGCTTTCCGGTTCGCTCGGACTGCAGCTCGACGAGCGCGACCTCGAAGCCGTGGGGGACGAAGCTTTCATTCCCCCAACCGAGGTCCACAGCTGGGCGGCTTTTGCTTTCCAAGAGCTCGACCGCGGTGCCATCAAGCTGCAGTTTGGTGGACGATTTGAACGCCAGACCGCTGATACCCAAGCTGCTGAGCTGCGTGACCGCTCATTTTCGGGGGTGAGCGCTTCGCTGGGGCTGGTGTGGTTACCCGACGACGTCTACTCTCTGGGCTTCTCGCTCGCGCGTTCGCTCAAGACACCGAGCGCTGAAGAGCTGTACTCCGACGGTGCGCACTTTGCAACCCAGTCCTTCGAACGCGGCAACGACACTTTGGGGGAAGAATCCAGCCTCGGCTTGGACGTGTCCCTGCGCAAGAAAACCGGCCGACTGACCGGCGTGCTCAACTTCTACTTCAATCGCTTTGCGGACTACATCTTTCCAGCGTTCACTGGCGAGGAAGAGGACGGCTTGCCCGTCGTTAGGGTACGGCAAGAGGATGCCAAGTTCGTGGGAGCCGAGCTCAAAACCCGCCTCGGGCTGTGGGAGCGCGCGAGCGCCGACGACCACCTCGACTTGACCTTGATCGGCGACGTGGTCCGCGCGGAGCTGCGCGACTCAGGGGATCCCCTGCCGCGCATTCCTCCGCTGCGCCTGGGCATGGGGTTGCATTACCATAACTTGCGGTGGCACACCTATGCGGAAGTCCAGTGGACCGACGATCAGGACCGCATTGCGGCCCACGAAACCTCGACTGCGGGCTCGACCGTGGTCAATGCTGGCCTCTCCTACCGACTGTTCCACCGCGAGCAGGTCTACGACTTCCTGCTGCGCGGTCAGAACCTGACCGACGAAGAAGTGCGCAACCACGTCTCCTTCCTCAAGGACCGCGTGCCGTTGCCCGGACGCGACATCAGCGTAGCGTTACGGCTGGCATTTTGACGGCGGTTTCGCAAAGAACACCCCAATCCAAGTGGTTCAGGTGGTGAGCGGCCTAGATAGTGCTACTGGGTAGTGCTATAGTTGATCGTGGAGTCGAATTTGATGCCCCTCGCCACCTCGGCTTTTGAGTTTTCCCACCGTGCGATAGCACCCCCGGACCTTGTCTGGCGGCTCGACGTCAGCCAGTATCACGAGATGATTGCCACCGGCATTCTCGCTGAAGACGATCCCGTCGAGTTGCTCGAGGGGTGCCTGGTACCCAAAATGCCAAAGAGTCCCCAGCACACCCTGGCTACTGGATTGGTGCATGAAGCGATCGTTCAGCGACTGCCGGAGGGATGGTTTGCCGATTCCCAGGAGCCGATCACCACTGCAGACAGCGAACCAGAGCCCGATCTGCGGGTGGTTCGCGGTGAACGTCGGACGTACTCGGAACGCCATCCCGGACCGCAGGATCTGGGGTTAGTCGTCGAGGTTAGCGACGCCACCCTCGAGCGCGACCGCACCCTCAAGCAGAAGCTTTATGCCCGTTCCGCCATCCCGGTTTATTGGATCGTCAACCTGCGCGAGCGCAAGGTCGAGACTTATGCCGAGCCCTCGGGAGCAGTCGACCTTCCCGGCTATCACCGACAGCAGGAGTTTTTCCCCGGTGAGGAAGTACCGTTGATCCTGGATGGGGTAGAGATAGGACGGCTTTCGGTCAGTGCTCTCCTGCCCTGAAGGTAGCTTTGGCGCAGCTTAGATTTACTGCCGCGGAATGGAGGTCACGCGCATTCCCTGCGAGAGGGTACTCGCATCTCCCTGAACCACCTTGCCTGTTGAAATTTTGGACCCTACCTTCACGATCTCGATACGCGCTCGCTCGACGGCGGCAGAAGAGAGCATTTCGCCGGTTTCGGGGTCACGGGTGGTTGCTTCCGCATCGGTCACCGCGAGAGTCAGCCCTTCGCTCACGCCGTCTACGGCTCCAAGATCAATGTAGACGAGGTCGCCTTCGACCAGGACCACCGAGCCCGACCATGAGATGCCAGCGAGGTTTTCGGCAATCCACGCCACACCTTCGGTGATGGCGTTGGTCATGGCCGATTGAACACTGTCCCCGGCTCTGGTCGGATCTTTGAAACCGCTGGTGCGGTTAAATGTAGACTTGTTACCGGTAGAGACCCCAACCACGCTCTTCGCGGCAACCACCGTTCCATCCACCAGGTCGACGACCTTGAAATCAGCTCGAATTTCGGTCTGCTCTTTCCTACCCAACAAGTAGACGAGGCCCTTTCCCTTCTTAGTCTGAAAATCGGTGATCGTCGCCAGGAGCACCAGCCGCGGGGCTCGTGGATCCCTGAGAAACGCTTCCATCGTCGTGGAATTGAGCGAGCGCTCTACTAAAACTGCATCCAACGTAAATCGCTCAGCCACGTTGAAGCGGCCGGTCGCGACAAGCTGATCCATCAGCTCTGCATGCCACTGCTTGCTGAACGCCTCCGCATCTGGCAGTTCTGTCGCGGCAGCGTTTTCAAGGTTGCCCACCGCGATGGTGTACTTCGGCATCTGAGGCGGGTCTGCGGCTGCCTGAGCCACCGCGGGCAGCACCGAAAAAAGCAAGGTCGTCAAGGTCGCGATGAGGGCTCTACGCATCACTGAACCAACCTCCAATCGCTCCATTCGCTGGCCCCTGGAATCACCACCCGGAAGCCCTGACTCTCGATCGCATGATCCGGCTGCCAGCCGAGCCGGGAGATGTGCGCCTCACCCGCCTTGCTCCAGTAGCTACCGCCCCGCACAACTCGCTGTTGTCCGCCGGGCGGCCCCCACGGATTTGACCCCGGATGAGGGTATGCCTCATACCAGTCGATGACCCATTCCCAGGCGTTGCCGTACATGTCATAAATCCCCCAGGGATTTGTAGCAAGCCGCATGCCCGGGTGAAGTACCTTGCCGCTGTTGCTCGCGGTCCACCCCACCTCATCAGGGGTTGCTGAGTCGCCACTTGGGGTGCAATAGGCAAAATGGCAGCCAGCGCGAGCGGCATAAGCCCATTCCGCTTCGGTGGGCAGCCGACCCCCCAACCAGGTACTGTAAAGGTATGCCTCGTACCAGTTGACACCAACCGCGGGCAAACTGGCATCTTGACGTGGGTCCCCATGGCCGGGAAACAGCTGGCGAAACTCCCGCAAGGTGACTTCGCGCCGCAGCATGCGGAAATCCGCCAGAGAAATGCTCGGTTGCAGCAGCTCCAGTAACTTGCTTTCCCCAGTTTCTTGCGGCCGCGAGCCCGATCCAAAGCTGCCACCTTCAATCAAGACCCACTCGGGATCTCGGGCTGCGATCGGCGGAGGCGGGTGCTGCTGGCGCCACGGGGCAAGGATCTCATCGCGCAGGGTGACCGCCTGCTGCTTCAGGTCGGGGTTGCGACCAGGGAAATGATCCAGGGCCCACAGTGCCACCGCCACTGCCGGGACCCTCGCTTCACTGGCATCAAGCAGCGCGAGCGAACCTTGTACTGCTGCAAGTACCGCCTCATCCCTGCGCAAATTACCAACACCTCCCACTCCTTGCTCGAAAAGATCCACCACCCCGCCGCGTTTCAGGAGCGTTGGCGCAAGCTCGGCAGCTGAGACCTGGTGGTCTTGGACCAGGCGAACCAGGACTTGAAATACCTGGCGCGGATCTCGGGAGTCCAGTTGGGGCCAGAGTTCGTCTCGCTCTTTCGAGCGCCAAAGCAACATCATGCCAGCTGCGAACAGGACCAGACTCACCAACATCGCCAGGCTCCAACCCCAAAGCCGCCGCGTTTCAGCTCGACGCCGGGCGCGACAGGCGAACCACCAACGCTGGCGGTCGTCATCCCAGAGCAAGGCATCGGCCCGGGCCGCAATGCGGTGGAACCGTTCCCGCGAGAGTCGGGTGGCCTGCTCCAGCTCCCCGCTGCGAAAGAGCTCCGCGTTGAGAGCCACGGTCCGGTGTAAGACCAAGAGCTCGTGATCGAGCGCAAAACCGCGCCGGCCCTCCTCCTCGACGACGCGGAGGATGACGGGCGCCATTTGCGTGTGCGAAAGCGCATAGAACAGGCCCTCCGGACGTTGGTGGGCAACCACCAGCCGGGCGCTCGGGCCGGCGAGTTGCTCCATCACGGTCGGGCCATCTGGGCCGATCCGCTGCGCCAACCCATCAGCAGGCAGACCGCGGCCGGGTTGCGCTTCAGCAGTTGCAAGCTCGTAGAGCGCGAGCAAAACCCGCGACCGGCCTGCGAATGCAGTTCCCCCGCGCTGGGCAGGAAAAACCTCTGCCAAAACTCGACGCAAGTGGTCTTCAAGCGCCCGGTCGATGAGCGGCTCCAGGTCCGTCGGGACCTTGACCGTCGCTGTTTCTCCTGACTTGGGCGGGTCGGTCTGCTGGAGAAGGTGGTGCAGCACGACTTGAAGTTCGGGGACCAGAGGTGCCTCGGGCCGTCGGACTCGAACTTTGCTGAAGGCTTGTGCCAGCCGAGCAACATCCGCTCCGGCAAAAGCGTAGGGATAGCGGGGTTTCCCATCCGGCTGACGCAATTCCAAGGGGGTGCAAATCGCGGCCGCAAAGCTTCGTGTCGCCGCGACTTCGCGCTCATCTGCCGCCACCACCGATGGCAGCGCAGCGAATAAGGGCAAAGACAAGCTTTGGAAGCGGTCCGCATCTGACAAGTCATGCGGAAGCTCATGACCGATCGCCAGGGAAGCGTCGCGCGCATCGCACAAGACATCCGCCAGCCACGATTTGACCTCACCGTGGAAATCTTGGCGATACGCCAGAAGCCAGCGGCACAAAGGGCCATCCACCGCCGGCTGCCGCTGGACTGTGGCGGCGAGCAAGATACCCAGCAAGCCGCGTTCGCGCCGCCGTTCGGAGCGCAGCAGATCTTCAAATTGGTCGAGGATAAGTAGCGGCACCTGGCCAGCCAAGCGTCTGACTAGCGCGATCTGGTCAACAAAAACCCTCGCTTCAAGGGCACTGTTCTCATGCTCCGCCAGCAGGTCGGCAAGCAAGCGATCCCCAAGGCCCGGTTCGTGAGGGTAGCGGTCCAGCGCGACCGGTTGCCCCGCGGCGCGTAAACCTGGCACCAGGCCAGCCCCGAGCAGCGAGCTCTTGCCTGCTCCCGCAGGCGCATGCAGGCCCAGGATGGGGATGGGCAGCCGCAGCCTGCGGCGCAGCTCGGAAAGCTCACGCTCACGGCCGGCCAGCAGCGCCGGGTGGGTATAAGGGAAAAGCAGCGGATATGGCGTCTCAGGCCAGTCCGGGGCAGGCCAGACTCGAAGCTGTGCGGCGTTAGCGACCGGGTCCTCGCGCTCCTGGGCAACGCCATTTCTCCGTTCACGCCACTTGAGCAGCGCCTGACGCACCTTGGCCTGAAATCGCGGCAACGGTTCAACGGCTTGCGCTTCGACCGATTCCCACTGGAAGAAGTCGGCCAGCCGATCGAGGTCGGCACGAAAATTCCTCACCCAAGCGCGCCCATTGTCACTCTCTTCCCAAAGCCTACCCGGCCAGTCCTGATCAGCAAGCAAGATCAGGACCTCTTTATTTGCTTGTCGGGCTGCGCGCAGCTCCCAGGCGGTGTATGAAGCCTGTCCATCGCCACCCTGTTCGGGGCCAGGGACACCGCCTCTTTTCCAGGCGATGATGGCGAGCACAACGTCACAGTCACGAACCCGCCGCGCGCACGCCTCGATGATTCCGAGCCTGCCGTCGGTTCCAAAGTGCTCCATCATGTCGGGCGTGCCGTCGAGGTCGAGCACCACGTCGCGAGCTGCCAGCCGGTAGTTGCGGAGGTCTTCGGAAGTCGAGGAAATGAAAACCCGCATGCCCGCCTCAACCTTCTCGACGCAAGCCCCTACTCGGCGGTTTTGACCCCCGAGCGGAGCACCCGGTCATAGAGCTTGTCGAGTTCCTGGATCACCGCGTTGAAGTGGGCTTGTGCGGCGCCGTGCTGGGTTGGGCTCATGCCCGCAAACTGCCGCGCTTGGACCTTCTTTTCCTGGTTCAAGACCGTGACGCTGAAGTCGGTGTAGTCCTCGGCATAGAGGTTGACCGGCAGGGCCGTCAGCTCTTGCTGCGCTAAAAACGTGGCGAGCTGGGTCCAGTCACCGCTCGCGAGCGCCAAGGTGCGCAGTTCACTCGCTGCGCCGAGTTTGCGGGCTTGCGCCTCGCGTCCTGCAACCACCAGCAAAGAGCCCTCGGCATCGGCATCGCCTTCGGGTTTGCGGTTGAGCATCAGGGAAAGGACTTCGGGTGCCAGTTCACCGCTCGCGAGTTTGGTCAAGCCATCTTGTAAGTCCGTGACCCCAATGCCGGAACGGGCCGGTTCTGCAACCAGCTCGAACAGCCGATGCGCCAAGCCCTTCAAGGCCGCGGACTGTTCACCCCTGTCAAGCTGCGCGCTCTGCTTGGAGACGCCGTCCACCGTGAGCGAGGCGCGGCACAAAATCCGCATCGCCGAACCGCTCGACGGTGGCTTGGGGCTGCCACCGAAGAGTTCGGGCATGCGGGCAAAGCCCGCGGTTTGGAACTCGGTGAGCAGGCTTTGGACTTGGGCAGGGGTGAGCTGAAACTGTTTGGCGCCGTTCCAGATCCCGACCCCGGACCCAAAGACCTCGACCGAAGTCCAACCGTGCTCGGTCTGACATTCGGCGAGCATCTGCAGTTGCTTCCAGCCGCTCGTCAGGGCGTGATCGAGGGCGGTCGGGAAATCCTGAGCTAAAGGCGCTGAGCTGCTGGCAGCTGCCGCCGGGCCAGCGTCGATCCCAGGTGTACGGTCCGTCCTGCTGCGTTCGGCGGTGGTGCAGGCCAGGCTTCCGAGCAACAGCAGGGAAAGCAGCCATCTTGGGGTTGGGGGTGTGGCTGTGGGTTGGTTTGTGGGCTTGCTGGCGAGTTTGGCGATGGGACTGGCTAGGGGGAATCGCATCGAACTTTGCAACCTGCACCTCCTTGGTTGACCGGACGTTGTCAGGGAATCTTGGGATCCCAGGGACTTGGACTCAGGGGGTAGGGTAGCATGAAAGCCGCTGGTTGCAGGTCTTTAAGGGGGCTATGTGCTGGCTTCTGGCGGGGGAATCGCATACCATCCGAACGGTGAGCAGAGTGCGTTTTCCGGTGCAGAACAGCAGGATGCTTTGCGGGTTGCTCGGCATCTTGGTGGCCTGCCAGCAGACCACGCCGCGCGCGTCGGAACCCGCCTCAGCGGCCGCGGCCGATCCCCAGACCACCGCGGCTTGGTTTCGCGAGACCGCAACACACCGGGGGCTCGACTTCCGGCATTTCAACGGGATGACGGGCGAGCTCTACATGGCCGAAGTCATGGGCTCGGGCGGGGCGCTCCTCGACTATGACAACGACGGCGACCTCGACGTCTTCTTGATTCAGGGCGCGATACTAGGGCCGGGCAAGACCTTGGCGGACGCGCTGGTTCCGCCTCAGCATGCCTCACTGCCGCTCGCCAACCGGCTCTATCGCAATGACTTGACGGTTGGACCCGCAGGTCCTGTGCTGCAGTTCACCGACGTCACGGCGGTGAGCGGGGAAACTGGCAGTGGGTATGGCATGGGGGCGGCTGCCGGGGACTACGACAACGACGGCTGGGTCGACCTCTACCTCACTTGCCTGGGCCACAACCGCTTGCTGCACAACCAGGGCGATCGAACCTTCCGCGACATGACCGCCAGCGCTGGGGTCGACGATCCGCGCTGGAGTGTCCCCGCCACCTTTTTCGACTTCGACCGCGATGGCTGGCTCGATCTCTTCGTCGGCAACTACGTCGCTTTCCCCTTCGACCGCATGCCGCGCTGTGCTGACCCGAGCGGGGCTCCGGACTACTGCGGGACGAGCAATTTCGCACCCGAGCCAGATCGCCTGTTGCACAACCGCGGCGACGGCACCTTCGTCGACGTCACTCAAAAAGCAGGTCTCACTGCGGGTTTTGGTCCGGCGCTGGGGGTGGTGGCAGCGGATTTCAATGACGACGGCTGGCCCGACTTGTATGTGGCCAACGATGCCACGCCCAACAACTTGTGGCTCAACCGCGGCAATGGCACTTTCAGCGATGAAGCGCTTTTGGCCGGCTGCGCGGTCAATGCCGCGGGTCAGCCCGAAGCGAGCATGGGCGTTGATGCCGGGGACTACGACCGCGACGGCGACCTCGATTTGTTCATGACCCACTTGGTGGTTGAAACCAACACCCTCTACCAAAACGAAGGTCGCGGGATGTTCAGCGATCGCACCACGGCCTCGGGTCTGGGGCCGCCGAGCCGACTCTTCACCTCTTTTGGCACCGGCTGGCTCGACTACGACAACGACGGCTGGCTCGATCTCGTGGTGGTGAGCGGGGCGGTCAACAAGATCCCCGAGCTAGTGCGGCAAGGCGATGCTTTTCCCCTGCATCAGACCAAACAACTCTTCCGCAATCTCGGGGACGGCCGTTTTGCCGACGTCACGGCAGCTGCGGGCCCGGCCTTCCAGCTCTCCGAAGTGAGCCGCGGCGCGCTCTTCGGCGACCTCGACAACGATGGGGATCAAGACGTGGTCGTAGTCAACAACAACGGGCCAGCGCGCTTGCTCGAAAATCAGATCGGATCTCACCGTCCATGGCTGGGGGTGCGGCTGGTCCAGGGCGCTCCGCCGCGCGATGCGGTGGGCGCCAAAGCTGCGCTGCTCGAAAACGGCCGACCGGTGGCCTGGCTACGGGTGCGCACCGATGGGAGTTATGCGGCAGCGCACGATCCGCGCCTGCTCTTCGCCCTCGGCACAGGCAGAGACAGAGACAAAGACAAAGACAGCGGCTTGGGGCTGCAAGTCTTTTGGCCGGACGGCACCTCCGAGGTTTTTCGCGATCTGCCGCACGGACGCTACACCACGTTGCAGCGGGGAACTGGCGAGGAGAAACCATGAGACTGCGAATTCAATGGCCCGAAAGAAGTGGCCCCGAAAGAAGTGGCTGGCACCTCCCCGCAACGGTTGGGCTGGGGGTCGGCGTCCTCTTGAGCTTGTGGGCGTGCGGTCAAGACCCGTCGTCCCCACCGGCACCGCCGCTGCCCCCACCTGCGGTCAGCCCTCAGCCGTCCACCAGCGCGACCGCGGCCCAAGGGATGGTGTCCATCCCGGAGCCGGATCTGCGCGCGTCTGTTGCGGAAGTGCAAAAGCAAGTGCAAGACCAGCAGGCCAAGCTCGCGGACTTGCGCGCACGCGGTGCCGAGCCCAAGGCTCTGGCCCAGGGCTATGCCGACTTGGGACTGGTGTACTTGACCTACGATTTTCTCGATGCTGCGGATGCCTGCTTGCGCAACGCGCGCCACCTATCCCCCGACGATTTCCGCTGGGTCTACTTGCTCGGCTATTTGAGCAAACTCCGCGGTTTCCTGCCCGCCGCCCGCGAGCTGCTCGAAGCCGCCTTGCAGCTCGAACCCAAGTACCTTCCTGCGGTGCTGCGTTTGGCGCAAGTGCAACTCGAAAGCGGCGAGCCGCAAGCCGCGCAAGCGCTGTTTGCGCGCGCCCTCGAACTGGATGCGCAGTCCGCTGCCGCGTTCGAGGGTTTGGGCAAGGTCGCAGAAGCGCAGGGTGATTTCAAAACCGCAGCAGCGCACCTCGAACGCGCGGTGCAACTGCAACCGCAAGCGACCGGCCTCAACTATGCCCTCGGCCAAGTGTATCGCCGGCTGGGCGACCTCGACCGGGCGCGCGCACTGCTGGAGAAGAGCGGCGAGGTCGCGGTGCGGATCGAAGATCCCCTGCTCAACCCGGTCGGCGGGCTGGCGGTCAGCGCCCAGTTTTACTTCATGCAAGCGGGCGAAGCCATGGAGGTCGAAGACTATCCCACGGCCGCGGCTGCCTACCGCGAAGTGCTCGCGCTCGAGCCGGGCAACTTCAAGGCGTACAAGGGCTTGAGCTACAGCTTGGAAAAACTGGGGGACACTGCGGGTGCGCTCACCGAGCTGGGCCGGGCGCTGCAACTGGGCACCACCGGCAATCCCCAGGAAGATCGCCGTGAGCGCGCTGAGATCTTGCGCATCCAAGGCGGTCTGCTAGCCCTAGCTGGGCAAGATGGTCCAGCGATTGCGGCGTGGACCCGCGCGCTCGAACTCAACCCACAAGAAGAGAACGCGCGCCTCAAGCTGGCGAACGCGCTGGCGCGGCAACGCCATTTTGCCGAAGCGATCAGCCACTACGACCTCTTGGTCAAGGCCCACCCCGACGCCGCAGAGATTTTGATCAAGCGCGCGACCGCGCTGGTCAACCTCAAGCGTGCGGACGAAGCGCGGCACGACTTTGAGCGCGCGATCGCGCTCGAACCGGACAACCCAGAACCGCGGCAACGTTTTGCCGAAGCGCTCGAGTTCTGGGGAGATCCGGCAGCGGCCAGGGAAGCGCGCCAGCAGGCTGCGTCCCTGGTCGCGCCAGGGCTAGCGCAAGCGCAGACGCTGGCCGACACCGGGCGGCGGCAGGCGCGGCAGGGCGAATTCGAAGCCGCGCTCTCCAGCTATCGTGCGGCCTTGGCGCAAGCGCCCGACCAGCAAGGAATCCGCTACGAGTTCGCCGCGCTGCTCGGACACCGCGGACAGTTCGCAGCTGCCCTGGCCGAGTTCCGGCGAGTGATCGAGGCCGAGCCGCGGCACCAAGCCGCCCGCCACGGCGAGATCACCACCCTGCTGTTGAGCCAGCGCTACGGCGAGGCCCGGGTTCGCCTCAACGAAGCCCTCCGCCTCTTCCCCCGCGATTTTGCCCTGGCCCACACCCAAGCCCGGCTGATGGCGTCGGTTCCAGACGTCCGCGTCCGCGATGGCCAGTTTGCCCTGGCGGTGGCACAGAAACTTCACGAAGCCAAGCCCGACGACTTGCGCGTGCGCGAGACCTTGGCCATGGCGCTGGCAGCTGCCGACCGTTTCGACGAAGCCCTAGCGGTCCAGCGTCCGCTGCTCGAAGCCGCCAGCCGTCAGGGCTTGAGCGAGCTGCTCCCCGCCTTGCGCCGCGAGCTAGCCGCCTACGAAAGCCGTCAGCCCTGGACGTTTACCCGCCCCGAAGAGCTGATCGCCGTCACCCTCGCCGCAGCCGGGGGCTGACTGCGGTGGCACCTCCGCGCCCTGGCGAATGGTCCAGGTGCGAGTTCCTTGACCGCGGGAGGGGCGGTTGTTACAGTCTCACCGGTTGTCTTTGGAGCATCGCCGTGGTGCCCCAGCCCCCGAGGATCTCGAGCGCGCCAGGTCCAGATCCGGCGCTTGATCATCACCTTCAGAGGAGAGCTCATGCACGTCCAGCTGAGTGAAGAGCATGAACTGCTGCGCAAGGAAGTCCGCCGCTTCGCCGAAGAAGTGGTGCGCCCCAAAGCCAAAGAGATCGACGTGACCGGCGAGTTCCCGCGCGACGCTTTCGACCAGGCGGGTGAACTCGGGCTGGCCGGGGTGGCGGTTCCCGAGGAGTTCGGCGGCGCGGGTATGGATCAAATCGCTTATTGCTTGGTGGTCGAAGAAATCAGCCGGGTGTGCGCTTCAACCGGGGTGATTCTTTCGGTCAACAACTCGCTGGTTTGCGATCCGCTGGCCAAGTTCGGCAATGACGCGCAAAAGCGTGAGTTCCTCACCCCGCTCGCTTCCGGCAAGCAGCTCGGCTGCTTTGCTTTGACCGAACCCGGTGCCGGCAGCGATGCTGCGGCGCTGCGCACCACCGCCCGCCGCGACGGCGACGATTACATCCTGAACGGCAGTAAGGTGTTCATCACCTGCGGGGTTTCCGCGGAAATCGCCCTGGTTTTTGCCAGCGTTGACCTCGAGCAGCGACACAAGGGCATCACCGCTTTTATCGTCAGCGCAGATTCTTCGGGTTATTCCCGCGGCGGACACGAGTACAAGCTGGGGGTCAATGCTTCGGGCACGACCGAACTCATTTTCGAGAACTTGCGCGTCCCCGCCAGCCAGCGGTTGGGTGCTGAGGGCGAGGGCTTCAAGATCGCCATGTCCACCCTCGATGGCGGGCGGGTCGGCATCTCAGCGCAAGCCGTGGGTATTGCCCAGGGAGCGTTCGAAGAAGCGTTGACGTATTCCAAGGAGCGCGAGCAGTTCGGCAAGCCGATCTCGAGCTTTCAGGCGATCCAGCATTACCTGGCGGACATGGCGACTGAGATCGACGCGGCCCGGCTTTTGACCTGGAAGGCTGCCTGGGCGAAAGATGCCGGCCGGCGTTACACCTTGGAAGCGGCACAAGCCAAGCTGTTCTCCGCGGAAATGGTCCAGCGGGTGACCACCAAGGCCCTGCAGATCCACGGTGGCTACGGCTACACCCGCGAGTACAACGTCGAACGCTACTTCCGCGACGCCCGCATCACCGAAATCTACGAAGGCACAAGCGAGGTCCAGAAGCTGGTGATCGCTGACTGGATCTTGCACAAGGGATGAAGTCATGGACACGTCGACGGCTGGGCGCGAGTTCAGCTTTGCTTTGAGTGAAGAGCAGGACCTGTTGCGGCAAGAGGTGCGCCGCTTTGCTGAGGAGCGGATCCGTCCCGGAACTGCCGCGCGTGACCGCACTCACACTTTCCCCAGTGAAGTTCTTGCGGAAATGGGCGAGCTCGGCCTGCTCGGCATGATGGTCGAGGAAGGGTATGGGGGCCAGGGCGCAGATCCCCTCACTTACGTGATCGCGCTCGAGGAAATCGCGCGGGTTTGCCCGTCGACTGCGGTGACCATGAGCGTCACCAATTCGGTGTGTTGCTGGCCGCTCGCCAAATTTGGTCGTCCCGAGCTCAAGCGGAAGGTGTTGCCCGAGCTGGCTTCTGGCCAGGCGATCGGGGGTTTCGGCTTGACCGAACCGGGCTCAGGCAGCGATGCCGCGAGCATGCGCACGACCGCGGTCCAAGACGGCGACGAGTGGGTTTTAAACGGCGAAAAAGCCTGGATCACCAACGCCGGCCCAGCCCGGTACTTTGTGGTTTTGGCCCGCACCGACCCGCAGGCGGGCAAGCGCGGGATCAGCGCCTTTCTCGTCCCGGCGGATGTGCCCGGCTTTGCCGTCGGCACCCCCGAAGAAAAGTTGGGGCTCAAAGCGTCACGGACCGCACCGCTTTACTTCACCAACTTGCGGGTGCCAGCCACCTACTTGCTCGGGCAAACCGGCGACGGCTTTAAGATCGCGATGGCCACTCTCGACCACTCGCGTTTGGGGATCGCCGCTCAGGCCGTGGGCATCCACCAACGGGCGCTCGAGCTGGCGACCGAATATGCGCGTCAACGGGTGCAGTTCGGCGTCCCGATTGCCGAGCACCAAGCGATTCAGTTCAAAATCGCCCAGATCGCCACCGAGTTGGCAGCGGCGCGCACCCTGACCCACTACGCCGCCCAAATCGCTGATGGCACCCCCTGCGCCGGCCGTCTCGCTTCTGAAGCCAAGGTGTACGCGTCTGAAGCCGCCAACCGCGCCTGTTACGAAGCCCTGCAGATTCACGGCGGCAATGGTTTTTGTGAAGACTACGAGATCGCCCGCCTCTACCGCGACGTGCGCGTGACCACGATTTACGAAGGGACCAGCGAAATGCAGCGTCTGGTCATCGCCCGCCAGCTCTTGACTTGAGGTGAAAGTGGGGCAGTTGCGGCAGTTGCTGCCAGGATTGACTCCCTTGGGCGGATCAACTAAGGTGGTTGCGGGAGGTGGGCATGGCGGACAGGGTTCATCGTTACCAGGGAAAAGCAGTCCGTGTGACCTACGACAAGAGCCGGTGCGTTCATGCTGGCGATTGCGCGCGCACTTTACCTGGGGTGTTCAACCCGCGGGAGGTGCCGTGGGTTTATCCCGACGGCGCGAGCGTCGACGAAGTCCTCAACACCGTCTGTGGCTGCCCGACCGGAGCGCTCAAAGCAGAGCCCATGGACGGACGTCCGGGCGAGGTGACACCCGACTCCAATACCATCACGATCACCGCGGATGGCCCGCTCTTTGCCCGCGGACGGCTCGAAATCACGACCGCGGATGGCACGGCTTTTTGTGACACCCGGATAGCCCTGTGCCGCTGTGGTGCGTCGCAGCGGAAACCGCTCTGCGATGGCAGTCACAAGGCCGCCGGCTTTGCCGCTGGGGCCGGCATCCCCAATCCGCAAATCCAACCGCCTACCGCGCAAGAAGTCGCGAGTCCCGCGGTCTTGCAGATCCGGCCAGCGCCCAGCGGCCCCCTGATTTTGAACGGCCCCCTCACCCTGCGTGCGCAAGATGACAGCGCCGTTTGTTCTGGGGTCAAGACCGCGCTCTGTCGCTGCGGAGCTTCCGAGAACAAGCCGTTTTGCGATGGCAGTCACGCCCGCATCGGGTTTGTGGCGAGCTAGCCGTGCCCGCCAACCCAGCCTCCCCGGTCGGGGATTTTTCCTGAGGATTTTTCCTGAAGGATTTTTGCCGTGATCTGGAAGCCTGCACCGCCTGCGCCTTCCACGCTCGGTGATCGCGAGGTTTTGCCCCGCGGCAGCCACTTGCATGGCCGCCGGGTCGCGCTCTTGGTTTGCGGCGGGATCGCGGCGCTCAAAACGCCGCTCTTGGCGCGTGAGCTGCGCCGCCAGGGTGCCGACGTGACCGCATATGCCTCGGCTGAAGCGCTGCGCTATGTGGCGGTTGAAGCGTTGGAGTGGAGCACGAACCGGCCGGTGATCACCCACCTGTCTCCGCAAGCCGAACACCTGAGCGACGCCGCACCGTTCGACGTCTACTTGCTGCCGCAAGCCACTTACAACACGATCAACAAAATCGCGCATGGGATTGCCGATGGGGTGGTCACCACCACGCTCGCCTCGGCTCTCGGACGCTTGGAGCGCGGTCAGGCTGCGGTGCTTTTGGTCCCGTCCATGCATGGCAGCATGCACAACAGCATCCTCACCGCTTCTTTGGCGCAGCTGGCCGGGATGGGAGTGCAGATCGTGGCTCCGCGCGATGCCGACTTCAAGCACAAGATCCCCGCCGAAAGTGTGCTGGTGGCAGCGGTTTGTCGGGCAGCCAGCCGTTCGCCGCTCTGCGGCCAAAGCCTGCTGATCAGCGGCGGCGCCATGGCCATAGCCCGCGACGCTGCGAGCTGGATCGTCCCGCGCGGACTGCCCGGGCTGGGCATCACCTTGAGCGAAGAGCTGTTCTTGCGCGGGGCTGACGTGCTGTTGCTCCAGGGGCGCGAGGCTGCGCCCCCACCCGAATTTCTCCCGCATCAACGGGTCGACAGCCTGGACGACTATCGACGAGCCCTCAGCGCAGCGCTCAGCAACAGCAACTTTGCCGCGGCCGTTCTCGCGGCAACCCTTCCTGAAGTAGCCCCTGCAACCCTTCGGTCCCACGCGCTGGGCGGAGAGGGGACGGCGAGCGGGGAGCTCGAAAGCCTTCCTGACGAGGAGATAGCCGCCTGGCTCGCCGAGCAGTATCCCCACTTGCCGCTGGTCGACTGTGTGGTCGCCCCCTTGGAGGAAGAGGCGGTGCTCGCACTGGCCCGCGAAAAACTCACGCGCAGCCTGGCAGTGCTCGCTGCCAGCAATATCCCCAGTCCGGATGAGGATGCCTTGCCGCCGATCTGGCTGCTCACCGACGGCAAGCCGCCCCAGCGTCTGGTCGGAGCAGAGCGGGCTGCGGTGGTCCTCGCCGATCACCTCGCAGCAGTCCTCAGTCCGCGCGCCTGGTGACCCGCGCTCCTGCCTGCGTTCCCGCCCGATCAACGCCCCCAAACGCCCAACTCGCCCTGACGACAACTGCCGCTGAAGCGCCGGGGTGGGAAGCACGGGGAGGGCATGCACGGGGGCCTGCCCCTACAGTT
>CAZCOV010000099.1:0-17789 GCA_964499975.1 uncultured Thermoanaerobaculia bacterium
GCGGCTCACCAAAAACGGGACGATCACCAGCCGTCCGCCATAAACCAGGGCTCCCCACAGCTCCCACACCGAAAAGTCGAAAGCTGCCGAGTGAAAGAGCGTCCAGACGTCGTCCGCGCCAAAGCCGAACCAGGTTTCGGTGGCGCGCAGCAAGCGGGTGGCGTTGTGGTGGGTGACGAGCGTGCCTTTGGGCCGGCCGGTCGAGCCCGACGTGTAGATCACGTAAGCCAGATGGGCGGGGTCGAGCCGGACTTGCGGCGGGTTCGTGGGCGCCGAATCCAACGCGACGCGGTCGAGCAGGAGCACCGTGCGGTCGTCGATCGTCCCCGCGCCCAGCTCGGCCAAAGCTGTCGCACGGGCGCTCTCGCTGAGCAAGACCCGCGCGCCTGCGTCAGCCAGCATGAACGCGACCCGCTCCGCCGGGTAGACCGGGTCGATCGGTAAGTAGGCGCCGCCCGCTTTGAGGATGCCGAGAATGCCCAGGGGGAGGAAGAGCGAGCGCTCGAGATAGAGCCCCACCCGCGATTCCGGCCCCACGCCCAGCTGCTGCAGCCGCTGTCCCAGCTGATTGGCCCGGCGCTCGAGCGCACCGTAAGTCAAAGCGCTGTCGGCGTCGACCACGGCGATGGCGTCGGGCTGTCTGGCGGCTTGCTGCGCGAACAGCTCGGCCAAGCTCGAACGCTCGTGGAATTCCGCTTGCACCCCGCCCCAATCCACCACCAACTGCGCACGCTCCGCCGGGTTGAGCAGGGGGAGCGTGTTCCAGGGACGCTCGGGGTTGGCCACCACTTCGCGGAGCAGCACGGCAAAATGTTCGAGCAGCCGCGCGATCGAGGTGGGCGCGAAGAGGTCCCGGCTGTAAGTCGCTTGACAGACCAACTCCCCGCGGATCACTTCCCAGGTCAAAGTGAGGTCGAATTGCGCGCTCACCGCAGTCACCCGCAGGGCGTCCACTGCGAGGTCCGGCAGCTGTGGGATCTGCGAGGGTGCGTTTTGCAGCACCAACATCACTTGAAAGAGCGGGGAATAGCTGAGGCTGCGCTGGGGTGCCAGCTCTTCGACTAGGCGCTCGAACGGCACGTCTTGATGCGTCAGAGCGTGGATCACCCGCTGGCGTTCGGCCGCGAGCACCTCGGTAAAGGTCTGCCCCGGCCCCAGCCGGCCGCGCAACACCAGGGTGTTGACGAAGAAGCCGACCAACCCCTCGAGTTCGACCCGCTGCCGGCCGGCCACGGGCGAGCCCACGGCCAGGTCGAGTTGGCCGGAGTAGCGCGCGAGGAGCACGCGGCAGGCCGCGAGCAGCACCATGAACAGGGTGTGGGTGTGCTGCTGAGCTAGCCGGTCGAGCCCGCTGCGCAGGGCGCTGTCGAGCCCGCGGACGACTTCGCCGCCGCGGTAGCTGGCCACAGCCGGGCGCTTGAAATCCGTGGGCAATTCGATCCGCGCGGGTGCGCCTTGCAGCTGCTCCCGCCAGTACGCGAGTTGGGCTGCAAGGCGCGCGTCGACCAGCCATGCGCGCTGCCAGCGAGCGTAGTCTTCATAGTCGATCGGCAGCGGGGCCAGTGCCGGCGCGCGCTGCGCGAGTCCTGCGGCATAGCAGGTCATGAGTTCGCGTACCAGCACGCCCATGGACCAGCCGTCGGTGGCAATGTGATGGACGGTTGTCAGCAGGTGGTGTTCGGCAGGTCCCAAGCGCAGCAAGGTGGCGCGCCACAGCGGACCGCGGGCCAAATCGAAAGGGCGAACCGCGTCGGCTTGCCGTAAGTCTGCTGCTGCGGCCGCGCGGTGCGCAGGCGCGAGGGCGGCTAGGTCGACCAGCGGCAAGCGGAGGTCTGCGGGGTCAGCCGCGGGCTGCACGGCGGGCCGCGGCCGTCCGCCGAGCGCGCGAAACGTGGTGCGCAAGGCCGGATGGCGGTTCACCACCTGCCCGAACGCCCAGGCCAGGGCAGCGGGCTCTAGGCTGCCGCAGAAGCGGAGCGGCCAAGGCACGTTGTAGGCTTCCTTGCGCTCCAGCAGCTGGTCCAAAAACCATAACCGCTCCTGCGCAAACGACAGCACCTGCGCGTCCGGCGTCGCAGCCTGCCGCGGGATCGGGGTGCTCGGCAGCTGCCCCGCGGCTGCGGCTTGGGCCACGGCCTGAGCCAGCCCGGCCAAGGTGGGCGTGCGAAAGAACTGCTGGAGCGGCAGCTCGACTCCCAGGCGGGCGGTGAGCCGCGCGATCACTTGCGCCGCGAGCAGGGAGTGGCCCCCCAAAGCAAAGAAATCGGCGGTGGGCGCGGGTTGCGCTCCGGGCTCACCGCCCAAGACCTCGTTCCAGATCGCGCCGACCAGCTCTTCAAACGGGGTGCGCCGGACGTCGGGCTCAACGCCGGCCGTCCGCTCACTGGCCAGCGGTACCGGCAGCCGGGCGAGCGCGTTGCGGTCGATCTTGCCGTTGGGCAGCCGGGGCAAGACGGCGAGCTGCAGCCAGCTGGTTGGCACCATGTATTCGGGCAAGACCGCGAGCAAATGGGCGCGCAGCCGGCTGAGCCAGTCGCTCTCCTGCGCCGGACCGCCGGAGGAACTGGCCGTTGTGGGGTCCGTCCGGGGCACCACAAAAGCCACCAGGTGGGCGCTCGTTCCTGCGCTGTGGGGAGCCGCGTCCTGGCGAGCCAGCACCACCGCCTCTTGCACCTCAGGGTGGGCGCTGAGCCGGACCTCGATCTCGCCGAGTTCGATGCGGAAACCGCGGACCTTGACCTGATGGTCGAAGCGTCCGCCGAACTGCAGCCGGCCATCCGGCAAGAAGCGGGCGCGGTCCCCGGTGCGGTACTGCCGGGCGCCGGGTTCGCGCTCGCTGCCCACCGCGGTGGGTACCGGCACGAAGCGCTCAGCCGTCTGGGCTGGACGGTGGAGGTAGCCGCGTGCCAGGCCCGCGCCGGCCAAAGCGAGTTCGCCCCACACCCCGATCGGCAGGGGTCGCAGGTCGCGAGCGAAAACCCACGCCGCGGTCCCGGTCAAGGGGCGTCCGATCGTCTCCGGGCCGTCCGCTTGCCGTGCGGTCCAAGTTGAGTAGGTGGTGTCTTCCGAAGGACCATACAAGTCGAGGACGCGCTTGACGCCGGGTTGTGCGACCAGCTGGGCCACCAGTTCCTGGCGCAAGGGTTCGCCCGCCAGGTTGATGGTCATGACCGACCGCGGCAAGGCACCCAAGCGCAGCAGCTCGGCTGCCGCTGACGGCACCGTGTTGAGCAAACGCGCGGCGCGCAGGGCTGCGCGCATCTCTGGCGAGCCCGCCAATGCCAGGGCATTGTCGACCAGGATCGCGGTCCCGCCCCAGGCCAAGGGCACGAACAGCTCGAACACCGATAGGTCGAAGTTGATCGACGTGGCAGCCACAACCCCCGCGAGTTCGTCCGGCGCAAAGGTTTGCCGTGCCCACTGCAAGAGCGCCACTACGCTCGCGTGAGTGATCGCGACCCCTTTGGGACGGCCGGTCGAGCCCGAAGTGTAGAGCACGTAAGCGAGGTTCTGCGGCCTTGGTCGGGCTTGCAGCGGAGCGCTCGGCAGGAGGGCTCGGCGGTTTTGTTCCGCGCGGTTTTGTTCCGTGCTTTGCCCACGGCCGTCAGGGTCAAGCCACAGCACGCGCGACCGCGCGAGCGCAGCTGCGGGCAAGCGTTCGCGCCCCGCAGCTTCGCTCACCAGCACCGGCGGTTCAAGCTGTGATCCGGTCTGGGTATGGGCATCTTCGAGCAAGGTGGCGAGGCGCTCGCGCGGGTAGGCTAAGTCGAGCGCCACGGTAGCGCCCCCGGCGGTGAGCACTGCGAGCAGTGTCTCGACCATGGCCGGACGTCGTCCCAGCGCAACCCCCACCCGAGTTTCCGGGCCTACCCCAAAAGACTGCAAGATGGCGGCGCTGCGTTCGGCACGTGCGGTCAGCGCGGCGAAACTGAGCCGGGCTTCTTGTCCTTCGTGGAGGTGGACCAGGGCCACGGCCTCAGGCGTGCGCGCCACTTGGGCGGCAAACAAGTCGAGCAGGGTGAGCTCGGGCTGGGGTCCTGAGGTCCCGAGCGGCGCGTTCCACTCGCGGCAAATCTGTTGCTCCTCTCTGGGGGACAGCCAACGGCTTTGGTTCAGCCGTAAGCTGGCATCCGCACACCAGGACGCAAGCAGCGTTTGGAAGTGAAAGATCAGCCGTAAAGCCGTCGTCTGGTCGAAGAGGTCGCGCCGGTATCCCAACTCCCCCTGGCCGGAAGGCAAACCCCCAAACTCGCCCAGCTGCAGCCGCAAATCGAGGTCGCTGAGCAGTTCGGGATCGGGCGCTGCTCCGAGTCCGATACTCGCTTGGCTGAGCGGTGCAAAGCTCGGGCTCGGGTGGGCGACCAGCGCCGCGACCAGCTGCGGCCAGGACACCCCGCCATGCGTCCGTCCGGCGTCCCAGCGCTCCTGGACGGTGCGGAGCAGTGCGGCAACCGTGGACCCCTGGGCCAGGGTCACCCGCAGCGGCAACCCGGTAGGTTGGGGTTGACTTGGCGCAGCGGCCCGCCGCACCGCGACGACCACTTGCGCTTGTCCGGAAACCCGCGCCAGGAGCACTGCCCAGCCTGCCAAGAAGACGGTTGCGGGCGCGACGCCGACCTCATCTGCGAGGCGGCCCAGAGCCACGACGAGCGAGTCCGGCAAACTCAGCGCGCAGGCAGCATCCGGAGGCCCGGCCACCGCTGGACGGGGTCGATCGGTGGGGAGCTCCAACAAAAGCTGCTCGTCGGCAAACTGTGCCCGCCAGAAGTCAAGGTCTTGCTCCTCGTCATGACCACCACGCCCTGCACTTGTAGCCTCTGGCATCCCGCCTCCTCGTTGTCGTGGCTTGGTCTTGACCGCGGCGAAGACCCCCTCCAGACCCTATTACGACCTTGCAACTGGGGATATAGTCTTGTGGATTCAAAGATTGTCTATCGCGTGGTCGATCGCGATGGCCGACCCCCTCCCATCGTGAAAAAACGCGGTTCGGGGTCAAAAGCCGCCAGCAACTAGGAACTTGAGGTACGGATTCGAAACTGAGGAGTTTGGTCATGCCGTTCACCCTGGGTAACAACATGGATGCTCCGTCTGGACGCCGCCGCGGGCTGCGCCTGTGGCCGTTGGTGCTGTTCGGTCTGTTCGCGATCTACTACTACTTCAGCCACCAGGAGGAAGTGCCGATCACCGGCCGATCCCAGCTCGTGGACTTGAGCCGGGAGCAGGAAATGGCTTTGGGTCTCCAGTCCTACGCTGAGATCCTCAACCAGTCAGCGGTGGTGCCGGGCGGCGAAATCGTCGACACCGTGCGCGAGATCGGTCGACGGATCGCCGCCGTGACCGAGGACCCTGGCTTTGAGTGGGAGTTCAACGTCATCGAGTCGCCGCAAGCCAATGCGTTTGCTTTGCCGGGCGGCAAGGTTGCGGTTTACACCGGTTTGCTCCCGGTCGCCCAGAATGCGGACGGCCTGGCGGTGGTCATGGGGCACGAGATTGCCCATGCGATCGCCCGCCATGGCGCGGAGCGCATCGCCCACCAAAAGCTGACGCAATACGGCACGCTCGCCGTGGGCATGGCGGTCGGCGACATGGAAGTCGGGCAGCAGCGGTTGATCCTGGCCGCCCTCGGTTTGGGCGCGCAGTTCGGCGTGCTCCTCCCGTTTTCGCGCGAGCACGAATCCGAGGCCGACTACATCGGCCTGATCTACCTCGCCAAAGCTTGCTTCAACCCGCAAGAGGCGCCTGCCTTGTGGGAGCGCATGGCCGCGGCCTCGGGCGGTGGTCCAGCCGAGTTCATGTCCACCCATCCCAGCCCCGAGACCCGCATCCAGCAATTCCAGCGCTGGATGCCCGAAGCCTTAGAGATCCGCGCCCAGCACTGTGCTGGTCGCTAGGGAGAGTGCCGGCTGAAGTTGGGCCGGAGAAGTTTTTCAGGTCCGGCTGGTCCTTGGGGGCACCACTTGACGCGTTATTGAAGTGGCAGCCTCTTGCCGCGGACGCCGCCATCGCAGGGCAGCTGGCTACCACGAGGGCAGCCACGATGGGACAACGACGGGACGCGGTTCTCCGGATTCAGCTGAGCTGTTTGGGCTTGATGCTGAGCCTGCTCGCGCTGGGATGCGAGGACGGGCAACCCCGGCAACCGCGGGTCGAGGCCGCCGAATCAGCGGAGAAACAAGGCGAGGCTGTGACCCGAGAAATCTCCTTCACCCTGCCTGGCACTGGGCCAGACGCCCCCCGGACGCTCCCCAGCGGCGAACGCCACGTCTATGCGTGCGCGCTGGCTGCAGACGAACTTCTCCACGTGATCGTGGAGCAGCAGGGAGTGGATCTCGCGCTGGAGCTGCGTGACCCGCACGGGGCGCTGGTGGTCAAGGTCGATAGCCCCAGCGGTACCGAAGGAAGCGAAGAGCTGTTTGCGATCAGTCGGCAAGCCGGACCCTATGAGCTGGTGGTGGTCGCGCCCCCAGGAGCGCCGCCCGGTCACTATGCCTTCACCACGATCGCTCGCCGTCCGCCCACCGCAGCCGATCGCGAACTGGCCCGCGCCGAAGACGCCTACTGGCAAGCTTACGCGGCGTTGGCGGGGGATCGGGAGGCGGTGCCCTCTGCCGTGGCCCAACTGCAAACCGCCCTCGAGATCTGGACCCGCCACCAGCAGCCCGCGCGCCAGGCCAACGCCTGGCGGGAACTTGGGCGGGCGCACCAGCACCTGAATCAATATCGACAAGCGCTGACTTGCTACCAGTCCGCCGCCGAACTTTGCCGCGACCTCGGCGACTTGCGCAATCATGCCGCTCGGGAGCATGACGTGGGCTGGATGCACTTTCGGCTGGGCGAGTGGGATCTAGCCGAGCAACAGCTGGAACAAGCCCTCGCCCTGTTTCAAGCCCTGGGTGAACCCGCCGGCATGGCCCTTACCCTCGCGCACCTTGGGACCCTCGCAAGCAGCCGCGGACAGCTCCAACGCGCCCTCGAAACGTTGGAGCAGGCGCTCACTTTGCTGGACGAAAATGCGCGTCCAGAGATCACCGCCACGACCCTGCACGGCCTCGCCGAGGTTTACTTGGCGCTCAAAAGCCCGGCGGAAGCGCGCGACGCTTACCAGCGCGCCTATGCCTTGTATCAACGCCTGGGGAACGAGCGCTTGATGGCGCGTTCGCGCAAAGGCATGGCTGACGCAGCCCTCCAGCAAGGCGATCTCGCCGCCGCGCGCGAGCAGATCGCACCGGCGCTCGCGCAGCTGCGCCAACAGCAAGATGCCCGCGGGCAAGCCGTGGCCCTGATCACTCTCGCCAACGTCGAACGCACCAGCGGCAACCAGGTCGCGGCACGGCAGGCCTTTGCCGCAGCCCAGGCACTGGCCCAAGCGGCCGGAGAGCAGCACACCCAAGCCATGGTTTGGCTAGAACAAGCGCAGCTTGAGCGCGAAGCAGGTCAGTTCGAGCGGTCGCTCGCGCTCTATGCCCAAGCCGCGCAGAGTTTCACCGCGCTGGACGACCCCAACCGGTTGGCGTCTTGCCATGCCGGCAGGGCCAGGACGCTGCGCCAACTCGGGCAGCTGGACGCAGCGCAATCCCAGCTGGCGGAGGCCATTGCCCAGGTCGAAAACTTGCGCGATCAGCCCGCGCGGCCGGGGTTGCGCCGTCAGTACTTTGCTTTCCGTCAGGACTACTACGAACTGGCGATTGACCTGGCGGTCGCCCGCTTTGAGCAAGCGGCGAGTGCGACCCGCGCGGCCCTCATCCGGGAAGCGTTGGAGCTGGACGAGCAGCGGCGCGCCCGCGGCCTGCTCGATCGCTTTGCCGAAGCCCGCCTCAACCTGCGCACCACCGCCAGTCCGGAGTGGCGCGCCCGCGAGGCAGCCCTGCAACAAGAGCTGCGCGAACTCGTCGGCCCAGCCGGGGTATCGTCAACCGGGGTCCGGCCAACCGCGCAGCTTTTGCGCCAGCTCGATCATCTCTATGGAGAACTGCGCCAGCACGCCCGGCCAGCTGCGCTGGAGTCCCGTCCGACCGCAACGCTCCCGGAGATCCAGCAGCAGCTCGACCCGGAAACCCTCGTCTTGGTCTACTCCCTGGGCGCTGAGCGCAGCTTTTTGTGGGCGGTTGGACCCCACGACCTCGCGCTGTTCGTGCTGCCGGAGCGCGCCAAAATCGAATCGCTGGTGGACCGCTTCCTCCACTCCCTGCAAGACCGTCGACCTGCGACTGAAACGGCCCGCCGTCAGACCGGGCACCAGCTCAGCCGGCTCCTTCTCGCTCCGGTCGCTGGCCGGCTGGCGCAACAGCGCCTGGTGATCGTGGGCGACGGCAAACTCCAGGCCCTGCCCTTCGCCGCCCTGCCCGCGCCCCAGAGCAACGCCCCATTACTCCTCGCCCACGAAATCGTGACCGTGCCTTCCCTCTCGACACTCATCGCGCTGCGGCAGGCGCGACCCCGTCCCGCCGGTCCGCCCCGGATTTTGGCGTTGGCCGATCCGGTGTTCAGCCGCGAAGATTCGCGTCTGGTCGCCCAAGCTGAACCGGCTGGGCCACCTGGACCCGCAGCCTCGGCAGCACGGCCACCGGACCTCGTGCGCAGCATCGCGAGCCAAGGCGCTGAAGGCTTTCGCCGCCTCGCCTTCACCGGGCTCGAGGCCGAAGCCGTCCTCGCCTTGGTCCCGGTCGACCACCGTCGCCTCGTGCTCGGCTTTGCCGCCAATCGACAGACCCTCGACCGTGAAACCTTGCGCGCGGCGCACATCTTGCACTTTGCGACCCACGCGACGCTCAACCCGCAGCATCCTGAGCTTTCCGCGCTGATCTTGTCACTCTTCGATGATCAGGGACGGCCGCAGAACGGCTGGTGGCCGGCGAGCGAGATCGCCGCGCTCGACCTCATTGCCGAACTCGTGGTGCTCAGCGCCTGTGAAACCGGGCTTGGCCCCGAACTCCGCGGCGAAGGGCTCCAGGGGTTAGCGCAGAGCTTCTTTTATGCGGGAGCGCGCCGTGTACTGGCCAGCTCGTGGCGGGTCAGCGATCAGCACACAGCCGAGCTGATGACCCACTTCTATCGCGCCCATCTCGAACAAGGTCAAACTCCGGCGGCAGCCTTGCGCCACGCCCAGCTCACGATGTTGCACCAAGAAAAAACTACCGCGCCCTATTTCTGGGCCGGCTTTGTCCTGCAAGGCGAGTGGCGCTAAGCCACCCCCGAAACTAACTTCTCAATATCTAAGGAGGAACCCATGACCCCCAACCCCCAGCTACTCCAACCACGCCTGACCCACACCCCGATCGACCCTCCAGACGTCGGCACCCCCGATCCGGGCGACCTGGGTCACTCCGACCAACCCGGTGGCGGTGATGGCCCGGCAGCCAGTAGCGTGGATTCATCCACCCTCACGGCTAACCAGAAAAAAAGTCATGACGCCATCAAGGACGCTTACGCCAACGAATTCGGCGGACGTTGACCGGGATGTCAAAACGCCCGCCTCCCACCTGGGAACGCGGGCATCCCGCCCGCCAAACCTGGGAACGCGGGCATCTTGCCCGCCAAACCTGGGAACGCGGGCATCTTGCCCGCCAAACCCGCCAAAACCCCGCGCAGGAGACGACATGCTGAACGCCCCAGATCCACCTGCGAGCGAGCCTGCCAAACCAGCGAGTGCGATCGGCGCAGGGGGTGGTCCTGCGGATCTGCCGCTCTCCAGCCCCGGGCAACTCGCCCAGGCTTTGGCCCAACACTGCAGCGAGCAGGACCTCGCGCTCCTCCGCTGGCAGTACGACTGCGAACACGCGGCGCGCGCTGAGGGCGAGCTGCGGCGGCGCGACCTGCCGGACCACCTCGATCCCAACGACCTCGCCCAGACCGGTTGGGGCGTCATCTTCGCGCGCGATGCGGATCCGGCCGTCGAGCATTACCTCGGGAAACTCCTGACCCGGCGCCAACAACAAGCGGGCTCCCTTTACAAGCGGCTGATTTACGAACCCGGGGACACCGGCCGCTACTTCCTGACCCACCGCAACCAGGTTTCGCCCGGCGTGATCCGACCGAAGCAAATGCCCTACTACCTGCTGATCGTCGGTTCACCCGAAGCTATCCCCTTCAGCTTCCAATTCGAGCTCGCGGTCAACTATGCGGTGGGCCGCATCCACTTCAACCGCCCCCAAGACTACGAGCTTTACGCCAAGGCCGTGCTCGCAGCCGAAAGCCGCGGCGTGAATCTGCCCCGACGTGCCGCTTTCTTTGCGGTAGAAAACGACGACGACCCGACCACCCAGCGGATGGCTCAAGCCATGGTCGAGCCGCTGGCCAGAACCCTGCCGACGTATCCCCATGGCTGGGAAATCGAGGTCTGGGGCAAGGACCGCGCCCAGAAGAAAGACCTGGCGCAACTCCTCGGCGGCCAGGAGACCCCGGGGCTGCTGCTCACTTCCTGTCATGGCAACCGCTTCTCCGCCGGTCACCAGGACCAAGAAGCATTTCAGGGCGCGCTGCTCTGCCAAGACTGGCCAGGTCCGCAAGTCAGCCGGGACACCCATGCCGGACACTTTTTCCATGCCGGGGATCTCCAGGGAGACCGGATTTCCGGCCTGATCGCTTTCTTCTTCGCGTGCTACAGCGCGGGCACGCCGATCGAGGACGATTTCCCGCACGAAGGCACGAACCTGCCGGCAGACCAGAGCCTGTTGACCCCAGCGCGGGTGATCGCCCCCCAACCGTTCGTTGCCCGCTTGCCGCAAGAACTCTTGCGCCGCGGTGCGCTCGCAGTCGTCGGCCACATCGACCGCGGCTGGACCCTGACGTTCAGCTGGACCCTCTACGGACGACACGTGGAAGCGATCGCCAGCCTCGAAGATACCCTCGCTCAGCTCTTGCGCGGACGGCGCCTCGGCCATGCTCTGCGCCCGCTCCAGCGCCGCACCAACGCCATCGCCGCCCAGCTTGCAGTCCCCTTGGAGCATGCGCGCAAAGGCATTCTCCCCCCGCAGGAACTGCTCGGCTTCCTGTGGACCGCACACCATGACGCGCGCAACCTGGTGCTCCTCGGGGACCCGGCTGTCCAGCTGCACGGCGGGCACGGTTTTACCCGGAAACCCCGCCGTCAGGGGCCGCTTTTCCTCGACGCCGACCTCCTGGCTTTTGCCCAAGCGCAGGCGCGGCAAGCCGGAATTTCTCTCGGCCAATGGGTGGGGCGACTGATCGCGGGGCAACAGAAAACCGAATGAAGCCCAACCTCCAATCTAAGGGACAGCTCTAAGGACTCTAAGGGGTCGACGGGTTCTCCCAGGCAGCGCTTCTTGTTAGACTGCGTGAACCCGACGGACAAGCCGCGTGAGAGTGCCAACTCGACGCGCGATGAGCCGGACGGCTGGTTATCTGAGAGGAGTGAGCATGCAGCTGTTGCAGCAAGCGATTCATTGGTTCTTGCCCAAGGAACTCCATTTCTTTGATTACACCGACCGCGCTGCAGATGCCGCGCACCTCGCGGGCCAGCTGGTGGTTGAGCTGACCCGCGCCCAGGGACGCGACGCGCAGCTGCAGTTGGTCGAGAAACTGCGCGATTGTGAGCATGAAGGTGATGAGGCCATGCGCCAGATGGCAGAAGCCCTGGACCAGACTTTTGTCACCCCGATTGATCGCGAAGACCTCTATCTTCTGACCTCAGCGGTGGAGAGCATCAGCGATTTTGTTTCCTCGACCGCCAACCACCTGACCATCCATGACCTCCAAGGACTTCCCGCGGGTTCACGCGAACTGGCCGACCTCGTGGCCAAGGCCACCGCAGAGATCCGCGATGCGATCCGGCTGTTGCGTTCCCACCGTTCGGACCCGCGGATTCGCGCGGCGGTCCGCTCGGTCCATTACCTCGAACACGAAGCCGACGTGATTTTCCGCGTGCGCCTTGGGGACCTGTTCGCCCACGAGAAAGACGCCATCGAGCTGATCAAGAAGAAGGAATTCATCGAAGGGCTCGAGGATGCGGTCGATCGCTGCCAGGTCGCCGCCCGCGTGTTGGAAAATATCGCGATCAAACACGGCTGAGGTGCGGATGGATACCGGGGCTTTGCTTATTTTGGTCATTTTGACCGCCCTCGCTTTTGACTTCATCAACGGCTTTCACGATACCGCCAATGCCATCGCCACCGTGGTCTCGACCGGGGTCTTGCGGGCACGGACGGCGGTGCTGCTCGCTGCGATCCTCAACGTCGCCGGGGCCTTTTTCGGCACGGCGGTCGCTGCGACCATCGGCAAAGATCTGCTCCACCCAGAAGTTGTCACCCAACCGCTGGTGCTGTCCGCACTGCTCGGCGCGATCGTTTGGAATCTCCTCACCTGGTGGTTTGGGATTCCGTCTTCTTCGTCGCATGCCCTGATCGGCGGGTTGGTGGGGGCTGGCTTCTGCGCGACTGGGTTTGCGGGTCTGCAAGCCAAAGGCATCGAGAAGGTCGTCACCGCCCTGATTTTCAGCCCGGTTCTCGGGTTCTCCACGGCTTTGGGTTTCATGATCCTCACCTACTGGGCGGTGCGGCGGGTTCGTCCGAGCACCATCAACCTGGCTTTCCGCAAGCTACAACTTTTGTCCTCGGGGTTCATGGCGTTTTCCCACGGCAACAACGATGCGCAAAAAACCATGGGGGTCATCGCCATGGCCTTGGTGCAATACCAGGGGACGTGGCGTCCCGGCGAAGCCTTCCCCATCCCTTTCTGGGTGGTGATCGCCTGCGCAGTGGCGATGGGGCTGGGGACTGCGGCCGGCGGTTGGCGGATCATCCACACCATGGGGCAGAAAATTTTCAAACTGCGGCCGATCCACGGCTTTTGCGCGGAAACCAGCGCCGCAATCGTGATCCAGATCGCCTCCCACCTGGGACTCCCGACTTCAACCACGCACTGCATCACTGCGGCGATCATGGGCGCTGGCGCCACTACCCGCTTGTCTGCGGTCTCTTGGGGGGTGACCCGCAACATCCTATGGGCTTGGGTCTTGACCATCCCTGCCACGGCCCTGCTCAGCGGCCTGTGCTTCCTCTTGCTCCGCGGGCTCGGCTGAGAACGCATGCTCTACCTCGACGAGATGACCTGGACCGAAGTAGCGGCGCTCGACCGCGCTTGCTTGGTCGCGATTTTGCCGCTCGGCGCGATTGAAGCCCACGGGCCCCACCTGCCGCTCGCCACCGATCGCATCATCGCAGTGGCCATGGCCGAGGCAGGTGCCCGCGAGCTGGCGGCAGCTGGCTGGGTTCCGCTGCTCTTGCCGCCGTTGGACTGGACCCCTGCGCCTTTTGCCGCGTCTTTTGCCGGGACCCTCTCGCTGCGGCCGGAAACCGCGAGCGCGGTTTTGGTCGATCTCGGCACCTCGCTCGCACGGCACGGGGTCAAAACCTTGGCCCTCGCCAACGGACACCTCGATCCAACCCACCTCCAAGCGATCTACCGGGCGATCGACGAACTGCACGCGACCACGTCGCTGGCGGTGATTTTTCCCGACTTGACCCGAAAACCGTGGGCTTTGCGCTTGACTGCGGAATTCCGCAGTGGGGCTTGCCATGCCGGCTGCTACGAAGGTTCGATGATCCTCGCCCGCCGTCCGGACCTGGTGCGCGACGAACGCCGCCGCGCGCTCGCCGCCAACCCGAGTTCGTTGTCGCAAGCGATCCGCGCGGGCAAGACCACGTTTGCCGAAGCTGGAGGGCCGCAAGCCTATTTTGGCGATCCGGCTGCCGCAACCGCCACCGAAGGTGAGTCCACGATCGCGGTCTTGGGCGCAATCCTGGCCGCCGCCGTGCTCGCGCATTCAGCTGCCCCCTAGCGGCTTGAAGCAGCAAAGCCGAACCACAACCCCATGACGTTACTTCCCATCAACCCACCAGCCCTCGGGACGCCGCACGGCTACTCGAACGGCATCTTGGCCCCGCCGGACGGGCGGCTGCTGTTCATTGCCGGTCAGGTCGCTTGGGATGCACGACAGCAGCTGGTCAGCGCGCATTTTCCTGCCCAGTTTCGTCAGGCGCTCGCCAACGTCTTGGCGGTGGTTGAGGCGGCGGGCGGCACTGCCCAGGACCTCGCCCAGCTGACGATTTACGTGACCGACCGGCACGAATATCTCGCCACGCTGCGGGAAATCGGGCAAAACTACCGCGAGTTGATGGGCAAACACTTTCCCACGATGGCGCTGGTCGAAGTTCAAGCCCTGCTCGAGCCCGGAGCCAAAGTCGAGATCCAGGCGCTCGCCGTGCTGGCAGCCACTGCCCGCGTTCCAGGAGAACCCTGATGCCGATTGAGCCCAGAAGCTTCCTCTACACGCTCGATGCCACAACCGGGGTCGCGACCGTGACCCTCAATCGACCGGAGCGTCTCAATGCCCTCACCTTCGAGGTCTACGACGAACTGCGCGAAGTTTTTCTCGCGCTCGACCGCGAACCGGGCGTGCGCGCCGTGATCCTCACCGGCAGTGGCCGTGCTTTCTGCTCCGGCGGGGACGTCGAGGACATCATCGGCCAGCTTTTTGGCCGCGACTACCAGGGACTGCTCGACTTCACCCGCTGCACGGGTGCGCTGATCTTGTCGATCCTGCGCTGTCGTCGTCCGGTGGTGGCCGCGCTCAACGGTCTCGTCGCGGGCGCCGGCGCCGTGATCGCCAGCGCTTGTGACCTCCGGATCGCGGCGGAGGACGCCAAGATCGCGTTCTTGTTTACCAAAGTCGGGCTCTCCGGCGCGGATATGGGCGCTTCCTGGCTGCTGCCACGGCTGGTCGGTCAAGGCCGCGCCCTGGAATTGCTGATGACCGGCGACTTCATCACCGCTGCTCGCGCCTACGAAATCGGTCTGTACAACCGGGTAGTGGCCAAAGAGGAGCTGGCACAGGAAGCTCAATCCTGGGCGGAACGCCTGGCCAAAGGTCCTTCGTTTGGGCTCGAAGTCACCAAGAAATTGGTCCTCCGCGAAGCGTCCATGGATCTCGAATCGGCTTTTGCTGCGGAAGTCGAGATTCAGGCCGCGTGCATGCAAGACCCTAATTTTCGCGAGTCTTACGAGGCGTTTGTGGCCAAACGGCCGCCCCGCTTCACTTGAACGCTTCACTTGAACTTGCGCTGAGCGAGGCGCCGCTGCTGCGCTTCGGCGGTGCTCAGCCTCAAGGATAGGGCTACTCCGACCCCGGTTCCCCGCCCCACGGCGGGATCCCCCGGCGCTTGCGCTCGCGCGCTACGACCGCAGGCTTGGTCCGCAGGTCGCGCGCGATTTCGTGATCGGGCTCATGGCCCATGCGGGCGACGATTTCGGGACGAAAACGCCATTCCCACAAGGACAAGGGGCGAACCCCCAGGTCCTCGCGCAGCCGCAGGATCGCGGCCCCCGTCAACCCGGTTCGCCGTTTCACTTCGGCGGTGGGAAGCTGCAGCAGCTGGAAGAGTGCTGGTAAGGACCCGTCTGAACCCTCGCCTTGGGCAGCAGCAATGCCGAGCTCGCGCCGCTTGAGCTCGACTGCCAGAGCCGTGGTCTCGAAACAGTAGGCAAGTTCGGCGTCGCTGAGCTGACCCAAAAGACTGATCATCTCGGGCGTCCAGGTCACCCGGACCGACGGAACGAAGGCCGGAATCCCCAGTGCCTTGCGCTGCTTGCTGACGGTGGTGATGGAGACCCCGAGCTCCTGGCTCAAGGTCCTATCGCGCTGGGTGCCGAGGCGGGCCAGATCCTTTGGCGACCAGACCGGCAGATGTGGCGGCGTCTGACTCCCGAAAGGCGGGATGCCCATCGCTCGTCGCCGGTAGCGCACCGACTCCTCACCAATGCCCAAGATGTGCGCCACTGTCAGGTCGGTTGCGGTCCCCAGCCGGGCGAGCATGCCCGGAGTCCATTCGATCCGCGGACCATGGGGGCTGAAGGCCGTGATTCCTCGCCGCACGCGTTCGGCGCGTACGGTGGGGAGGCCGATTCCGATTCTGTCCGCGAGCTCATTGTCTGGTATTTTGCCGAGCAGCGCGGCCTGTTCGTCGCTCCATAAGAAACGTTTACTCCGCACATCGCCACGGGCCCGACGTCGGGCCACTATGGCGGCCTTGCGCCGCTCCCGAGCTTCCTTCCGACGCTGAACCGCGCTGTAACTTGCAATCCCGAGCACAAAACGCTGCTCGACCACGTCTTCCCTCGTGCGGCCTAGCTGCTGCGCGAGTTCATAGTCCGGACGGGTGCCGAGGAGCGCTTTTTCTGCCGCAGTCCACGGGCGAGCTGTCACTGCGGCGGGTGGGCCTGGCTGCCGGACTAAAGGCTTGGAGTCGGGTTGACCGTCATCTTGGACCACCGTTAAAGGCGGCTCAGCCGTTGTGGGGCCTTCGACCAGCCCCCACTGGCGCAGACGCCGATGGATCGACCCGGAACGGATGCCGAGCCGTTTCCGCTTGGTCTTGATCGCGCTCTCTGGCCGCCCCAGGCGCTGCGCGAGTTCGCGATCCGGGATGACGCCAAGCAGCGCCACTTCCTCGGGCGTCCACTGCGTTTCATGCGGCGCCGGGGGAATTCCCAGCGACTCACGCTTGCGGCGGACTCCGGCTCGGGTCATTCCCAGGTCACGCGCAATCGCGGCATCCGACTCTTTGCCCATGCGCGCGATGATTTCGGGTAGCCAGCGCTCGGGCTCGCGGATCCCCAGCTCGTGGCGCAGCTTGCTCAGCGAACGTTCTGAGAGTCCAGTCCGCGCGATCGCCTCTTGGAGCGGTTGCCGGAGGATGGCGACCAGCTCCGGCGTTAGTACGATCGGTCGCAGGGTGCCGGGAATGCCGCGGCGCTGGCGTTCCTTGAAAGCTGCAGTGGCTTTGATCCCGTAGCGCCGGGCGAATTCCGGGTCGCTGATCTTGCCCAGGTCGGCCAGCATCTCCGGGGTCCAGTGGATCCTGCGCTGCGCCGCGATCGAGGGGATGCCGAGGGTCCGGCGCCGCATGGCCACCTGCTCGAGGGAGACGCCCAGCCGGGCAGCAATTTCGTGATCGGGCACCTTACCGAGCAAGGCGAGTACGTCGAGGGGCCATTGCTCGACCGCCACTTTGAGGGGGATTGATGCGGGTTGCCAGGGCGGAATCTGCAACTGCAGGCGCTGGTAGCGGACCCGGTGGGTCTTGATGCCGAAACGTCGGGCCAGTTCGCTGTCGCTGCAGGTGCCGAGCAGCGCGATCCGCTTCTCGGTCCAGGTCCAGGCACTCGCTGCCGAGCGGGCGGGGATCCCACGGCGGCGACGCTCTGCGGCCACGGTATGAGAGGAATATCCCGTCCGCTGCGCAATTTTGACGTCGGAGATCTTGCCGAGCAGCGCGACGATGTCCTCAGGCCAGGACAGCCGCTTGGGCCCCCCGCGTCGCGTCTCCTCGTCGCGCGACGGTGCTTTCCACTGCACGGCGCGCTGGCGCTGCGCGCGCGCTTGCTGCTTTTGCGTTTGGTGGCTGGGGATCTTGAATTGCACGCGCTTTTTGCGGATCAGGGCCGTGGAACGGCCCAGCCGGGCAGCAATCTCGGCATCGGAGGCCGTGCCGAGGAGGGCAATTTCCTCAGGTTGAAGTGGCTGGTGCTGCGTGGCAGCAAACGAGCGGATGCCCAATCGCTTGCGCTTCTCCGATACCGTTGACTTAGTCAGCCCCAATTCCGTTGCAATCACCCGGTCGGGCACTTCGCCGAGGCGAGCGATGATCTCGGGCGTATAGCGCTCGCGGGCCTTTTGCACCTGCGTCGGAGTCCAGCTGGGGATCTTGCGGGCGACGCGCTCGAACCGCACGAGGTGGTTCGAGAGGCCCAGCCGGGCGGCAATTTCTGTATCC
>CAZCOV010000100.1:0-2518 GCA_964499975.1 uncultured Thermoanaerobaculia bacterium
GGGGCCCGCCTCAGGGGGGCCCGCCTCAGGGGGGCCCGCCTCAGGGGGGCCCGCCTCAGGGGGGCCCGCCTCAGGGGGGCCCGCCTCAGGGGGGCCCGCCCAAGGGGGGCCCGCCCAAGGGGGAACTGCCATCGAGGGGATCGCCCCGGCGGGGACCGCCCCAGCGGGGAGCACGTCGCCTTCAGCCAAGCCAGGGCGGCGGCCGGGCAAGGGCCAGACGCCAGGGTCTAAGGAGCCTGCCAAGTAGGGTTGAGTTTTGCGATGAAAGGCACCGCGACGCCAAGGACAACGCCAAGGAAGACAGCGCGGTGCACGGACCAAGGGACATCCGACGAAGGGACATCCGATGAGCAGCAAGATCGAACGGCTTAGTTTTTACGAGCGGCAGTACTTGCAGAGCTTCGACCTGAGCGCTGAGCAGGCCTACCACCTGGAAATGCGCCGTCGGCACAACCGGGCGCTCCATCCGTGGGGGATCGTCGACGGGCTCGAACTTTGCCGCGGGGTCCTGGTGCCGGACACGCCCGAGCAGTTCTACATCCACCCGGGCATGGCGATCGACGCGTTCGGCCGCGAGATCGTCCTCGGTCAACCCTTCCCGCTGACCGCGGAAGAGCTGGCCACGCAGCGCATCCAGCTGGCGGGAACCTATGAAGTGTGGATCGCTTACCACCGCGAATTGTCGACCCCACCGCGTCCGGGCTACCGCGTCTGCGACCTCGCCGAACAATGGACGCGGCTGCGCGAAAGCGCGCGCATCCTGCTCGGCAACGGCCTCGGCGTCAACCCCGCGAACGCGCCCACACTCACCGACGAACTTAGCGACGACCCGATCGCCCATCCCTGGCCGGTCTACCTCGGGTCGCTCGAAGTGGTCCTCCACCAAGGTCAGGCCATCCCGAACGGGATCGCCAAGGTCCCCGGGCGGCGCTCCTACGTCGGCCTCCTGGCCCAGCGCATCACCGCACCAGCCGCAGATCCGCCGCCCGAATGCGCTGCGGATTTTCCCGATGCCGACCTCCCGATCAGCGTGGCCGCCAATCTCCACGCCGAGAAGAACCTGTTGGTCGGCCCGGATTTCCCGATCGACCCCACCCTGGTCGAGCCGCCGCCCGCCGATCCCGCCAATTTCCCCAGCGCGGCGGGCAATTTGCGGCTGGCCAACCTCTTCGTCCAGCAGAACCTCTACGCCAGCGTTGCCGGCAAATGGCTGGGGCTCAAGGAATTCGTGAAAAGCGTCCTGCCCGAAATCCGGGTCGGGACGCTCAAGCTGACCCCTGCCCCGAGCCCGGCCAATCCGTCGAACGGGACTGAAGTCATCAACTTGACCAGCACCCTGCCGCTGGTCAGCCAGGCGTCTATAGCCGTGGCAATTGCCGGCATCGAGTGGTTGAGCTGGGACGACTTCTCCGTGTGGCTGGGGGACGCCAGCACCGCGATTCCGGTCAAACTCGAGGTCTCCGCGGGCGCCCCCACGAAAAAGGCGGGGACCAACAATTCGTTTGACTTCCCGATCAGCTGGTCGATCGGCCCCAAGAGCACACCGGCCAATCCCAACGACGCCCTGCTCAACGTGAGGTCCTTGACCGTGAGCTACACCGTGGTTTTCTTGCCCTGAAGGTGCGGAGTCATGCGTCTTCGCATCGAACAGCTGCACAGCCGGACGCGCTTGCCGCGCGCGCTCAGCGCGGTCGGCCCGCTCGTCAGCACGGTCGCGCGCGAGCGTTTGCCCCAGGCGCTGGCACAAGCCCTGGCCCAGGCCGCTCTGCCCGCTGGCTGGTGGCGCATCGACCGGCTCGCGGTGAAGCTCCGCTTGCGGCCAGAAGACCTGACCACCGCGCGCTTGTCGGAGCTGTGGGCCGCGGCCTTGGCGCAAGCCCTGCGGCAAGCCCTCACGCAAGGCAGCGCGTCGGGGTCGCAAGTGGTGGGGGCAGAGGATCGCGCGGCTTGGCTCGCCCGCATGCTCGGCGACTTGTTGACCGGGTCAGCGCGTGAGCGTTGGGAGTACCAAGAATTCCGCGAGCTCCTCGCCCTGCCCACCGCCCAGGCCGGACTCGAGCTGTTGCTTGCCGATCCTCCCTGGATTCTCGCCGTGCTGACCCGGCTGGCGGCCAGCGGACAGCTGGCACCATGGTTGGCACAGTGGGACGAGCTCGCGCTCGAACGTTTGTTTCGCACCCTTGCCGCCAGCTTCGGCACACCAAACCCGCTCGGGCTGTCCGACTTGGTGCTGGTAGCAGAGACCGCGACCCAGGCAGCAGCGGGGTGGAACGCGGCCAGCGCGGCAGCGGATCCGCTCCTGGGCCGGCGGCTGGCCCTCTTGCTCTTCGTCCGCCTGCGGCAACAACCCGCGCTTTTGGGTTCGAGCTTGAACTCACCGCGCCAGGTCCTCCACGCGCTCACCGCCCTGGCCGAGTTGCTCGCGGTGCCAGCCGCCGCGTGGACCCGACTCGAAGGCCGCACGCGCCACCCGGAAGTTGCTGCCGTGCTCGCCCGGGTCCAAAGCTTTGCCGCGGGT
>CAZCOV010000100.1:2528-17757 GCA_964499975.1 uncultured Thermoanaerobaculia bacterium
AGCGCGCGCTGCGCGACGCCACCGCCGTCCTCCCTCCCCGCGCTTGGGCGCTCCTGCACCAGCGACGTCATGGGGCTGTTCTTGCTGGTCGGCCAACTCGACCGCTTGGGCTGGCCCGAGCAGCTGGCACAGCTCACGCTCGGGGGCGTGCGCGGACCGCGGCTCGTCACGTATGTCTTGACCGGACTGGGTCTGGCGGTGCTCGAGCGCTTCGACCCCGAGCTCCGCGCGCTCGATCCCGCGCTCGCGCTCCTGGCCGGCTGGGATGACGTCCCCGACCTTGCGGGCTTGCGCGCTTTTTATTCGGCTGGCACCTTGGAGGAGCGCCAAGCCCTGCTCGCAGCGCTCGGCGTGGGCGACCCACAGAACGCTACTCCGCCGGCTGCCGCAGCGACGTGGGCCCAAACCTTTACGCCCTTGGCCCACGCCCTGATCCGCAGCCTGGTCGCGCGCATCCGCGGGTTTGAGCGGGCCAGCCCGGCCTTTGCCCGACGTCACTTCCTCGCCCTGCCCGGCCATGCCGAAATCCGCCCGGAAACCCTCGACGTCCACCTCGCTCCGGCGCCCTACCATGTCGCGCTGCACTTGGCCGGACTCGACGCCTCCCTTCCCGCGGTCAGCTGGCTGGCCGGCCGCCGCTTGACCTTAAAACTCGAGGGCTTGTGATGGAACCAAAAGCCGACCTCTCCCTGCCCCGCGCTGATCAGCCCTATGCCGACAGCGTCGAGCATCTGAGCGACGAGCTCTGGCGCCTCGACCTGCTGCTGCGCCGCGCCCTCTGGTTGGTGCGTCCGGCAGGGACGGGGACGCCCCCATCCGAGGTGCCAGCCGAGGTGCCAGCCGATTCTGCGGATTGGCGCGGGTTGTTGATTTCCGAAGCCGAGATCGACCAATTGCTTGCCACCCAGAGCTTTTTGCTCGCGCCGTGGCAGCAGGCCCTGGCGCAAGCCGACCAGCTACGTCCGCTCGAAGCCCAGCTTGAGACCTTGCGCCAGCACATCGACCGTCGGCGCGCCTTGAGCGCAGCACAACAGATCCCCCTGGCACTGCCGCGGCTGGCTGCGCGCTTTGCCCTGTCGCCCGCCGAAGTCGACGTGTTGCTGGTGGCGCTTGCGCCCGAACTCGAACCCCGTTACGAGACGCTCTACGCCTACCTCCACAATGACGTCACCCGCAAGCGCCCGAGCGTCGAGCTGGCACTCCACTTGATCTGCCGGACGCCGCGCGAAAAGCTGGCCGCCCGTCAGCTGGTGGCGCCGGAAGCCGCGCTGTTGCGCCATCGTTTGCTCGAGCTGGGAAAAGAAACCCACGAGCCCCGGCCCTCGTTCCTCCGGCAGACCCTGCAAGTGGACGAAACCGTAGTGCGCTTCCTCCTCGATCAGCCGCCATCCGTGCGCGGGCTGGGCGAGCTCTATCCGGCGCTTGCGCCCGGGCTCGCGCGCCCCGGGCAGGCGCGCCCCGAGCTGGCGCGGTTCGGTCCCGAGACGAGCGCGCGGCTGGCCCACCTGGCCGAGACGCTCGCCGCGCACTCGAGCGCCGGGGCCGGCGTCACCGTGCGGCTGATCGGCGACCTCGAGGCTGGCACCCGGGCAGCCGCCCAAAACCTCGCCGCGCGCCTCGGTCGACCGCTGCTCGAAATCGAGCTCGCAGACCTCGGAGCTGACGGCGAACGCCTGGCGCTGTTGCGCCGCAATGCGAGCTTGTGGCCGGCGCTCCTCGCGATCACTTGCAGCGAAGCCCCGGCCGGCCTCGAAGAGTCCGCGCTCAAAGCCAACGAGGCTGCCCTGTGGCGGGGGCTCAGCGACCTCGACGAAGCGGTCCTCTTGCTCGGGCCAGCCGACTGCTTTGCGCGCATTCCGCCGCGCGCTCGCGTGCTCCGTTTAGAAATCGAGCCGCCGGACCTCGCGGTACGCGAACAGCTGTGGCAGGAAACCCTCAACGGCGGACGCCACACAATCGACGTCGCCCGCCTGGCCGACAGCTTCCACTTCGGCGCGGAGCGCATTGCCCAGACCTGCGCTCTGGCCCAGGGCCTCGCCGCGCTGCGCGGTCCAGCGGCAACCGCATCCACCGACGACTTGCTCGCGGCCGGCCGGGCCCTCACCCGGCCCAACGTCAGCCGCTTTGCCCTGCGCCTCGAACCGTGCTACCGCTGGAGCGACATCGTGTTGCCCGCGGCCAAGCTCGACCAGCTCAAGAGCATTGCCACGCGCCTGCGCTACCGCCGGGTGGTCCACGGCGACTGGGGCTTTGGCGCCAAGCTGTCGCGCGGCAAAGGCACCAACGTGCTGTTCACCGGCCCTTCGGGCACGGGCAAGACCATGGCTGCCGAGATCCTCGCGGGCGAACTCGGGTTCGACCTCTACCAGATCGACTTGTCGACCGTGGTCAGCAAGTACATCGGCGAAACCGAGAAGCACCTGAACGCGATTTTCAAAGAAGCTGAGCACAGCCCGTCCCTGCTGTTTTTCGACGAGGCCGACGCCCTCTTTGGCAAGCGCACCGAAGTCAAGGACGCGCACGATCGCTACGCCAACATCGAGGTCAATTACCTCCTGCAGCGGATCGAGCAATTCACCGGCGTGGTGATCCTCGCGACCAATTTGCAGCGCAACCTCGACGACGCCTTCCTCCGCCGCATGCAGGACGTGGTCGAGTTCCCGCTGCCGGACGAAACCTCGCGCGCGCGCATCTGGGAGGGTCACTTGCCCGCGCAAGCACCGCGCGATCCAGCCATCGACTTTGCTTTCTTGGGCCGCCAGTTCAAGTTGAGCGGTGGCAACATCAAGAACATCGTGCTCCACGCGGCCTATCTCGCCGCCGAAGGCGCTTGCCCGATCGGCATGCAGCAGCTGATCCTGGCGACCCGGGCCGAGTACGTGAAGCAGGGCAAACTGTGCGTCAAGAGTGATTTTGGCCCCTACTACGAGCTGTTGCACGGATGAAGGGGACGCGATGGACCGGGAAAAGTTGTCGCGCGCGCCAAGCGAGACCCCAGCGCCAGAACCGGAGACGCACGAGCTGGCACCGCGGACGTCGGGGGTGATTCACCTGCAGCGCACCGCGGGCAACCGGGCGGTCCAGCGTTGGGCCGGGCAGCAGAGCCCCCCGAGCAGCGGCCAGCCGCTCGATCCAGCCACCCAGGCTTTCATGGAGTCGGGCCTGGGCAGCGACTTTGCTGACGTCCGCCTCCACACCGACGCGAGCGCGACCCGTACTGCTACGAAACTTGCAGCCCGGGCCTACACCCGTGGTCGCGACATCTACTTCGGCGCGGGCCAATACGCGCCCCAGACCCGCGAAGGGCAGGAGTTGCTGGCCCACGAGCTGACCCACACCGTGCAGCAAAGCCGGGCTGACAGCGACCGCCAGAGCACAGAGCGGGTGGTGCCAGCCAATGATCCCAGCGAGCGCGAAGCCGAGAGCGCTTCCCGGCAAGTGGTCGCGGGCGGGACAGCCGCGCTTGCGGCCACGGCACCAGCTGGCATCCAGCTCGCCCCGCTCACCGCGGACGACTACGAAGCCCTGGTGCAGCAGCTCGATCAAGCGATGTTCGGATTCGGCACGGACGAAGAAGGCATTTTCGTCAGCCTGCAAAAGCTCAACAAAGACCCGACCGCAATCGCCGATCTCAAAGCCGCTTACAAGAAGAAGTTCAGCCGCGAACTGGTCGACGACCTCACACACGAACTCAGCGAGAGCGAGTTGCGCATGGCGCTCGAGCTGTTGGGCACCAGCAGCAGCCGGCCGCAAGAACAAGTGGCGGCAGCGGCGCCCACCACCGCAGCCGAGTTCGACGCGGTCGCGGATCGGCTCCGCGCTGCCATGGCCGTGTGGGGCACCTACGAAGAAGACATCTACGCAGCCTTGCTCCCCTTCAAGCGCGATCCCGCCCTCCTGCTGAAGCTCAAAACCGCCTACAAAGCCAAGTACTCAACCGACCTCGAAGCCGATCTCAAAAACGAGATGAGCAGCGACGAGTTGGCCTACGCGCTCTATCTCTTGAAAGCTCCGCCGCCCGCCACTCCGAAGACGGCGGTGACGGTCAACGCTCCCGGAACTGAAGATCACAAGGCGAAGGTTTTGGGCGGGGAGGTCAGCGTCCACACCAACGTCGAGTACACCCCGGTTGCGGGGGGCAGCAAGCGCGTCGGCGGCTTTTCGATCAGTTATCAAGGTGGCCAGGCGAGCGAATCGCGGTGGTTGCAGTTTCTGTGGGCCGAAATCGTGGCCACCCAGGCCGATGGGAGTGAGCAATTTGTCAACAAAACCGGGCTGGCCACCTCCCAGACCCGGACCATGGATTTGACCACCGACCCAGCCAAGCCGCAGTATTCCGTCGACAGCGCGGTAGCGGGCAGCCCCTTTTATGAAGCGGGTGGGATGAACAACCGAACCGCGACCGGAACCACGATTTACGATCGTCCTGGCGAGTTCACCAGCATCATCAAGAAAGAGTTCGACAAAGGGGCTACCAAAGTTGTCGAACGCGATCATTTCGATACTTTCCTGATCCGTGATTACAAGACGATCTATCGCGTTTCGGTGGTGGTCGAATGGGTTTATACCTCGAAAACGAGCGTAACCCGCACCACCAAATTCAGCTCTGGAGACACCGTTAGCAGTTTGCCGTCAGCGGCGCGGGAGCGTCTGATCAAAGACTTTCCAGATTTCGACTATATCCAATAATGAATATCCAATAATGAATATCCAATAACGAATTCAATGAATTCAGTCATGATTCTAGCGCAGTCAAAGAGCGCCAACGTCGCGAGAGCAGGGGCAGCCAGGGTGAAATCATGAGACCACACGCACTCAAAGGCCGGGTTGAACTCGACGGCAAAGCCCTTACCGGGCAAACCGTGCTGCTCATCGCTGGCGACGCGAGCGCACTTTTAGACCGCGCCGAAACGGACGCGCAGGGCCAGTTCCAGCTGGCCTGGCCGGCAGGAACACCCGCGGCACCCGCCCACCTGCTGGTCAGAGTCCAAGGACCAGTGGTCGCGCTCGTCCACCGTACCCTCGACGACTCGGCACTCTCGGCCCAAGAGCTTAAGATCCAGGTCGACACCACCCGCGATTTCTGCGATCTCCGGGGCGAAATCACCAGCTCTGCGGGCTGGCCCCCCTTCTTGACGATCTTCGTCGATCCGACGAGCGTTGCAGGGGTGCCAGCCGCGCTCGCCAAGTTCTTCTTCCGCCGCGATCACCAAGTGGTCGATTCCTCGTTCTTCGAGCAGCGAGTCGAAGGGCACGCCTGGACTGTGCGGGTGCAAAAAGGGAATTACCGGGTGGGCGGTGGCTACCTCAACTATTTCCGACCGAACATGATCGCCCCGGACAGCGCCAACTACGCCGTGACCCACATCTTGGCGGATTCAGACCCCCGTCCGCTCAGCGGCAACCGCCACAGCGGTTTCTTGCTCGCGGTCGAACGCGATCGGCAGATCATCCTGAAACTCGAAGTCATCCCCGATGAGGAATTGGGGGCCTGATGGCCGCCGGCTTGCGCTGGTGATGGGCCAGGAGGTGAACAGAATGCCCCAGTTTCCCCCAAAAAATAGTGAAGCCAGCCCGCAGGGCACGCCAGCCCGGGGCACGCCAGCCCGGGGCACGCCAGCCCGGGGCACCTGGCGCGACCGCGTTGCCCGGCTGTTGCCGCAGCGATACCGCCGCGAACCGGCGGATTCGCTGGCCAACGAGGAGGCTGCACCCGCTGGTCCGGGAGAGCAACCGTCCCCGGTGCCAGCCGTGGTGCGGCGGCACCCGGTGCTGCGGCACCCGGTGCCAGCCGTGGATTTGCTGGGGGCGCCCCAGCGCACCGACTACTTCTCCACCGGCGGCTATGCGCGGTCGCGCGGGGGTCGTCCGGGTCCGACCGGCGCGGGTGACGACGCACCCACCCTCACCGCCTTCGTGGCGCACCTGGCGGGCGAGTTGGCGCGCGAGCACGGCCTTTCCGCGGCTCAGGGGCAAACCGTCGCCCGCCTGGCTGCGCGCGCCATCGAGCATGGGCTCTCTACCCTACCTTGGCCCCCGGAGCTCGAACCCAGCGCGCGCCAGGCCATGGCCGAAGTGCTACAGGCGCTATTGCAAGTCCGCGTGACCGCGGTCCACCAGCCTGGACCAGGGGAGGAAATTGGGTGAGCAGGGCGGCTGAAGCCAAGGAATTCGACCTCGAAGCGCGGCGCTCTGTAGCTCCGTCGGGCCCAACCGCGAGTCACGAGCCGGCTGAAGCAGGTGCCAGCCGAATCAACACAGCGCTCGGCGCGACAGCGCTCGGCGCGGCCGGCGACCCCTCCAGCCAACCCGCACGGATCTTGCGCAGTCCGCGGTTGGCCCATCCGACCAGCAGCAGTGTGCGCGCACAAGTGATCCAGCGCGCCCAAAAGCAGCAGGGCAACCGATTTGTCCAGCGCGCCCTGCGTACGGTCCAGCGGCAGTGCGCTTGCGGTGGCACCTGTCCGCGCTGCCGCGCCCTGGCCGCTGCTGGCCTCCCACCCACCCCATCCGCGGTGCCAGGCGCCCCGCGGGTGGTGCAAACCCAAGCGCAAAACCCCACGGTGCCGACCCCGCCCGACCGTCCAACGGACGAGCTCTTGCCGCGGGCCAGCCAGGGCGAACCCCTCGATCCGCAAACCCAGGTGGCGATGAGTGCGGCTTTTGGCCGCGACCTGGGCGCGGTGCGCGTCCACCACGATGCGCCAGCGCAAGCTGCGGCAGCAGCGCTTCACGCCCATGCCTTCACCAGCGGACGCGACATTTATTTCGCTGCGGGTCAGTACGCGCCCCAAACTTCACCCGGCAAACGTTTGCTCGCGCATGAACTGGCGCACACCGTCCAGCAAGAGCAAGGCCGCGCGCCTGAAGACGGCATTGCCATGAGCCGCGGCGAAATTCTGGTCGGCCGTCCCGATGACCCGCTCGAGCGAGAAGCCGACCGCGCGGCCGAGACCATTTCGAGCCAGGGCAGCGCGAGCAGCCTCAGCGCAGACGCAAGCGGCGCAGTCCGCCGGGTGCCTCAGTGGATGCGCGATGCGGGTTCTTGGGCGGGTGACACGGCTGCGGCAGGCTGGGACGCGACCGGGGGCAGAGTGGTCCGCGGAGCAGCTGCCGCGGGCCAGTACCTCGGCGAAAAAGCCGAAGGCGCTTACGAGAGCGTGCGCGATTGGGCCATTGCCCAGCTCGAAGAGTACGCTCCCGGCCTCCTCGAATTCCTGCGCAGCGACTTGATCGAGGTCTTGAAAGACAAGATCACCCAAGGGCTCGACAGCTTGTTCGGCGGACTGATCTCCGCAGTCCAGGAAAAAGGCCTGCTCGGCGCGCTGAGCGAAGCCCTCGGCGGCGTGGTCGCCAAGCTTTCCGCGGGCGCTGGCGATGCTTGCTCCGCGATTGCGGGCATGGCGCAGGGCCTCTTCGACTTTGCTCGCGAGATGGGTGGCACCGCCTGGAACACGCTCAAGCAAGTCGCTTCAGCCGTCGGGGGTTTCCTCTCCGACTTGTGGCAGAAATCCGGGCTTGCCGATGCTTGGGAAAAAATCAAAAACCTGGCAGGCAGCGCTTGGACTTGGATCAAAGAACAGGCCGAGTGGCTGTGGAAGAAGACTGAAAAGGTCCGCCAGCTTGCGGCGAAAGCTTGGGATTGGGTCAAGGGCCAGTTCAACTTGGCCTGGGACTCCGGCATGGGCATCCTCGACTGGCTCAAGGAAAAGGCCCTCGCGGCCTGGGACAAGGTCAAGGGCTACCTCGAACCGGTCATGGGACCGCTCAAGGTCGCGGCTGGAGTCTTTCTGCTGCTCTCGGGCATCGGTCCGATCCTGCTGATCTGGAAAGGCGCGCCCATCCTCTGGGACGGCATCCAATGGCTGGCCAACAACTGGGGTCCCGACTTGCTGGTGCGCGCGCGTGAGGTCTTGCAACAGCAACTGCCCACCTTGATGGCCGGAATTGCCACAGTGCGCGGCTATCTCGGCGCGGCCGCGGCCTGGATTGCCGAGCAAGCCGCTGCGCTCACCGGCGCCATGGGCAAGCTGGTCGAGGCCCTGGGACTGGCGCCAGCGCTCAAGGCCGCACAGCGCGCCGTGGCCTTCCTCAGCGAGAAAGTGAGCGAATTCGTCGAATGGGCGGGCGGCCAACTCAACGCCCTCCTGAGCACCGCCTCGAGCGTGCTGCAGCAAGTCTGGGAGTTCTTGCGGCCGATCCTGGTCATCACCTTTAAACTGACCATGGTCATTGCCAACCCCTTCTTGGCGCCGATTTTCTTTGGCGCTTGGGCTTGGAAAATCATCCCCGACTGCTTGAAGCCGCCGGTTGTCGACTTCTTACTCGACTTGATCATTACCGCGCTCGAGGCCTTGCCCGACCTCAAGTCTTTGGGCGAGGTCTGGGCCCAGATCAAGACCGACTTGCTCGCCCAGCTGGTCCCGCTCAGGAGCGCTTCGACCGAGCGCAAAGTCGAGGTCTCGAACCGCATCGCTAACTTCATCGCCGGTGGCGACATCGACCCTTACGTCAACTTGATCAGCGCGGTGCGGCAAGTGCCCGACCATTTCGTGGGCCAAGCGGAAGAAGAGCTGATCGGCATGGACCTGGGCAAGCCCTTGCCGTTTGAGCGCACCGCTGAGCCCGACCCCGCAGCCGCAGGGGACCAAGCCATTTTGAGCCAGCTCGAAGCCGGCACCCTCGCCGAAGAAGACGCCGCGGTCCTGCGCCAGGCCCACCACACCGACGACAGCGTCGGGGTCACCCACGTGGCGTCCATGGACCCGGAATTCTTGAGTCATCTCGACTTGCCAGACGGGGCCAGCCACGAATTTGGCGAGAGCAACGATCCGGATCGCTCCATGGCCGCTTTGCAGCAGGACCTAGCCACCGGCGGTGGGGTCGCGGCCACGCCTGCCCCCAAGGACAACCAGGGAATTCAAAGCCGCACGAGCTTGAGCGAACCCACGGCCGACGCCGAAACAGCCTCGCCCGCGGCCGCCGAGCCAGGAGATACCAGCGCTGGACCAGCTCCCGCAGAAGCCGGAACAGCGCCCGCCCTCGGAGAGCCTGCCCCGGACGCTGCCCCCCTGAGTGTGGACGAACAACTCGATCAGATGATCGCGTCCCAGCCCGACCCGCCCTGCACCAAAGAAAAGTCGGCCGAAGGTCCGGCTCAAACCGCCGACGTGCCCGCGCATTTGAAGATCGGACCGCTAACCCAAGGCCAGCGCGGACGCTACATGTGGGCGCAGATCAAGAAAGGGATCGCCAGCTGGTACAACTGCAACAAGACCGCGATCTGGGTTTCCGTGATCGCAGCCCTGGTGGTCTTGATCGTGGCAGCGATCTTGACCGGCGGCGCGATTCTCGAAGCGATCCCGCCGCTCATGGAAATCATCGGCGCGATCATGATCGGGGTGGCGATCGTCCGGGTAGCGGCTTATGTGGCGGCGTTTGTGACCCAGGCCTTCATGGGCGACACTGCGGGGGCAGCCAAGTCGCTCGCCCGCGGTCTCGCCATCGGGGCGATCGAACTCGTCTTTGCCTTGCTCTTCAACTTGGGAGCGGTGATCAAGAGCCTCAAAGGCGGTCTGTCTGCGGCCATGAAAGGGCTGGGCAAGGCTGCCAAAGGCGCGGTCACCGGGGTGGTCAAGAGCGGGCGCAAGCTGGCCCAAGTTGGGCTCAAAGCGGGCAAAAACCTGGCGACCAACCTGCGCCGAGTGGGTACGGCTGTGGTCAAGAACGGCAAGATCGTGATGCAAGGGCTAGAGCGCGGCTTCACCCGCGGTGCCAAGTCGCTCAAGGACCTCGCCAAGCGCTTGTGGAACAAACTGCGCTTCCGCAAATTCAAGATCCAGCGCTCGGGCGCCATGGTCCAGCTGTGGGGCTACATCAACCCCTGGGTGCTGCTGGCCTCTGGCAGGATCATCGAAGTTCACGTCGAGGGACGCCCGATGATCGGCGACTTGGTCGAAGTAGCCGGCCACAAACAAGCTGGGATCATCATCGGCGTGTTCGACACCTTACCCAGCACCGCCGTCAAAGAACTGCAAGCCCTGTCCGTGGCAGAGCGCAGGGCGTTGTTCCGGCGTTTGATCGGCAAGACCGAAGACGAAATCCGCCGCGAGTTGCTCGGAGCTCGCCAGACCGCAGCGCACGCCAAAGAGCTGCGTGACAGCATGACCGGCGCGGGGCTTAAGGCCAAGCCTGGGGATCACGCGCACCACCTGGTTCCCAGCACTCACCGCATGGGCGACGAAGCGCGCAAGATCCTGGCGAAATTCAAAATCAATATCAACGCCGCGGAAAATGGGCTGTTCGTGTCGGAAGCGCTGCACTCGGGTTTGCATACCAACGCCTACATCGCAGAAGTCACCCGGCGGTTGCGCGGTGCGCAAAGCGCTGCCGACGTCATGCGCGAGCTGGACGAGATCAAGAGACTGATCAAAGCCGGCAATTTCCCCTGAAGCGAGGACCCCGTGCAGCTCTACATCTACCGCCCCGATCCTGATCGCTACGATGCGCTCTACCTGGAAAATTCCGACGACTGGACTGTTTTCGACCGTTTGACTGGGCCTTCACTCGCTGCGGAGTGGCAGCCGGTGCCAGTAGCGGTTTATGAAGGGGCCGAACGCACGGACTTTCCCTACTTGGCGAGCCACGTCCCGGTCTTCAGCCGGCGCGCTTGGCAGGCCCTCGGGCCGCTCTTGGGCCATCATGTCGAAGCGCTCGAACTGAGCGGTACAGACGACTGGCTAGCGATCAACGTGCTTTCCGTGATCGACGCCCTCGACTTCGAGCGCGCCGACCTCGACCGCTTCGTGAGCGGAGGAATCTCGGCGGTCAACCGCTACGCCTTCCGCCCTGACGTCGCGATCACTGCCCCGATTTTCAAAGTGCGCGGTGCTGAGCAGAAGGACGTGCTGGTCACGCTCGCCTTCAAGGAGCGCGTCGAGGCCGCTGGCTTACGTGGGTTGGGGTTGAAAGCGGTGGACGAAAGCAAGCCGTAGGCAATCGCTGCCCCGGCTGGTCATGGCAGGCGAATCGAGTTGTCGCTAAAATTGCTGAGTCGGGATGAACTTGAACCGGCCATCTCGCGGAGGCAAAACCACCATGGACATCTTCGTTCACTTCCCCTATGAACTGCAAATCTCCCTCGACATCATCGAAGACGCGATCAACGTAGTCCTCGACGGTGAAGGCGAGGTGGCCGACAGCGACACCAGCCAAGAAGGCTCGCAGATCAGTATCGAGATCTACGAAGGCGACCCGTTCGAGTACGTCAAGCCGATCTGCCGCGCCTTGCGCAAGCTGAAAGTCCCGCACGACACCTACTTGATGATCGATGACGAGCCGATCGAGGTCTACCAAGAGTAGGTGGCGCAGCGCCAGAACACGGAGTTCAGTCCGCGGGGCGACGCTCCGTTCGCGGGCGCTCCCACGGTTCCACTGCACCTTGCCGTATGCTGAACAGCGGGTGCGGCGCTACTGCTGAAACCTCGACCATTTCCCACCGCTGGTAGACCTCGGGACTGCGAGCGCGCAGCTTTTCCCGCAAATGCGTCCACTCATACTCTAGTTGCCCTGAGGTGACAGAGAGCATCAGCCGCCTGCTTACTGGCCGGATTTTGTTTTTGTCGAAAGCATAGCCGCGCGCCTCCGCTTCCGCTTGAACTGCTTGCAAATAGAGCGATATCGCTGCGCGAGGATCCGCGTGTTCCTTGAAACGGTCTAGCTGCGGGTGATTGCGGTAGCCGCGCGTTTTTCCGCAGAGCACCGCTTGCGCCAGCAGCGTCTCACGCCACAGCGCCACCAGACCTTGAGGGTCCAGATATTGAGGATGTAATGACCAGATTCTCATCTTGCGGTTGGGGCGATCGCGGTCTACCCCGAGTCAAGGCACTGCCATGTAGGCCGCGCGGATCAGCGCGTCCCAGGGCGTCCTCCGGGCCGCTGGTCCAGCGGGACTTTGAGCAAGTCGTAATACTTGTCGCGCGGCTCTCCGGTCCACCCATGGATTCCGTGTCGAGGCAGCCACCAACCATGCACCACCGCCGCGGCCAACCCAAAAAAAGCGAGGACAGCATACGCAACCCCGCGCAAGTCGTTCGCCAGCAGGGCGACCAGCCCAGCGACGACAATGCCGAGCTTCGCTAACCGTCGCCACCGAGGTTTGTGCTCTTCAAACCGGCCGAACAGAATGGTGCCAGCCGAGTAAATCGCCAGCCAAACCGCAAGATCAAACCACGGGGTATCGGTCGACCACATGACCATCCGACCTCATTTCTTTTCGTAGATGTAGACCATCGCGTGCTGGGCAATCCCCAGTTTGGGTCCGACAAAGCCGCGACGCCGCAATTCTGCGCTCAAGTAGGCCATGAATCCAGCATGCGACACCACGAGGGTGTCCTGTTCCAACCCGCTCAAGCGATCTGCGATGGCCAGGACGCGCTGGCGGAACTCGTCGCGGCAAGCCCGCTGCGACGGATGCCCGGTCAGCCAGGCGAGCCGGAGCAACCACTGCCACCCCCAGACGGGAAGCCGCAGACTGCCGGTCTTGAACGGAGCCCACTGGGGCTCCCGCAGCTGAGCCGTGAGTTCCACCTCGCCCGCAAAAACCGCGTTCGCGGTGATCTGGGCCCGCGGCAGGTCACTCGAGAGGCACGCGCTCCAGAGCACACCGCCCAAATCGAACTCACCTACGGACGTCTCTGCAAGGTCGTAGCGCTCGCGCCAAGCTTGCAAGTCCGCAGCAGTCCGCCAACCGCTGGGGAACTCCTGATCGACCGGAAAGTGACGCAGTAATCCGATGCGCACGATGCACAGGGTGAAAGGTAACAGCGGGCTTAGGGTCGACGCATCAAACTTTGCTGGGTTGCAGGAGCTTCTCCAAGCAGGTTCGCAGAGAAGCCCCGTCGGTCAGAAAACAGGATCCGTAGAGGGCGCGATTTCCTCAGCCTTCGTCCGCCAGTTTAGCCAAAGGGTCCAGCCTGGTCAATCTGCCAGCCCATGTCACCCATGCCACCCATGTCAGCCCTGGCTTTGGGGATAGGGGATTGAGCTCGTGGCGTTCAAGGCTTCATGATGACGTTGATCAAGTATTTTTCACCACACCGGTTCGCGGAACCGGGCGGGCTGCTGCAAGGCGTGTTGTTGTTGAAGACGCCATTGCTGTGCCCCGCCAGAAGTTGAGCTGCTGGGTCGGTGGTCCACACGTTGCTGGTGGCCAGGACAGTGGGGGTCGGAGACACATTCCCATCGAACTCGATGCAGAACTGGTTGTTCTTGTCCCAAAAACCGCTGCTGTAGGTAGTCGTCGTGGCGTTCGGCAAATAGTACGACAGATCCCGCATGGGAAAGCTGCTCTCGACGACGTAAGGAACGACTTCGGCGGTGGGGCCAACCGCGATGCGGGTCGCCCGGACCTTGACTTCACGCCGCTTGACCACGAAGGTGACGTCGCGGAGAGTGGTCTTGTTCGATTTCGTCTTGGGTCCGACGTCGAGCCGGAATTCGTTTTGCGCACCCCGGGTGGGCAGCGCGGTGGCGGCCAAGGCGCCGTCGTAGCAAAGCGCGAGATTGGACTGCGTGGTGAACAGCAGGAAACATTCAGAGTGGGCACCACCGTAACCATCCTCGGTGCCGACGGTCGAGAAATGGGCCCCGAAGCCGAGGGAGTCCTTCAGGGTGCCATCGGGGCCGGTCACCCGGACCTCAATTTCCTCAATCCCGGTCAGGGGAAAGCACGTGGGGTTCGCCCCTGCCGGAACCGTCGAGAGCAGCGCGACCACCACGGACAGAGCTGCCAGCTTCCACGGTGCGGCTGGGGACGTCCTGGTCCTGGCCCTGCGCGAACACCATGCGGCGAACAGACGAATGATGAGACTCATGGTTGTACTCCTTAAAACCTAAAGTGCTGTCCGTCTCCATGACGGTTGCATGCTGAAGGTAACGACCACGGAGTAGGAAAGTCTCCGATCGCTTTCGTCCCGATCTCGATGGTGCCAGCCGATTCCTAAAAGCCCCCGCCGAAATAGCTTCCATGGAGTGCCGAACGTGTTGTCCCTAATTTGAGTGCTCTCATTTGGGTGCCAGCCGACCTCTGGGTTGGCACCGATGAACCCCAACATCCTCTACCCTGCCGCGTCCAAGACCTGCTCTCAGAAGGTGCCAGCCGTGCCTCGGAGACAGACTCCGTCTAGCAGGCATTTACAACAACTTGACAACCCGGCTCCAGGCAAAGCGTACCTCCAATGGAGCGGATTCGGTTCATAACCTACAGGAGGTCGAAGCTATGGAAGGGGCAACATTCAAGATGCGTGGTGGGAGCCTTGTTCTCCTGATCGGCTGTCTTCACGGCGGGATGACAGCGGCCGCCTGGGCCTCAGATGAGCGACCGTGGTCAGCGACCCTGGCCGGACCGCAAGAGCCAGGTGAGCCGCTCGAGGTTACCGGCACGGTGTATCAGGCTGACGGGGTGATCCCGGCGGTGGGCGTCCAGGTTTATGTTTATCATGCCGATCAGAACGGCTATTACTCCGAACAGGCCACGAATTCGTCCAATCCCCGGCTCAAGGCGACGGTGTGGACCGACGCTGCGGGCCGCTATGCCTTGCGCACGATCAGGCCGGGCTCTTATCCTGACGCCCGAGTTCCGGCCCACGTCCACTTCGTGCTGACCCCTGAGGGCGGCGCCGAGCAGCGCTTCGAGCTGCGCTTCGCTGGCGACCCCTTCCTCTCGCCAGCTGCGGTCGAGCGCTCTGCCCGCGAGGGAGGTTTCGGCGAAATCCAGCCCTTGACCCGCAGTGCAGACGGGGTCTGGCATGCGGTGCGGGACTTGCGGCTTGCGCAGTAGTTAGCGTCCCTTCAGCGCTATTTTTCCGCACTTGATCGCCGCCTTGGACGGTTTTCTGGGCTCTCGACCACGACCTGGTCACCCGGCTGAGCCCAGCAACGATGGCCTGCTCGCCAGGCTTGCCCCTGAGCATCTCGATGCATCTCGATATGGTGCCAGCCACCCTTGAGGTGCCACCCTTGAGGTGCCAGCCGACCCTTGGGCGCTAGCTTGAGGTGCTGCCCTTGCCCTTGAGGTAACAGCGCTGGTGCTTGCAGCCCTTGTCCTTGAGGTGCCTTTGAGGTGCCAGCCGACCTCTGCGAAAATCTCAAGGCCGTGAGTGAGAAATGAAAGGTCTTGTTCGTCTCCGTGTCTCAGAAAACACCCACCGTGTTTTCAGCAACCGCTGTC
>CAZCOV010000101.1:0-5574 GCA_964499975.1 uncultured Thermoanaerobaculia bacterium
GTCGCCCGTGTCTCAAGATCTAGGATAGTAGATTGCCGTTTCCCCAGCAAGTTGGCTGTCCAGGCTGTCCAGGCTGCTGACGCGGCCTCTTTACCATAGATACAGATACGGAGCTAGGAAGAGATACAAGAGATGCTGGGTGACTTTCGTTGACCCGCACGGATCCGCTATTCTTGGCACGATGATCACCCGGCTGCAGGTCAAAGGTTTTAAAAATCTCCTCGATGTCGATGTCCGCTTTGGTCCCTTGACCTGCATTGTCGGCGCTAACGGCGTGGGGAAATCGAACCTCTTCGACGCCATTTTTTTCCTGAGCGAACTAGCCGACAAGCCGTTTGTCGAAGCCGTGCGCAGAATTCGTGGTAGCGAGCGGCTGCGCGGTCTGTTTCCTGCCCATGGCGAACCCTGTATGACGCTGGTTGCCGAGATGCTGATTCCCGCCGTGGGAGAAGATGATTTCAGCCAACACGCCGAGGCCAGCACAACCTTTGTGCGCTACGAGGTCAGGCTGCGTTTCGAAGACGCCTCGCATCAGCTGCAACCTCGCCTGCGGCTGGAGCACGAAAGCCTGTCCTACATCAAGAAAGGGGATGCCAGACGCCACCTCGGATTTCCTCACAAGAAAGCGTGGCGCGATTCGGTGGTTGTCTCCCGGCGCACCACCCCGATCATCTCGACTGAGCACAACACCGTCCGCCTTCATTCCGATCGTGCCAAAGATCCGCACAAAACCAAACGAGGTGGCGGCCAGGCTTCTGCTTTCCCTCTTGACAAATTGCCCAGGACCGTACTCTCTTCTGCCAAGAATGCTGATGAAACCCGTACCGCAGTTCTGGTCCGCCAAGAAATGCTCAACTGGCGTCTTCTGCAGCTCGAACCCACAGCCATGCGGCAGCCGGATGATTTCGAAAGTCAGAGCGCCCTCACTCCGACCGGGGCGCACATACCAGCAGCGCTGTTTCGGATCGCTGCGCAGCAAGGCGATCCAGCGGCAGAGGAGCGGGTGCTTTCCCAGGTGGCTAACCGGCTGGCCAGACTGGTCGAAGGGGTCGGGAAAATTTGGATTGATCGCGATGAAAAACGCCAAGCCCTGACCTTGATGATGGCGGATCGCCATGGGCTCGAGCTGCCAGCAAGCGCGCTTTCCGATGGGGTGCTGCGATTTCTTGCCTTGACGGTCCTGGCTCAGGATCCGCAAGAGACTGGCCTGATTTGTCTTGAAGAGCCTGAGAACGGTATCCATCCGCAGCGGATCGAGGCGATCCTCGATCTGCTCCACGAGATTGCAGTCAATGTCGATGAACCCGTCAGCGACGACAATCCTCTGCGCCAAGTGATCGTCAACACCCATTCGCCGCTGGTCGCGGGGTGGGTTGCCCCGGACGAGTTACTCTTTGCGGAAACGCTCGCCACCCGGGTCGCAGGTCGACGAATACCGGAAATGCAGCTGCGATATTTGCCCAATACCTGGCGCAACAAGGTATTGGGTGAGGGCAACACCATCCAGCTCGGGCAGATTCTCGCCTACCTCCGGGGGCTCGAACTGCAACCCACGGTAACACCCCGCTCGCGGGTGATCGACCGCTTTGATCAACAGCTCCTACTGCCTAGCGTAGCTGCCTATCGTGTCCCTTTTCCTTGCAGCAAAGCCTAACCCATCAGGGCTGGAGCTGACCTAGTTTTTAGTGCTCTCTGCGTCGTTCAGCCGCCAGTCATAGTCGTCGGCAAGGTCGCCGCGGTAGCTGGCGAGCTGCGCGGCTAGCTGGCCCTTGGCGTACTTGCGCAGGTGGGCAATGAGACCCTCGTCGCTCGCACCGAAGTCTTCTTGATACCAGACGAAGATACTCGCAACGCGCAGCTGGCCGTCGATCACAGCAGCGCCGCGGGGGTGGTTGATGAAATCGCGGGCTGCTTGCTCCAGGAGGGCTTCGGCGTTGGTAGGGGTGTAGGCCTTGAGCTGCAAGTTGGGACAGCCAAGGCTGGCGCAATTCAATGCATAGTGCAGCCGGGCGTCCTTCCAGATCGGACGCAAGATGCGGTGCTCGATGTCGTTGAGGGAGAGTTTCTCGCCTTCCACTTGCGCCACTTGGGCATCCCAGGGACCGTTGGAGAAAAAGCCTGAGATGTCGACCTCGCGGATCGACTCGACCGGGTAATGGTCGAGCACGACTTTGACGGTGAGGGCGTTGTACAGGTTGATCCAAAAAGCCAACTGCTCTTGCTGGTTGAACTGCGAAATCGCGGTCCCCTGCAGCTTCTGGAGGTAGTTCAAGAGCAGGCCGCGGTCGCCAGCAGTCACCCCCCGGTAATTCACTCGGGTGATACCATCCGCGCCGAGTCGCACGTAGCTCGCGAGAAACTTGTCCCACAAAGCATGGTCGATCTTCTCGGTAGCTTCCGGACGATGGGTCGCCCAGCGGGCCCACAGCTCAGCGGCAGGGGCGGCCGAGACCGCGGGAACGGTCAACCCGCCGAGCGCCAGGACAAGGCAGACAACGCGGGAAAGGTTCCACTTAAAGATTGCTTGGAAGACGGACATCGACAGATCCCCCGGTTGTCGCTGAAAGTTGGTGTCGTCAGTGAAGTGGGTATGTCAATAAAGCTGGTATTTTGTATGTGGTCCCGGAGCCAGGCACCCTGTTCCAGGCTCAAAGGTATACGATGCTGACCCCTCGAACGGATGCCCGCAAAGCTGGAGGGTGACAATATTGGTACAGTCTTTAGGTGAATTGTTAGGATCTTTGGGTGTTATCCAATCGTCCTTGTTACTCCTGGGCGCTGGCATCGTGGCGGGCGCGCTCAACGTCATCGCGGGCGGTGGATCCTTCCTCACCTTGCCGGTGCTGATTTTTCTTGGCCTGCCGCCGAGCGTGGCCAATGGCACCAACCGCATCGCGATCGTGCTCCAGAACCTGGGCGCGGCCTGGAGTTTCAACCGGCACGGAGTCCTCGACTCCCGCTTCCTGCTGTGGACCATCATCCCCTCGACGATCGGAGGCGTCCTCGGGACCTGGCTCGCCCTGGTGATCAGCGAGCAAGCTTTTCAGCGCGTCCTGGCCTTTCTGATGGTCGCTCTCTCCCTTCTGACCCTGTGGTCACCCGCCGAGCGCAGCGCGTCCCGCCCAGATCCAGCCGCGGCAGGGTCCTCGGCCCAGACGTTTTCCGCGGGTCAGGTCGGAGGACTGTGGGGAGGGTTCTTCGTGGTCGGGGTCTATGGTGGCTTCGTGCAAGCTGGGGTGGGTTTCCTCATTCTGGCTTTGACCTCGGCGCTGGGGCTCGATTTGGTCCGCGGCAACGCGGTCAAGGTCGTGACCATCTTCTGCTTCACCGCGATCTCGTTGGGGATTTTCGCGTGGGAAGGCAAGGTCGACTGGTTGCTCGGCAGCGTGCTGGCAGTGGGCAGCCTGGTGGGCGGGCTGTGGGGGGTCCACCTGACCCTGCTCAAAGGGCATTTGTGGGTACGCCGCGCGGTGACCGTGATGGCTATCGTGTTTGCCATCGGCCTGTGGTTCGACAAATGACGCTCGCCCGTTGGGGGAGCGGGAGCCTGAGAAGCTAGCTCTTACCGCAGAGGCCAGCTGGAACTACCGTGGCCGCAGCGGGTCAGCCGCGCGTTCGGCCGCCGCCAGCTGCTGGTGGATCGCGCTGAACAGGGCCTGCGTGCGGCGATGCCAGGCATCTGCGCTCAAGCGGTCGGCCGGGGCGCTCAAGCTGACCACCCCCGTACCATTGGCTTGGTTCCACACCTTGATCCGCAGCTCACCCCAAATCAGCGCCCATTCGGGAGTGGCCTCGATCTTGGGGTCGAAGCGTTCGCCCACTTCTTTGAGCGCATCGAGCACGGCATAGAGCAATTGCGGCTGGGGTCGGCTGTAAGGCATGTTGAAGGCAGCCGCGACTTGATACGCATCGGGCGGCGGCGTGTAGCTGTCGGTTTGCAGCAGCTGCGCATAGCGCGGTCCGGCCAAGGCAGCAAAGCGATCGTCGGTGCGCGCGCGCAGCCGCAGTCGTTCGTCCTGAGCGATCGCGCGGCCGAGGTGCTCGACCGCCAGCTCTTCTTGGTTGCCCAGCGCATAGTTGGCCGCGACCAGGTAATTGGCCTCGCCTTGCGCTTCTTCGAGCTCGAGGTAGGACTTGAAATTTTCCGTCGCCAGTTCGATCTTCCCCTGCAGGATGGCGACCGCTCCCAAGTTCAAGTAACTGTCCGCGGCTTGCGGGTCGATCTCGCGCGCTTTGAGCAAAGCCGAAGAGGCTGCATCGAGCCGGCCTTCGGCGATCTCCATGCCGGCCAAATTGAGCCAGCCTTGCCGTAGCTTGGGGTCGAGCTTGAGCGCCCGCTCCAGTTCCTTGAAGCCCTGCTGGGTATTCCCCAACACAATGTACGCCGTGCTGCGCAAAAGCAGCGCTTCCGCGCTCGGCTTGCCCTGCTCCAGGACCGTCTCCAGGAGCTTCAAAGCTTGGGCGGCTTGCCCCTGATCCAGCAGCTGCTGGGCTTGGGCCAGCCGCCCATCCTCGGCCCGCGCCGCCAGCGTCAAAACCAGTCCGAGCAAAACTGCCGTAAACCCCCGCAGGGCCAGACCCCACCAAGACCGCAAATCCAAATTCGTGCGCTTCACCATAGCGTCTTGATCTTAACCGTACTGGGGTCGTTCTGCGATACTACACCAGGAGCTTTTTGACCAAGTCCACAGCGAACGAGCACACGATGGAACCAGCGGAGCCAACCAAGCAGGACCCTGCGAGCGAATCCAGACACACGGGCGCTGACACCAACCAGCCGGTCTTGATCCGACTGCTGGCCCGCTTTCTCCTCAGCATCTTTTTTCGTCAGGTCGAAGTGCAAGGCGCTGAACGGATCCCCCGCGATCGGCCGCTGGTCCTGGTCGCCAACCACATCAACGCCCTGGTCGACCCTGCCCTGCTGATCGCTTTCTTGCCAGTCAGGCCGCGTTTCCTCGCCAAAAGCACGCTGTGGTCCCAATGGATGGTGCGCCCGCTGGTGCAGCTCGCGGCGGCGATACCGGTGTTCCGCCGACAAGACGGGGTCGCTGCTGCGAGCAATGCCGAGACCTTTGCCCGCTGCCACGAAGTCCTCGCCGCAGGCGGCGTGATCGCCCTCTTTCCCGAAGGGACGAGCCACAACGAACCCGCGCTGGTGCCGCTCAAGACCGGGGTCAGTCGGATCGTGCTCGAAGCAGAACAGCGCTTTCCCGGGTTGGGCGTCAAGGTCGTGCCGGTGGGGCTCACTTTCGAAGACAAGCAACGCTTCCGCTCGCGCGTGCTGATGCAAATCGGCGAACCGCTCGACGCCCAGCCCGAGCTCGCTAACCTGGCGCTTGAACCCAAAGCCGCGGTCCGCGCGTTCACCGAACGCATTCGGCTGGCACTCGCAGCCGTGACCCTCAACTATCCGTCGTGGGAAGAAGCGCGCCTGATCGACCGCGCAGTCGAACTCTTCGAACGGCCCACGACCGAACTGCCCACCGAATTCGATTTGGAGTCGCGCTTTGCTTTGAGTCAGACCTTCATCGCCGGCTACCAGGAACTCCGCGCCCAGTGCCCCGAACGGGTCGC
>CAZCOV010000101.1:5584-17734 GCA_964499975.1 uncultured Thermoanaerobaculia bacterium
ACCAGCAGTGTGCGCACGCTCGATCGGGACGAACGGGTCGCGGAGTTGGCCCGCCGGGTGCGCGAGTACGACACCATGCTCGGCTTTTACCGGCTGCGCGATCGGCAAGTGGCTTCGAGTTATCCCCCAGGACGGGTTTGGCGCTTTGCGCTCAACAGCTTCTTGCTGCTGTTTTGGCGGTTGCCCCTGGCGCTGGTGGGAACCGCAATGAACGCTTTGCCTTTTGCCGTGGTCGCCTGGGCGGCCCAACGGTTCGGCGGCACGGCCGACCAGATGGCCACTTACAAGCTCCTGGGATCGTTGCTTTTTTATCCCGCGACCTGGATCGCTGAAGGCGCGCTGCTGGGCTGGCTGGGCGGCTCCCAAGTCGGGCTTGCCGCAGCCTGCCTCGGTCCAGCAAGCGCTTACGTGGCTTTGCATTTTCATGAACGCCGCGACCTCTTCTTGCGCGAAGCACGCGCCTACGTCTTTCTTCAGAGCGGTCGGCGCTCGGTGCGCGCACTGCGCCGACTGCGCCAAAACATCCTGGAGCAACTCGTGATCTTGGCCCAGCTTTACCGGGAGCAGCAAGCAGTTCAGCCAGCCGACGCGGTGCCAGCCGACGCGGTGCCAGCCGACGCGGTGCCAGCCGAACCCAAAGGCAACGTGCAGTAGCGGTCGCGCCGGTCGGTAAAGTCGTCGATCACGACCTGACGAAAATCTTCGGGACGGGCACAGCGGGCGAGCAGTTCGGCCCGATAGGCGGCGATGTCGAGCTGCTCGAAGCGCATCTCGATCGGTTTCCACAGCTTGGGGAAGGTCTGACCCGGAACTTGGATGTGGTGGAGTCCCAGGCTGTAAGCGAGCAGCAGTTTGCCGTCGGGCAACAAGGACAGGAGGTCGGCGATGCCGCCGCGAATGGTCAGCGGGCGACCAAAAGCGTCGAGCCCATTGGCCCGCTTCATCCGCCCTTCGGGCAGAATGATGATCATCGAATCAGGAGCGATCGAGCGCAGCACCTGCTCCCAGGTCTCGTCCCGCTCGCGGCTGATCGACACCACGTTGCCGGCGATGAAACGCCAGAACCGGCCGACCAGCGGGCGGTCGATGGTCTTGGACGCGATCGGCACCACTCCATGCCTGGCCATGCGTTGGAGAAAGTGGCGAGGCACCAGGGCGGCGAACAGAAACTCGTAGAGGCTGGTGTGGTTGAGCACCGCAACCAGCCGGTAGTCGGGCCAAGGGTGCGGCTCACTGCCGACCCACTCCCACCTGGGGGTGTAGAAGGTGCGGCTCAGGGCGCTGACAGCGCGGAGTAACCAGTAGACGATCAGCGAGCGCATCGCGGCAAATTTTAATACAAATCTAGGACAAACCGCTGTAGTGCCAACCCCGCTGTCCGCGGTCACCGCTGGCGCACGCGGAAGCCCGTTTTACAGCGGTTTTACACCGCGGCTGCGCTGGCTCGCCGTATGCTCGGCAGGCAATTGGGTTGCGAACTCACCCGACTTTTTGCGCGGTGAGCCGCGGGGAGCTCCAGGAATGAAGATTTTGGTGGTCGAAGATGAGCCGGTGCTGCGTCAGGGCTTGGTCGACCTGCTGAGCGGTGCGGGGCATACGGTGGAAGCCGTGGCCGACGGCATGAGCGCGGTCAACCTCGGGCGCAGCAACCCTTACGACCTGGTCTTGCTCGATTTGATGCTACCCCGCCTCGACGGTCTCGAAGTCTGCCGCCGCCTGCGGGTGGCGCGCCCCGGACTGCCCATCCTGATGCTCACCGCCCGCGGGGCCGAAAGCGAAAAAGTCGCGGGACTGCGCGCTGGTGCGGATGACTATGTGACCAAGCCGTTCGGGGTCCGCGAACTGCTGGCGCGGATCGATGCGCTGGGACGGCGCGCTTTGGCCACGCCGGCTGAGCCAGAATGGATCGAAATCGATGGCTGTCGCTTCGACCTCGGCCGCTGTCTGGCGGTGCGCGGCGAGGAGTCGATCCAGCTCACCGCCCGCGAAGTCGGCATCCTGCGCTGGCTTTACCGCCACCGCAACCGCAGCGTGTCGCGCGCGGAGCTGCTCGAACAGGTTTGGGGCACGGTCGGCACCCTGCAAACCCGGACCGTGGACATGACCATCGCCAAGCTGCGGCAGAAGGTCGAGCGCGATGCCGGCGAGCCCAAAATCATCGTCACCGTGACTGGAGTGGGTTACGCATGGGCCTCCGAGTCCGCCTGAGCCGCACGCTGGCGGCGGCGCTGTTGACGGCGCTGGCGCTCGCCATCCCTTGCGCGGCTTGGTTCGTGGTCGGCAGCCGGGCGGTCGAGCGCGAAGCCCGGCTGGAGGAGGCCGAGCTGCAGCAGCAAGCCTACGAAAGGGGAGTGCGCTGGAGTCATCGCTTGGCCGATCGGCTGGCAACGCTGTGGGCGACGGAATCGCGCCGTCCGTTCTATCACTACCAGAACCTCTACCACGATCCGCAAGTCGCGGCCGAAGGCACGGCCATCTCGATCTCGCCGCTGGCGAGCGGTCCCGCGGATCCGTGGATTGAAACCTACTTTCAAGTCGACGCGGTCGGGCGTTTGACGTTGCCCACGCTCAACGACGAGTTCCCTGAACTCGGTCTGTCCGACCCTACCGCCCAGTGTGAGCTGCTGATGCGGCTCGAGAACGTCGCCTTGGTCTGCGCTGGCGGCCCGGGCGTCGGCCCGGGTGCGTCGTGCAGCGAGCGGTTGGAGTCGACGGCGACGACCACCGCAGGCTCAGCTACTGCTGACATTGGCGGAGTGACCCGGGGCGCGCCAGCCCGGGTCGAGGTGCTCACCCCCCGGGCCTGGTGGCAGCACCTGGAAGCGAATGCGCTATACGCTGACCTCAGAGATCTACAACGGTCAGCTGCGTCCGCGACCGCAGCGGGTGGGGATGGCGCCCGGGTCAGGGTTGGCTCCAGCCGCCATCAACCTGGAGGGACAGGCCCTGGCCGCGGGTTGGGTCGCGGGGAGCCAGGACAGGGCTGGCGCCAGCGGACGGCAGGTGCGGAGGCGAAGCCGGAGCCGGCGATCGTCCAGATCGTGGTCGGTCCGTTCAACTGGCACACCATCCCGGTGGGGGATGCTCCTGGTCTGGTCGCTCTGCGCGACGTGCAGACGCCGGTCGGGCGCTGGACCCAGGGTTTCCTGATCAAGGCCGTCGCCATCGCTCAGACGCTGGAAGAGGGGCCCTATCCCGCAGCGTTCGTGCCCCTGACCGAAAGCGGACCAGCGGCGGCTGGCACCGTGATCGTGCCGGTCGAAGGCACGCCCTGGGGTGTGGCGCTCGACCTCGCGCGCGAGACCGCGACGATCCGCGCTGCCGCTGACTTGCGGCAGGACCGCTTCTTGCGTGTGTTCATCCTCGGGGCTTTGGGCGCGAGCCTGGCTGGGGGGCTGGTCGTCGCCATGGTGTACCAGGCCGAACGCCTGGCCGAACAGCGTTCCCGCTTTGCTGCGTCGGCGGCGCACGAATTGCGAACCCCTCTCGCGGGACTACGGCTTTATGGCGAGATGCTGGCCGAGGGCCTGGGCGACTTGACCCGCACCCGCGATTACGCGCGCCGGGTGGCGGGTGAAGCCGAGCGCTTGGGTCGCGTGGTGACCAACGTCTTGAGTTTCACCCGGCTCGAACGTCAGACCCTGAAGCTCCACCTTGAGCCAGGAGATCTCGGGGACGCGGTGACCCAGGAAGTCAGCCGTCAACGTCTTACCCTTGAAGAGGCTGGCACCGAACTGACGCTCGCGGTCCAGGCGGACTTGCCCCCCGTGCGCTTTGATCGCGATGCCCTGGCCCACATCCTGCAAAACCTGCTCGACAACGCGGAAAAATACACGCGAGGCCAAGATCCCCGCTACATCCGGGTGAGCCTGACGGCCGTCCCTCAGGGGGTTGCGCTGACGGTTGCCGACAATGGTCCAGGGGTGGCAAAACCCCTGCGGCGTCGCCTGTTCCGCGCCTTTGCCCGCGGCGAGCATGGGGCAGTGGCCGAAGGTTTGGGCTTGGGGCTGGTCCTGGTCAAAGCCCTGGTGACCGCCCATGGGGGGACCATCACCTACTGCGACGCGCCCCACGGCGGGGCGGTCTTCACGGTGACGCTGCCCTGCGGGTCCGCGCCAGGCCGGGTGGTGCCATCCGTGTCAGAACAGACGGTGCCGGTCAGGTCGTGACCGCTCGATTTGCCGCTCGGTCTGCCGCGTCGCGCACAGCTTGATCCTTTCAGACGATGTCCTCAGCTTCCTGGCCCCGGCTCCAGATCCTGCTCGCCGCCCTCCTGTTTTCGACCGGCGGCATGGCGATCAAGGGTTGCCAACTGACCAGCTACCAGATCGCGAGCTTTCGTTGTGGGGTGGCTGCGCTCGTCATGTGGCTGCTCTTGCCCCAAACACGCCGCGGCATGACGCGCAGCAACTGGTGGGTGGCTGCGGCCTATGCTGCGACCCTCACTTTGTACGTCCTGGCGAACAAAAACACGACCGCGGCCAATGCGATTTTCCTGCAATCGGCCGCGCCGATTTATGTGCTGCTTCTGGGCCATTTTGGGTTGGGCGAACGCATCGTGCGCCGCGACTTGGCGACGATCGGGCTGATGCTCGCGGGACTTGCGCTGATCCTTTGGGGAACCGAAGCCCAAAGCAGCACGGCCCCTGCGCCCATGCTGGGTAACCTGCTCGCGGTGGCGGCTGGGCTCACTTGGGGCTTAACCGTGCTCGGGCTGCGCTTCCTGGGGCGTCCGGGGTCGCAGGCCGATCCTGCCACTGCCGTGGTCTGGGGCAACGTCCTCGCCTGTGCCGCTGGCTTACCCCTCGCCTTGCCCGTCGCGGCGAGCCACCTGAGCGACTGGCTGTGGATCCTTTACCTGGGCGTCTGCCAAATCGCCTTAGCTTACGTTTTCCTCACCCAAGGCGTCCGGCGGGTACCCGCCTTTGAAGCGTCCCTCCTGCTGCTGCTCGACCCGCTTCTCACGCCTGTCTGGGCGTTCTGGCTTCACGGTGAAAAGCCCGGCTTGGGGGCGCTTTGCGGTGGCGCCATCGTCCTGCTCGCCACCGTCTTGCGCTACCGGCCATCGGGTGTTGATGGCAAGCCGGACTAAAGGTCGACGCAGCAACAACTTCCCATTCTGGCATCTCATCTTGGCCAGAAATGGGAATCTATTGCTGCGTCGACCCTAAGCTCCGCTTTCGGGTGCTCCTCCTCGGCGGTGTTGCAGCTGTTCAACCAACTCCTTCGCCATTTCCCAAACTTTGCGCAGAGTTTTCCAATTACGATCAGTCATCGGGACACCGAGCAATTTTTCGGCATTGGCGGCGAGCTTAGATCTGCCTACTCCCGCGGGAGCATGCAGATAAAACACGTTCCCAATCAGACTAAATCGCTCGCTATCCCGCTTAAAACTTGCAAGCGTTTTCAGATCAGGATGCCCCGGTGTATCGGCAAGAAAGCCCAGGTGCAAAGTTTGAGAATCGGTTTCCGCTTCCGGGAACGGATTCTGCGTCATCGCCCTTTCGATGTCGGCGAACTCCAGCAGCAGGACGTAGGGTGCGAAGCCGCGGCGTTTCTTGATTTCACCACTTATCTTCTTTGAAAGCTGTGCGCCGTCTTTTTCGTTGCTCTCAAACACCGCATTGCCGCTTTGGATGTAGGTTTTGACGTTTCGGGAGCCGAGGCCTTCAAGAACGGCCACCAGTTCTTTCATCGGCAGAATATTCTTTCCGCCGACATTGATACCTCGGAAAAACGCGATATAAGCCTTCACTTGATTACGCCATCCGTTCGATGCTGGTGATGTATGGCATGCGGTAGGCGTTCCAGCCGACGCAGGGCTCAAGCGAACCACTGGCGATAAAGTTCGGGCCGGCGATCGCGCCAAAACAGGCGCTTGCCCACCGACTGCTGGCACAAGGAGAGGTCGAGATCGGCGAGCACCAGGTCTTCTTCAAAGGTCTTGCCGCGCGCAATGACCCGGCCTTCCGGGCTGACCGCGAACGATTCGCCGGCAAAGGTGAGCTCATCTTCGCGTCCCGCCCGATTGCACAGCGCAGCAAAGTACCCGTTTTGAAACGCTGCTGTCCGCACTTCTGCTTCAAACAGCCCATCCGGCCACTCGCCGAGCGTTCCCGCTTGGGGAATGACCACCAGCTCCGCGCCGCCCAAAGCCAGCGCCCGCAGGTATTCGGGATAGTGCCGGTCGTAGCAGATCGCGACCCCGACCAGCCCTGCGCGGGTCGCGTAAACCGGCGCGCCGTGGTCACCGGGATGGTAGTAATCCTGCTCGTGGAAGCCTTCGTAGTCGGTGATGTGGACCATGCGCGTGACCCCCAACAGCCGGCCGTCTGCGTCGATCACGGGTGAGCTGTCAAAGGTGCGGCCCTGCGCATCCTTTTCGTAAAGGTTGAAGACGATCACGATCTCGTAATGCGCCGCCAGCCTGGCCAGCTGATCGGTCGTCGGTCCGGGGATGGGCTCGGCCCAAGCTGCAGCGGGAGACAAACCGCCCTGACGGCAAGGGTGTTGCGGGAAAAAGCGGTCGCGAGCCAGCTCGGGAAAAACGATCAGGTCCGCGCCCTCCACCGCCGCTTCGGTCACCCGCTGCAAGGCGCGTTTGAGGTTGCGCTCACGGTCTGGTTCGGCGCTTTGTTGGGCCAGGGCGATGCGCATTTCACCGTCCTCCCAAAAGCGGTGCGGCGAGGGCAGCGGCATGTCGGCCGAGGGCGCGCGCGAGGTCGGGTTCGCCAGCGCGGGCTTCGACCAGCCGCACGAGCTCGCTGCCGATCACCACGCCGTCCGCCACGCCAGCTAAAGCCGCGACTTGCGCTGGGGTGGAAATGCCAAAACCGACCGCCAGCGGCAACTGCACCCGGCGGCGCACCCGCTGGACCTCGCGCCGTAACTCGCGCGGCAAATCATCGCGGACGCCGGTTACCCCGGTGCGCGAAACGTAGTACACAAAGCCGCTCGCAACTGCGTTGACCCGCCGGATACGCTCCCGCGTGCTGGTCGGCGCCAACAGGAAAATGGTGTCGAGCCCCTGCGCGTTCAAGTTCGGCAGGAAGTCTTCTTCGGCTTCTTCCGGCGGCAAGTCGACACACAGCACGCCGTCGACCCCGGAAGCTGTGGCTTGTTCGGCAAACGCGGCAATGCCGCGGCGAAAAAGCGGGTTGGCGTAGCTGAAAAGCACGATCGGCACTTGCAGCGCATCGCGTTGCTTGGCGATCAAGCGCAGAATGCCCCCGACCGTGGTGCCCGCGGCCAAGGCGCGGGCCGCGGCCCGCTGGTTGACCGGACCGTCGGCGATCGGGTCGCTGAACGGCACCCCGAGTTCGATCACGTCAGCGCCAGCATCTGCCAGGGCGCGCAGCAGTTCGCCAGTGGTTTCGAGGTCGGGATCACCCGCCATCAGAAAAGGAATAAAGGCAGCGCGGCGCGCTTCACGGCAGCGGGCAAAGGCTTCTCCGATGGCACTCATCGGCTTTCCTCCCGCGGCAAGTTGGCCCATCCGCGCGTCGCTGGGTGGACACTGGCGAGCTCCGAGCTTTCCTCGCGGTGCTCCTCTGCTGCGCCGTAAGCCAGCACCGACTCGAGATCCTTGTCGCCTCGTCCGGAGAGGTTGACCAGGAGGATCCGGTTGGCTGACAGCTGCGGCGCGAGTTTCACCGCATGCGCGATCGCGTGGGCGCTTTCGAGCGCGGGCAAGATCCCTTCGGTTCTGGCCAGCAGGTGGAACGCGGCCATGGCTTCGGCATCGCTCGCCTGGGTGTACTCGACCCTTCCGCGATCGTGCAAGTAGGCATGCTCGGGGCCCACCGCGGGATAGTCGAGGCCAGCCGAGACCGAATGCGTGGCAGCGATTTGGCCATCCCGGTCTTCGAGCACCAGGGTGCGGGTGCCGTGGAGGATGCCGAGGTCACCGCCGGCAAAGCGGGCAGCGTGTTCTCCCAACCGTTCTCCGCGCCCCCCGGCTTCTACCCCGATCAGCCGCACGCGGCGGTCGCGCAGGAAAGCCGTAAACAGACCCAGCGCATTGCTGCCACCCCCGACGCAAGCGATCGCCGCGTCCGGGGCGCGCACCCCGGCTTGACGGCGCAGCTGCACTTGGGCTTCCTCGCCGATTACCCGCTGGAACTCCCGCACCATGCGCGGGTAAGGGTCAGGGCCGAGCACCGAGCCGAGCACGTAGTGGGTGTGTCGGACGTTGGTCACCCAGTCGCGCAAGGCTTCGTTGATCGCGTCTTTGAGCGTCTGGCTGCCGGCGTCGACCGGCACCACTTCCGCGCCCAAGAGGCGCATGCGTTCGACGTTCGGACGTTGACGGGCCATGTCTACTGCGCCCATATAGACGGTGCAGTCCAGCCCCAGAAGCGCTGCTGCCGTGGCGGTGGCCACCCCGTGCTGTCCCGCGCCGGTTTCCGCGATCACCCGCTCTTTGCCCAGGGCATCGGCGAGTAGGGCTTGACCGATCGCGTTGTTGAGCTTGTGCGCCCCGGTGTGGAGCAAGTCTTCCCGCTTGAGATAAATCCGCGCGCCGCCCAAGTGGGCGGTCAGCCGTGGGGCAAAGTAGAGCGGGGTTGGCCGGCCGGCATAATGCCGCAAAAGGTCGTCTAGCCGGCGGCGAAACGACCGCTTGCTTTGCCAGCGGTCAAAGCCCTTGGCCAGTTCGGCTAGCGGTGCCATCAAAGTTTCGGGGACGAAACGGCCGCCGTAGATGCCAAAGTGGCCCTGGGCGTCAGGCTGTTTGCGTGCTCTCAGCATGGGCGATCTCCGCGAAAAGCTGGCAGAGGAGTTGGGGATCCTTCTTGCCGGGGCTGGCTTCAACCCCAGAACAAACGTCAATGCCATCTGGCCGGGCTAGAGCCAGGGCCGCGCGCACGTTGTCGGGACGTAAACCGCCGGCGATCAGCGTGCGCGGTCCCGCGCCGACGTTTTCCCGGAAGCGCGCGAGTTTGGCGAAATTCCAGGTTTGACCGCTGCCGCCATAGAGTTTGGCCTGGGGGGTGTCGAGCAGAAACCCCCAAACCAGCGGATAGTCTTGCACGACGGCGGGGTCGAAGTCGTCGTTCAGGCGGAATACTTTGAGCGCTTGCGCCGCAAACGGCGCGATCGCTTGCGGTCCTTCGTCGCCGTGAAACTGCAGCAGATCGAGCCCGACGTCTGCGGCAATGGCCGCGACTTCAGCCGGCCGGCAATTGACGAAAACCCCGACCAGCAAAGTCCGCCCGCGCACTGCATTGGCGATCGCGCCAGCCGCTTTGGGGGCGATATAGCGCGGGCTTTGCGGATAAAAGTTCAAACCCAGCAAGTCCGCTCCGAGGGCAACCGCCAGCTCGGCGTCGGCGCGTTGCGTCACCCCGCAAATTTTGACGGAAAGGCGCCCGGCAGAGGGTAGGGTCACGCGATCAGCTCCTTGAGCTTGGCGGCGGGATCTGCCGCAGTCAAGAACGCCTCGCCGATCAAATAAGCGTCATAGCCTGCTCGCTGCAAGCGTTCCCGGTCGGACGCGCTGTGGATGCCGCTCTCGCTCACTTTGAGCGCTTGGCTGGGCAAGTCCGGGAGGAGTGCCAGGGAAGTCTCAATGGCGACCGCGAAAGTGTGCAAGTTGCGGTTGTTGACGCCCACCAGTTCCCAGTTTTTGCCCGCCAGTTTCGCCACAGCGTGGGGGTCGTCGGTCTCGATCAAAGGGACCAAGCCCAACCCGCGGGCGAGTTGCGCCCAGTGTTCCAGCTCGGCCGTCTCATAGAGCGCCGCGATCAGCAGCACGGCGCTGGCACCCGCGCGCTGCGCCCACACCAGCTGCCAGGGATCGACCACGAAGTCCTTGGCGATTGCGGGCAGTCCGGACGCTTGCTGGCAAGCGGACAGGAGTTCATAGCTGCCGAAGAAAAAGTCGGGTTCAACCACCACCGACAGCGCCGCAGCCCCGGCCTGGGAATAAGTTCGCGCCAGCTGCAGCGGATCGCAGCGACCGGCGAGCGACCCCAAACGCGGGGAGCCGAGTTTGACTTCGGCGATCACCGCGCGTCCGCGGCGGCGGGCCAGCGCGGCCAAAAAGGTGTTGCTTTCAGGGTCGAGCAGGGAGGCTTCCGGTCGCAACGCCGGACACCGTTCTTGCGACCGGGCAACCGCGAGCTGCGTCCGGCGTTGCTCGACGATACGGCTCAAGATCGTGGCTAGAGCGGGTTCTGGCATCCTGCGTTTCTCAAATATGGGGTATCTCGACGCTCGTGCCCCTCGCTGTCCCTGCGCATGGGCAACGCTCCCACAGCCTGCACGGCGCATTGACACGGCGTATTGACTATAGCATCCGCGTCCCAAGCATCGGCAGTCGCCAGAGCATCGGCAGGCGAGCGGCAGCGGGTCGGCTCACCCGGACGTGGCCGCGACCGCGGGCGGAGCGGTGACGGTCTGGGTGGCGAACTCGCGGTTCAAAACGGCTTGAGCTTGGGCTGCAAAAGCGTCCAGCCGCGCCGCAAACTCCGGATGATACGCGGTGAGCCACACTTGGACCCCGGTCAAGCCGTCGGCACGCCAGGCACCCAGGCGAAAGATGCCGTCGCCCAGCTCGCGCACCGTGCCTAAGAGCTCGCGACCCGGCAGCACCAGTTCGAGCTGACCGCTGCCAGATTCTCCTTGCGGCAAGCGGAACGTGTAGGGCTGACCGGTTGCCAGCGGCGACGCTTGGACCCCAAACGGCGCGAGCAGCTGGGTCCAGGCGGCGGAGCAGGCAGCCGTGGTGGTGGTCTGGGCGCGCGCGACGTGACGGTTGCGTCCGCGGTGGTGTTGCAGGTAGTGGCGCAAGCTGCGCAGCTCAAACTGCCAACCCGCGGAAATCCCGTCATATTCATCGTCCCAAGCTGAACCGTGACCAAAGCCGGAGTGGACGAGGTGCAAGCGAGTGGTCCCGCGGTCGGTTTCGAGGGTGAACTCCATGGCGATCTGCGCCGGACTGACTTGCTCCGCCGGCAGCGGATGGCCCGCCAGGTCGAAGGGACGGTCGGCTTGCTGGCAGAGGCGCAGCCGGCGTGCCGGATCCCACGCGTCAATGCGCGAAACCCAGGTCCAATCGCCGCCCCATGACCACAAAACCGAACCGCCGACCCCGGGCTCGACTTCAGCGCTCAAGGGAAACCAGCGCACCAGCTCGACCGGGTCGGTCAGGGCCTGCCACACGAGTTCCGCAGGGGCATCCAAATGAATTGACATCGTGAAAGAACGGGTTGTTGCATCACTCATGTTGGCTCCTCGGTTGGGTCTTGAGGTGTCTCATGGGCCGCCGCCGCACTTGCGGTCGGACGGCTGGCTGTTGGGGTTGCCTCGGGCTGGGTGAGCACGGGGTGGACCAGCGCGGTCAAGCGGAAGCGTCGACCCGCTGGGGCCTGCTCGTCGTGATATTGGGCGATCAACCGGGCGATGGCGGAGGCCAAGTCCGCGGCAAAGGCGGCGCGCGCTGCCGCGCTTTTGAAGCGGATCTCGGTGTCAAGCGTCCAGGTCGCGAGGCGCTTGCCCTCGCTCCGGGCGTTCGCTTCGAGCACGCCGACCTCGCGCAAGACGCGCGCCGCCGCCTGAAGCGCATGGACCGCACTGGCCCGGTCGGCCACGGTCGCGGGTGGCAAACCGAGTTCGCCCAGGACCTCGGGGCTGATCACGAAAGCGCGCGCGGTCGCCCGGACCAGACGCTCGACGCAGTTCCCCTTGCGCTGCTCGCTGACCAGCTCGACCAGCCCAGCTTGCTCCAGCTCGCGCAAGTGATAGTTGATGCGCTGGCGCGGTTGCCCGAGCCGCCGCGCCAGCCCCGCAGCCGAGTCGGGTTCGGTCAAGTGCAGCAGCAGCAGCTGGCGCGTCGGTTCGAGCAAGGCCGCGGCACGTTCTTGGCCGCGGACCACGGCAAAAGCCGCGAGCGGCTGAACTGCCGTCGGCGCCGAGCCCTGGGCTGGGGGTGTCTCGGCCCCGGTGCTGCTGGCGGTCGAGGTTCGGGCGGTTTTCTTTGCGGCGGTTGGGTTTCTGACTGGGGTCATTGCTGCGCCTCCCAGCCGATCCTTTCACCGAAAAACTTATTTGTCAAGACATCAGAAAATGTCGGATTAGGGTCGACGCAGCAATAGATTCCCATTTCTGGCGCCCAGATTGGGGCCAGATGCGGCCGATCGTCGGGCGCAA
>CAZCOV010000102.1:0-2910 GCA_964499975.1 uncultured Thermoanaerobaculia bacterium
TTCCGACCACGACTTCACCGCTCTTGCGGGGAGTTTGACCCATGTGATCCACTGTGCCGCCAGCGTGGCTTTTGACGACCCCTACGCGGAGTCTTTTCGCGCCAACGTGGTGGGCACGCGCAATGCCTTGCAGTTTTCGCTCGCCCTGCAAGAGACCCCAGGCAGCCCGTTCGTCGCTCATATCGGGATCGAGACGTCCTACATCCACGGCCGTCAAGTCAAGAACGTGGCCCGTGAGGACGAGGTGGTTTTTCCACGCAATTTCTACAACAACTACTACGAGCTGACCAAGGCCATGGCCTCGCTCGAAACCGAGCGTTTCATGCTGGAGCAAGGATTGCGGGTGGTCCAGCTCTGTCCCGCGATCGTGATCGGCGAATCGCGGGCGGGCAACAATCGGGGCGACACCAAAGTGGTGAACGCTCCGGTCAATGTTTTTGGCCGCGCGCACGCATCGCTTAAGGAGCGCAAAGGCAACTGGTTCGAGCGCTCGTCGACCGCCATGCTGGCGCGGATGGCCTGCATTTTCCCCGGCGATCCTTCAGCGCAAATCAACCTCATCCCGGTTGACCGCGTGGTCCAGGGCATACTTGCGGCCTTGCTGCGCCCACAAGCTGTAGGCGAGCGGGTGCATCTGGCGACCGATAGTCGGGTGACCTCCGAAGAGATCCAGCGCATCGTCAGGGAAGAGGTCGGGGTCAAAGTCAAGCTCGCCGAACCGACCCTGCACCGCAACGTCACCTTGCCGGTGCTGAGCAAAGCCCTGGCCAAGCTCAAGCAGGAGCGCTTGGCCAATGCTCTGGAGAAGCTCGGCACGATTTTCGGCGGCTATAGCGAGTGGGGGCAGCCGATCCACGCGGTGGGCAATGACGTCCGGGTGCTCGGCCTGACGCCCGAGCGACCGGAAGCTCGGCTCGCTTTCCGCATGCTGTGTCGGCACAACCGTTACGTCCAGGAGTTCGGCAAGATCCGCGACGAAGATGAGATCTCGCGGCGCGAGAAACTGTGGTGGGAGTTCATTCACGAACTCGAACAAAAACTGGGTGGCCGTGCTGCCACGTTGCCTGCCCCGGATTTCCAGCGCGCTGTCGTAGCCGCCTTTGACCTCGAACGTTTTGAACGCAAGACCGCTTGAGCAGGAGCACAACAAAGATGATTTCAAGGATTCCCAACCAGATCGTAAGCCCGTCCAAGCCAGTAAAAACCTATCGCTTCGCCTTGTGGTTGGCCGTACTGCTGGCGCCAACCGCAGCCTTGGCAGAAGACCCCCCTGCCACTCTGGAAGTCAAAACCATGGTCGAGAGCGCGGCCGGGATGTTCAAGGTGCCGCGCAACTTCATTCTCCGCGCTGCCGAAAAAATGCCGGAGGAAAACTACGGCTGGCAACCCACCCCCGAAGTCCGCACATTTGCTCAACTGCTGGGCCACATCGCAGACGGTTACCGGCTAGTGTGTGGGATCGCGCGCGGGGATCAGATGCCTAGCGAGATACAGCAGGTAGAAAAGACCAAGACCACGAAAGCCGAACTGATCCAGGCGCTGACCGACCAGGGCACCTACTGCGACCAGGCATATGCCGAGCTAGGGGGCGCCAAAGGCGCAGAGCTCGTCGACTGGTTTGGTCGGCAGCAACCCCGGGTTGCGGTCCTTTTTTTCAACGGTGCTCATGCTTGGGAGCACTACGGCAATGTGGTGACGTATTTGCGGCTCAAGGGCATTGTGCCGCCCTCGAGTGAGCCGCGCACCCCCGCCCCGCCAGCAGAGAAAGCACCTTCGCCTTGAACAAAGTCCTGGGGAGCCGACCCCGGCTCCCCAAGGCCAACTCCCGTTAGAGCTTTACCGGCAAACCTTCTGTGTAGACCTGATTTGCGATATTAGCAAGTATCTAGTAGGTAATTTTTACTCCTCTGTAATAAGATAGCGGAAATGCACGGCATTCATGCCGCAGCATAACCTATAGGAGGAAATCATGTTATTCAGAATCGCAAACTTGTCGTCGCTCGCCACTCGCAAGTTCGCAGGATTGGTCACGCTCGCACTCGTCGCGCTGGTCCTGGCCGCCCCAGCCAGCGCGCAAGTGCCTTTCCAAGAGCGGATTCAGTTCACCATTCCAGCAGGCCAGTTCACTGGCTGCGTAGCCTTCAGTGTCCCGGCGAACAATCGACTCACGGTCCAGTTCGTCTCGGTCTTGATCGAAGCCACGCTGTCGGGCCAGTCGATCAGCGGGGTCAACCTGTTCACCACGATCAATGGCCAACCAGAACCCTTCTTCGTGATCCCGGTGACGGTGGGCGGACCAGCTCACTACTGGGCCGCGCAAGTGCTCACCGCGTATGCGGATGCCGGCACTAGCCCGCGGGTTTGCGTCAGCCGTTCCCCCCTCTACACCAGTGGGGCCCTGAATATTTATGGCTCCCTGAGCGGCACGCTCAACGCCATGTAAACCCACGCAACCCTACAGCCCGGCCCTGATCTGCCGTGGCTGAACCGGAGGGTGGCTCATCTCTGGGCTGCCCTCCCCCTTTCGCAGGACGTCCCCCGTCAGCTGCCTCCACCAGCCACAGCCACTGCTGGTTCTTCACCGCACTCTTCTCACCTCTGGCCACAGCGGATTTTCACGGTCAGATTGCCTTCCCTCGACCGACCCGAACCGGGGGCGACCAAGGCGACCAAATTTCCCCTTGACAAGCCCTTGTTTCGGTATAACAATACATCCGGATGGACGGATTGATACCACGATTGAGTCGGACGGAAGCCACCATGAACCCCAAGCCCGCGATCCTGGATCACACTGCAACGCTCGCCGAGCTCACCCGTTGCCGCATTCTGGACTTGCTCGAACGGCACGAGCTCACGGTTTCTGAGTTGTGCGCGGTGCTGCAACTGCCGCAGTCGACGGTGAGCCGCCAT
>CAZCOV010000102.1:2920-4967 GCA_964499975.1 uncultured Thermoanaerobaculia bacterium
TCAAGGTGCTGGCGGATGGCGACTGGGTGCGTTCGCGTCGGGATGGCACGAGCCACTTCTATCAACTGCCCGAACTCACGGATGCGGCGGCCCGGCTGTGGGCCCTGATCCGCGAACAGCTCACGGACCATCCGAGTAACCAGCAAGATCGCCTGCGCTTGGACCGCGTTCTCGCTGAACGGCGCAACCGCTCGCAAGAGTTCTTCGCTTCGGCAGCGGAGCATTGGGACCACCTGCGCGACGAGCTGTTCGGCAACCGCTTCGACCTCGCAGCACTCTTGGGGTTGATCGACCCGGATTGGGTGATAGGGGACCTGGCTTGTGGCACGGGCCGCACTGCCGAGCTGCTCGCCCCGCATGCCGCCCGAGTGGTGGCCGTCGATGGTTCTGATGGGATGCTCGAAGCCGCGCGTGCCCGTCTCGACAGCTATGCCAACGTGGAAGTGCGGCTGGGTCAGCTCGAGCACTTGCCGCTTAGAGATCAGCAACTCGACGTGGCCACGCTCTTCCTCGCGCTCCATCACTTGAGCGATCCCGCACGCGCCCTTGCCGAAGCCACGCGCGTGCTCAAACCCAACGGACGACTGCTAATCGTCGACATGCTGCCGCATGACCGCGAGGAATTGCGCCAGCAGATGGGGCACGTTTGGTTGGGTTTCGACCGCGAGCAGATGCTGCGCTTCCTCCAGAGTGCTGGCTTGGTGCGCACCCACTTTCAGCCGCTACCCGCCGATGCTGCCAGCCTGGGAGCTGAAAGCCGGGGGCTGGCGCTGTTTCTGGCCCGTGGGGTCCGTCCGCAGGAAAAAACGCAGAAAAAAACACTGTCCGAGCGGCGCGCCGTCTCGGATCTTGACCAACCGTGACTCAACGACTTAAATCGTGACTAAACGTGACTAAACGTGACTAAAATCGTGACTGCTGCAACAAGGAGATCACCATGAACGTTGCTGTTCGTTCCAAGATTCACCCCTTTACCGCTGCTGTAGAAGCAGGACGTGTCCCCTTCAAAGTCGCTGACCTGCAGCTGGCCGAGCTCGGCCGCCAGGAAATTCGTCTTGCCGAGCACGAAATGCCGGGTTTGATGGCGATTCGCCAGAAGTACGGCCAGGAAAAACCCCTGGCCGGCGCCAAGATCATGGGCAGCTTGCACATGACCGTCCAAACCGCGGTCTTGATCGAGACCCTGGCCGACCTCGGCGCGGATGTGCGGTGGGTGTCGTGCAACATCTTCTCGACGCAGGACCACGCTGCTGCCGCGGTCGTCGTCGGTCGCGCGGAAACGGGTGGCACCGTGGCTGAGCCGCGCGGCATTCCGGTATTCGCCTGGAAAGGTGAGACCCTGGAGGAGTACTGGTGGTGCACCAACGAAGCCCTGCTCTGGCCCGACGGCTCCGGCCCTGACCTGATCGTCGACGACGGCGGTGATGCCACGCTCTTCATCCACAAAGGCGCGGAGTTCGAGCAGGTCGGCCGCGTGCCCACTTTCGATGCGGCCAGCGAGCCGGAAGAGTGGGGAGTGATCCTCGAGTTCTTGCGCTGCGAACTGACCGCGAACCCTGGTCGCTTTGGTCGCACCGCAGCTGCCTGCCGCGGGGTGAGCGAAGAGACCACCACCGGCGTCCACCGCCTCTACCAAATGGAGGAGGCTGGCACCTTGTTGTTCCCCGCGATCAACGTCAACGACTCGGTGACCAAGAGCAAGTTCGACAACATCTACGGTTGCCGCCATTCGCTGATCGACGGGCTCAACCGGGCGACCGACGTGATGCTCAGCGCCAAAGTCGCCGTGGTGTGCGGCTACGGCGAAGTGGGCAAGGGCTGCGCGCAAGCCTTGCGCGGTCAGGGAACTCGCGTGATCGTCACGGAGATTGATCCGATCTGCGCGCTGCAAGCCGCGATGGAAGGTTTTGAAGTCAAGACCGTGGAAGATGTGGTTGAAACCGCAGACATTTTCATCACCACCACCGGCAACAAGGGCATCCTCACGGCCGAGCACATGGCGCGGATGAAAGACAAGGCGATCGTCGGCAACATCGGCCACTTCGAC
>CAZCOV010000102.1:4977-17659 GCA_964499975.1 uncultured Thermoanaerobaculia bacterium
TCGACAACGAGATCGACATGGCGGGGCTCAAGAAGATCCCGGGTATCACCAAGGTCAATATCAAGCCCCAGTATGACGAGTGGGTGTTCCCCGATGGCCGCAGCATCCTGGTGCTCGCCGAAGGACGCCTGCTCAACCTGGGCTGCGCCACCGGGCATCCCAGCTTCGTGATGTCAGCGTCCTTCACCAACCAGGTGTTGGCGCAAATCGAGCTATGGCAAAAGGGTCAGCAGTACGGGAAAAAGGTTTACCGCCTGCCCAAGACCCTCGACGAAGAAGTCGCGCGCTTGCACCTCGGCAAGCTCGGGGTCAAGCTGACCCGGCTGACCGCGGAGCAAGCAGCGTATTTGGGCGTCTCGGTCGATGGACCGTACAAGCCCGAGCATTACCGGTACTGAAGCTTGGCTGGGACCTTCCGCCACGAAACGACCGCGGTCGCTCGCCTGGCGCTGCCGGTGATGCTCGCCCATCTCGGCACCACCTTGATGGGCACGGTCGACGCCATGATGCTCGGGCGCTTTTCGGCCACCGCGCTCGCGGCCGGAGCGCTCGGGCATAGTTTGAGCTTTGCCCTGCTCAGCTTTCCCATGGGCATCTTGATGGCGCTCGATCCGCTGGTGGCGCAGGCGTTTGGGGCGCAGCAGCCCCAGCGGATCCGGGTTGCCTGGCGGCAGGGCTTGCTCTTGGCCGTGCTTTTGAGCCTGCCGATTGCAGCTTTGACCTGGGACTGCCGTTTCTTGCTCCGCGTTTTGGGGCAGCAGCCCGAGGTCGCCGAGCAGGCATACCTCTACCTCCGCGGGCTCATCCCCGGCAACCTAGCTTTCTTGCTGATCATCGCAGCCCGGCAGACCCTCCAGGCGATGAGCATCACCCGTCCGGTGGTGGTTGCGACGATCATCGGCAACTTGGTCAATGTGGGGGCGAACTACCTGCTGATTTTTGGCCACGGCGGCTTTCCGGCCATGGGGGTTTTGGGTTCGGCCCTGGCCACTTCGCTGGCGCGCGCGGTGATGTTCGGGGTGGTACTCGCGGCCATGCCCAAGGTTTTTGCTCAGCTCGGTGGTGCTGCTGAGGCGTTGCGTCTCTCTTGGCGAGGGATCCGCGAGCAGTTCCGCTTGGGGCTACCGATCGGGTTGCATCTAGCGCTCGAGATCTGTTTGTTTGCCCTGGCAGCCCTGCTCATGGGTTATCTCGGCACCCACGAAATCGCCGGGCACCAAGTGGCGATCAACTTGGCGTCTTTGTCGTTCATGCTGCCGCTCGGGATCGGTGGCGCGGCTGCCACGCGGGTGGGCAACGCGATCGGGCGGGGAGACCAACCGCAGGCGCAGCGTTCAGCGCTGATTTGTCTTGGGATGGGCGCGGGGATCATGTCGCTCTCGGCGCTCACTTTTGCCTTCGCGCCGGGGTTTTTGAGCCGGCTTTACACCGCGGACCCGGTGGTCCTCGACGTGGCCATGGCGCTGTTGCCGATCGCCGCTGCCTTCCAGATCTTCGACGGCTTGCAAGTGGTGAGTGCCGGCATTCTCCGCGGACTCGCCGACACGCGCTGGCCTGCAGCGATCGCCCTCTTCGGCTTTTGGGGTCTGGGCCTACCCCTCGCGTACTTTTTCGCTTTTCGCTTGGGGCTCGGTCCTCGCGGTCTGTGGTGGGGGCTCACCAGCGGCCTAGCCGCGGTCGCGATCCTGCTCTTGATCCGCGTCCGCCGTCGGTTCCAGAGCCACATTCAAGCTCTGGTGGAGTGAGACTTCCCGTCGGGCATCCCCGCGCTTGGGCTAGTCTTGAAATGAACCGCCGTCGCAGTGGGCGACGTTTTTGGATCAGCCTGGTGTCCCCAGGCCATCAACCTGGTGTCCCCAGCCCAGAGTGCGGGCGTATTCATTCTTGAGCGCGATGTAACGATCGCGGATCTCGGCGATTTGTTGGCTTTCCTCAGCGGTCAGTGGACGGACCACTCGGGCGGGAATGCCCAAAACCAGCTGTCCGGCCGGCACCCGCATGCGCGGGGCGACCACTGCCCCGGCCCCGACCTGGGCACCCCACTCGATCACGGCACCATCGAGCACTCGCGCCCCGATCCCGATCAGGGCACCATCTTCAACCGTGCAGCCATGGACCACAGCGCTGTGTCCGATCACCACGCCTTCACCGAATGAAAGCGGGTACCGTTCGTGGGTTACGTGCAGCACGGTGCCGTCCTGAACATTAGTGCCGCGGCCGATCTTGATCCAGTTAACGTCGCCACGGGCCACGGTGTGAAACCAGAATGACACGTCGTCTCCAACCTCGATCTCGCCGGTCAAGACCGCGCCTGGGGCGAGAAACACCCGTTCTCCGAGTTGGGGTTGGCACTTGTGAAAAGGAAAGATCGGCATCGGCTTGACGCCTCTGTCGTGGTGATTCGGTCAAGGTGATCGCGCAGCGCGCTCGGCTTGCCGTGTCACCCTATCCGGAGTCTAGCACGCGCGTCTTGCCCTCGTGCAGGTCCGCCAAGCGTCTGGCCGCAGCAGCGCATGACGCTCAAATTCCCCTTGACAAGTCAGAGGATTAGCTTTAAAGTGACCGCGTTTTTGCGAGGCCTAGCGAGGCCTGACTCAGAAGTGCTTATGTGTCGCGGTATTTACGGATATACATGCTGGATTGAGCATATTTACTGGTGCAGAATCATCGGTTAGAAGGGACTGGCATGTACGTCGCAATCTTCACAGACACGTTTGATCCTGACCCAAATGGCGTCGCAATAGCTGTAGCACGCCAACGCGACACTCTTCTGCGCGCAGGATACAGTGTCGACGTAGTGGGTCCTGCAATGCGGCGTGTGCCAACACCCATCAGTGCTATCCGCCTATTTACCACGCCCAATGAGAACTATTCTCTTTACCTTCCAACGCAAATACCACAATTCCGCGAGGACGGCCGCGGGAGATTCGTCGTTCACTGCCACACGCCTTTCTCCTTTGGTGCGTTAGGGCTATCGGTTGCAAAGAGACGGAAGGCTATTGCCGTCTACACTCATCACACAAACTTCTTCCCAGAATACCTGCACTATCTCGGAAAATTCAACACTGCGATAACAACTTCGATTCTTCGATTGCTATATTTAAAATTTTTATCGAAATTCGATATCATAATTACCCCATCACTCGCAGCACGCACAATATTATTGAATGAGTTTGACGTCGATCGAGAAAAAACAATTATTCTGCCGACGCCGGTGACCTCTCACCCCTCGGCCTCGCCCACCTGGTGCGCCGCCAGAGATATAGACGTAATTTACGTATCAAGACTTGCGCCCGAGAAGAATGTTGAACTTGCGATGCAAACTATTCTAACTCTACATTCAGAAGAGCCAAATGTGAAGACCGGGATTGTTGGAGAGGGGGTTTTTAGAGAAAAATTGATAAGTGCTCTGACATCCAATATTGGCGCATCCATCACTTATTATGGAAGGATGTCAAACACAGAAGTCCACACGTTAATGAGACGATCTAAAGTACTTCTATTCACTTCACTCTCCGATACCCAGGGACTGGTTATCGATGAAGCTCTAATAAACGGTGCTAAAGTTGTCGCAGTGGAATGCCCCCTCACGATAGAGAGATTGGGGCAAAACGGGGCGGTAAGGTTGGCAAGAAGCACGCCAGAAGCTCTCGTTCGTGCGCTGAGGTGCGCAATATCGCATGCGTCAGATTGTGTAGCGACCACCTCTAACCTCGCTACGGAACATCGCAATGCCGAGCTTGAGAGCGCTTGGCTAAGTGAGTATTTTTCAGTAGTTCGGAGAGCCTATGAAAGAGTACAATACTTTAGCGCTAGATGAATACAAAATATCAAAAGATTCGATAAAATCAGTTATGGCACAGCTATCGACGGTAACAGCGTCGCTACTTGGGCTCTCGATTGCAATACTAAACTATGGAGCAAAAACAGATCATAACAATAACCTATTTGTTTGGTATATGGTGTTATTGTTGATGAATTTTATATTGGCGTACACTATTTATCAGAATGTACAAATTACTGCACTGCAACTGCACATCGCATATTTGGAGAAAAAATTGGGTCATTCTGATATATTTAGATGGGAATCTGTTATTGCCAGAATATGGTACGAGGGAAATGGGTTTCGCTCTCAGTTTCTAAATATTTTAGTGGCTATTCCACCGGTACTATTGCTTGTTATGGTTTATGTGCAGGTTGGTGTTGAATACAGCATTTGCTCTTTGAATTTTCTTGCGCCATTTATCGTCAACGCCGTCTATCTATTGGCTCTATGCCTGGGCGCGTCGGCCGTACGCAAGGAAATCTACAGGACGAGCTTGGCTCGATCAGGCTAGCGGGATGCGGAGTTTAGTTGCCTGCATCGACCAATTGCTGTCGAACCCGCGGCTCAACCCGGTCTCCTGTGCCAGGGTATTGTTGCCCGATCAAGAGCGGAGAGAAGAGCGGGGGCGAGGAAGGCAAAAGACCATACAACCCATTTATGAGCGCCCTTTTGAAAGCAAGGCGGGATGCCACCTTCGAAGTCGCCATCGAGCTGGCGTAGTTAGATCGTCGGCTGGCCCAGATCGTGGAGCCCTGCCTGTGGACTCGGAAGAGCTTTGAAGACCGCGTCCCGGCAAGGCGGTGCCCCCGAGGGGTGCCCCCCGCCAAGGTGCCAGCCGTTTCGGTTGGTAGGGAAAGAGGCTTCCTCACTTGTCGCCCTCACTATGGCAGAGCTCCAGCTCCCGTCAACATCAGCAACATCAGCAGCAGACGTCAACTAGGCATCGGGACCCGCAGCGGGGTATCATCCAGGTATGAGGGTGGCAACAGGCACCATCGTCAATGGCACCATCGTCGTGAACGATCCTGCGTTCAAGGATGGAACGGACGTCTTCATCCTGACCCGCGAGCGTGAGGACATGGTGAATCTGTCCCCGGAAGAGCTAGCGGAGCTTGAGGCCGGTATCGCAGAAGCGGATCGGGGCGATGTGATTTCTGGCGGGGAATTTTTCGCTCGACTGAGCCGCTGTGAGTAGGGATGTCGCTTGAGCTCTTTGTCTCGCGGCGAGCGACGCGCGAGATTGTACGCATAGTCATCTGGTGGGCCAAGAACAGACCAGCTGCACCCGGTGCGGTGAGGCAAGACATTGAAGCGGCACTTGCACTGCTGCTGGAACATCCGGACCTAGGAGTTCCAGTTCCAGAAGCGAGTTCTCCGGGTGTGCGACGGTTCTATCTCGACCGCATTCGCTACTGGGTTTACTATCGCGTCCGCCGCTGTCGATTTGAGATCTTGGCGGTGTGGCAGTCAAATCGTGGTCGTGGCCCTGCGGTGTAGCGATTGACGCCCAACCAAGCACTTCGAGCGGTCAGCGGTGGCGCTTTGCGGTAAGTTGCCAGGATGCCGCCGCTCTAAGAGCTGGCCGTGGAGTTTCAGAGCGTCTTCCGCGATGCGGGTTGGACAGTGGGCCCAGTCGAGGGGCTCATGGCGCCCGGCGATCCCCAAGGTGTGCTCCTTCGTCGGCCAACCAATGACCTCAGCGGAACAATGGCTCTTGCCATTATTATGGCGACCGGCCTCGAGCATGAAGACGTGACGGAGGCAAACCGGGCAGGCATAGAGATCAGCGTCTCCTTTAAACCACGCACTCGTCGAGATGAATGACAGCTGCCAGACAGATCCGCCGCCGAACAATCGGATGCCGTCCGACAAGGTGCCAGCCACTTCAACTGGTCTTTCACGAGCGGGGGTAGTAGGGTCGAGTGGGGGGAGACTCGGGAGTGTCTATGCGTCGTCGCAGTGACGGATAGGCATGTTGGTCGAGAGATTTGTCTGACGCAGAATCATAGGTTAGGCCACTTCGAGCGGGTATGTCACAGATGAAGCAATCTCTTGGTTTGGTGTCGCTTGTTGTTCGCGACTACGATGAGGCGCTCGACTTCTTTGTTGGCAAGTTGGGCTTCCTTCTCGTCGAAGATTCGCCTGTCCCGGAGCAAGCAATTGGGTTGTCATCGCGCCGCCGGGTGCAACAGAATCTCGTCTGCTGCTTGCCAGGGCATCCACGCCAGAGCAAGAGTCCCGTATCGGTGCGCAATCGGGCGGTCGTGTCTTCCTGTTCCTTTACACGGACAACTTCTGGAGGGACTATGAGCGCTACAAAACGCAAGGGATTGTTTTCGTGCGCGAGCCGAAAGACGAGCCGTATGGTACGGTCGCAGTGTTCAAGGACTTGTATGGTAACCTCTGGGATTTGCTTGAACCGATGAGACATACGAAAGGGAAACAATGACGTGACCTAACCGCATGCGCCGCAGCGAACCCGGCCATCGCACTCCGGTTGCAATCCACGCCTCCCGTGGGCCGGGTCGCCGAGCTTGGGTCGTCAGGAGACGCCCGGTACGCTCACTAACCTCCGCCGACCACCGAGAATCAGCTGACGATGTCAACGGGCCAATGTGCAGGATGAAAGCATGAAGCAACTCCGCGATCTCGTGAGGGGCTGCGAGCTACACTCCTCCTGCCAGGAGTCACCACCATGTCAAAGGCCAGCGCATCCTTATGAACGTTGTTTACGTCCTCCAGCACGCCTATGAAACGGACGGCCTCGAGGAGACCAAGTTCGTCGGCGTGTACTCGACGAGAGCCCGGGCGGCTGCGGCCATCGAACGCTTGTGTCAAAGGCCTGGGTTCTCCGAGTACCCGGACGGCTTCCACGTCGACGAGTATGAGCTTGACCGCGACCACTGGACGGAAGGCTTCTTCCGGCCAGACGCCTAACCCCTCGTTGCAGCCGGGCGCGCTTCGTGCGCAAGAAAGCTCACATCACACACTTATGAAGACAACCATGAAAAGTAGCTCTGCATTATTTTTTCAGGTAGCCGTTGTGTTCATAGGCCTTGGCACTCTTGCCTTCATGCTCTGGGAACCCCACATCGAGGGTAGGAATGCCCATGCCACAACCTTCGAGATTTACTTCAAAGACCCATTCTTGGCGTATGTGTATGTGGGCTCCACTCCGTTTTTCATAGCGCTCTATCGAGCATTCGGGCTGTTCGGGCACGTAAGACAAAACAGGACATTCTCGCAGGTCACCGTGGATGCGTTGCGAGCCATCAAGCATTGCGCGATAGTCCTGATCGGTTTCGTGGTGGTAGGAGCAGTCATCATCCTTATGTTCGGCGACAAAGACGACCGGCCGGCGGGGATCTTTATGAGCCTCCTCTTTACCTTTGCTTCGAGCGTAATCGCTATCGCGGCGGCGATGTTCGCACGGCATTTGCAAGATTCCTTGAGCCGTGCAATCCCCAGACGGGACATATCGAAGCCGTTTCATGGCCCGTAGAGATTCCGAACTCGCTGGCGCGCAAGATATGTCGAGGACTCAATATTCCAAAGCCACAAAGCATTCGGCAAGTTGCCATCACAATTCAAACTCGTGCCCACAGTCGCAATAGTCTATTTCTCCGCCCGCGGTACTACGAAGCAGCTTGCCGAAGCTATCTCTAGAGGTGTGTCTAGCCAGGACTGGCAACCGCTGCTTCTACCTGTTATCGGGTCCGATATCCGAGAAGGACGATTTCGGAATGAGGACCTTCTTGCTCAAGTTGATCAAACAGAAGCGGTGATTTGGGGTTCTCCAACGTACATGGGCGGTCCCGCGGCGGAATTTAAAGCGATGGCGGATGCCTCAAGTGAGCGCTGGGAAACCCAGCGCTGGAAAGGCAAGACTGCAGCTGGATTCACCATTGGAGGCAGTTTCAATGGAGATCAGTCTTTCACCCTGCAGTACTTTCATATCTTGTCGATGCAGCACGGCATGGTCTGGATCGGAATTGACATCCCCAGCGGATATCATCCCGCAGGCTTAAACCGGCTTGGTGTTCAAACGGGTGTCAGCGCTCAAACATCGACACAGGAAGTTGGGAAAGCCGATCTTGAAACTGGCACCTACCTCGGTGCACGCGTCGTGAAGATCACCAAGGCCCTGGCCAACCAAGGTGATGCCTGACATGTCGCGCAACCTGACCCGCTGCGGCGGGCCGTGTCAACCCGACCGTGCCATTCTGTGGCCGTTTTCCCGTCCGACGAAGTGCCCGTCCGACGAGGTGCCAGCCTTCAGGTGAGGCTAGCTAGGGGAACGTGTTTAGGTGAAACCAGAACGGTCCATGCGGATAGATTGGCAGCAGTGGACGCCGACCGATCGCGCCACCCTGTTGTTTGTGGTGCGCGCTGGGCAGATCCTTTTGATCCGTAAAAAGCGCGGGCTGGGCGCGGGCAAGATCAATGGCCCAGGGGGCAAGCTCGACCCTGGGGAGGAACCTATGGCCGGGGCTATCCGCGAAGTGGAAGAGGAGCTCGGAGTGACGCCGACCGCGGTTTTGTACGGCGGCGAGTTGTGCTTCCAGTTCGTCGATGGCTATGCCATTCACGTCCACGTGTTTAAGGCTGCGGACTGTGTTGGCGAAGCGCAGGAAACTTCTGAGGCGGTCCCCTTGTGGACCGACCTGAGCGCGATCCCTTGGGATGAGATGTGGGCCGACGACCGTTTGTGGCTGCCGCTGCTGCTCCGCGGTCAGAAATTTGTCGGCCGCTTTGTTTTTGAAGGGGATGCCCTCCTCGACCATCAGATCGAGGAGGGGGAAGTTGGTCAGGGTTAGTCGCCGCCGATCAGGTTGCCAATGCCGCCGAGGAGCGAACCTTCGTCGCGTCCGCCACCCATTTGCCGTGCACCAGCGAGCACCCGGCTAGCGAGGCGGCTGAAAGGCAAGGACTGGATCCACACCCGTCCCGGTCCGGTGAGCGCAGCAAAAAACAGGCCCTCACCCCCGAAGAAAATGGATTTGACCCCGCGCACCATTTCGATGTCGTAGGTCACTTGTTGCTCAAAGGCGACCAAACAGCCGGTATCGAGGCGCATGGTCTCACCCGCAGCGAGCTGCCGTTCGACGATCATGCCGCCCGCATGAATGAACGCCATGCCGTCACCTTCGAGCTTCTGCAAGATGAAGCCTTCACCGCCAAAGAGCCCGGCGCCGATCTTGCGCTGGAGGGCAATTCCCACCGAAACCCCTTTGGCAGCGCAAAGGAATGCGTCTTTCTGACAGAGCAAGCGATTGCCGTGCTGACGCAAGTCAATCGGCAAGATTTTGCCGGGATAAGGCGAAGCAAACGCTACCCGTTGCCGCTTCCCTGCAGAGTTGGCAAACACCGTCATGAACAAGGACTCGCCGGTCAAGATCCGCTTGCCCGCGGTCAAGAATTTGCCGAGCAGACCACTGCCTTCCTGACCTGAGCCATCGCCGAAAATGGTTTCCATCTGGATGCCGGGGTCCATGTACATGAACGCGCCCGCTTCGGCGATGCAGGCTTCTCCGGGATCGAGGGTGATCTCGACGAATTGCATTTCTTCGCCAAAAGTTTCGTAATCAATCTCGTGGGCGCGTGCTCCACCGAGCGGCGGTGGTATCGGCGGAGCGCCCAACGGCGCCGCAAAAAGTGGGGTGAATTCTGGACGGTTGCTCGCCGTTTCCCACTGGCTCATGCCTTGGGTGAAAACATGGATGTTGCGATGGAGTTCGCCCGACTGGAAGCGGGGACGCAACTCATCGAGGGAAAAGGGGCCTTGTTGTTGGCCACCCACCGCGATATACCAAACGTTGCTCATGCAATAACTCCGATATATTATCTGTGATTTCTCACATATGTTTTGCGTGGGATTTGTTTCGTCGCTATGTTGCTTTGCGATCAGCGCTTTGAGGTCAGCCCTTGGCTTCGGTAATGGCAGCGGTGAGCGCGGGTACCACTTCCGCGAGGTCGCCGACGATGCCATAGTGGGCCACAGAAAAAATCGGTGCGCTGGGATCGCGGTTGATCGCGACCACGCAGCCCGCGCCTTTCATGCCGACCAAGTGCTGGATGGCCCCGGAAATCCCCAGCGCCAGGTACAGCTTGGGTGCCACAGTCTGGCCACTCGAGCCGATCTGGCGATCGCGCGGCAACCAGCCGTTGTCGATCACTGGACGGCTGGCACCGAGTTCTGCGCCGAGGGCTTTGGCCAGGGCTTCAATCGGCGGCAGCTTGTCAGCTCCACCGATGCCGCGGCCGACCGCAACCACCACTTCTGCTTTGGAGAGGTCGACCTGGTCGCCACCGACTTGCTCGACGCCCAAAATCTCGCGGTCTGGCGCCCCGCCAGCATCCATGGCCGAGGTCTCGACCGGGGCGCTGCCGGCCTTGGCTTGATCTGCGGGGAAAGCGCCGGATTGGAGCGACACGAAGATCATGCCCTCACCCCGGACGCGGACCTTCGCATGGAGCTTGCCGCCCATCATCGGCCGCTTGAAGACTAGCCCGTCGGCTGTAAGCTCGTAGGAGATCGCTTCGGGGACGATCGCTGCCCCGACCGCTTGGGCCAGCCGCGGTGCGTAGTCGACCGATTGGTAGGTGTGGGGGAAGAGCACGTAGTCCGGGGCGTGAGCGCGCAGCAAGGGTTCGAGCGCAGCGCGATAGCCCCCGGGGGTGTAATTCGCCAGCCGTGGGTCGTCGAGCACGTAGAGCCGAGCGAGCGCAAAGCCCGCGACTTCAGCGGTCAGGCCCGCCAGGTCTCTGCCCAAGAGCACGGCGGAAACTTCACCACCCAGGTCTTGGGCCAGCTGTTGCCCGGCGCCGATCGCTTCGCGGGACATGCGGTGGAGTTTGCCTTCACGCTGCTGCAGCACTACCCAGATTTTTTGCGGTCCACCTGCCATCACAACACCCGAGCTTCCCGCTGCAGCTTTTCGACCAGGGTTTTGGCTGCAGCTGCCGCATCGCCTGGGATGATTTGTGCGCCCCGTCCGCTTTCTGGAAAGCTGACTGACAGCACTTCCAGCCGTGACCCGCGGTCGCCGATGCTTTCCGGCGCAAGCCCCAGGGCGTCCGGGCTCGGCGTCTCGATCGGCTTGCTTTTGGCTTTCATGATGCCTTTGAGCGTGGCGTAGCGCGGATGGTTGATGCCGGCTTGAATTTCGAGCACCGCGGGCAAGGGCAAGCGGAAGATCTCATTCATGCCGCTTTCCATTTCCCGGGTGACCTTGAGCGAGCGCTGCCCCTCGTCGAGCGCAACCCCCATGACCAACCAGGCGTGGGGCCAGCCCAAGAAACCGGCGATCACTGAGCCGGTCGAACCAAAGCCGGCATCATCGCTTTGCGATCCGGTGAGGACGAGGTCGACGCCTTCTTTGGCGAGCGCTGCAGCGAGCGCGCGTCCAGTGGCCATGGGGTCGCCGCCGTGGTAAGCCGGGTCGACCAGGTGGATCGCCCGCTCCGCGCCCAGGGACAGGGCCTTGCGCAGGGCTTCCTTCACCCGTTCGGGCCCGAGGCTCAAGGCCACCACCTGACCCCCGGTCTGTTCGGCCAGGGTCAGTCCTTCTTCGAGCGCGTAAGTGTCACTTTCATTGATGACGAAGGAAACTCCCTCCTCATCGATCCCACGGCCGTCCTTGGCTACCCGCAGCCGGCTTTCGGTATCTGGAACCTGTTTGATGCATACGGCAATTCGCATCGTGAGCTCTCCCTGGGAATCGGCAGTGGAGTACCCGGCTTTGAGCACACCTGCTCCTTGAGCCGAGCTCTTGCCTTGACCTGACGATCGTATGCTGGGACTTCCCTTGCTGTCCACTGCCAGCGCGCTGTGGGCGGGGTTGCGCCGCCGGTAGCGCCCACCATCCCACCGCACCGCGGCAGGCAGTGACTTCGCCGTCATCCTCATCGCCTACCGTTCACCGATTGCGCACCTGCTGTCGGTAACGCTTCGGTCGTTGCTTTGCAAGCCTTTCTGAACGCACCCGAGGCAGGTCCCGCTGTCCCAGCGTTACGGTTTGGTGGCTGCGCACCACGCCCCCTGTGCGAGCAGCACGGTTGTACCCGATCGAGTCTCGGTGGCAACCACGTCGACATCAGGGGTGCCGAAGGGGATGTCGAGGTGGATGGCGGAGTGGTTACAGCCCAAAGCCGCGAGCTGCTCTGCAGTCATGCTGTCGCTGCCGACGATGGCGGCGGCAATGCCTTGGCCGAGCGCTAGGTGGGCGGCTGCGTTTTCGTCGAGCAGGGTGTGCTGAAAGACCCCGCCGCTCTCGGCGATCGGCGAATCCGTGCCGACCAGGGCAAACTCCCCCAGGTAGCGGGCTCCAGGGTCGAAATCCAGCCACTCGCCAAGAGCGCTGGCACCGCGGCTCGCGGTCCAATCCACCACGCGCCCGGCGTGAAACTCGAGTACCAGATCCTCAACCATCACGCCGCCAGGAATGCGCAGAGGACGCGACGCCACCAGGCGGCCTTCCGTGCCCCGACAATCGGGCACGGTGAAAACCTCGAAACTCGGCACATTGACGCGATAGCGCTGACCGTCGCTGGTGGTTGACGTGCCGTCTTGCCAGCGATGCAGGTCGCTGAAACGAACCCGCAGATCATTGCCGCCGCCTTGGACCCGCAGCTCCCGAATCGCCAGCGCGTCGAGCGCGTGTGCCCGCGCGGTCAGGCGCTCAGCAGCGGCCCTCGCCTGAGCCATTCCGTCCTCCTGGTCGCTAAAAGTGAAACGGAAGATGTCTTCTGACAGCCGATGGAAGGCTGCATCCGCCGGGAGCTGGGGATAGACCTGCGCGGCCCAGGCCGGGCTGGGCGAAATCGCGATCACCACCGGGCACAGACCGCAGTGGA
>CAZCOV010000103.1:0-17549 GCA_964499975.1 uncultured Thermoanaerobaculia bacterium
AGCCGGCAGGCCTTCGATAGTCGGCTCGCGCGGCTGGTACCCCCCCCGTCCGTACTAGATCGGGTAGCCGAAGGAGGACTCGGGCCAGGCGTTCACGTCGAGCTGCCCCTCTGACAGCACCTCGTCGCTGAGGCGGTTCTGGGTTTCTAGGGCCGCGGGGCCCTGGCGCCCTTTGCCGGCCAGAGCCCCCTGGACAAGGCCGACGCGAAAGCCCGGCTCGCCTTCGAGCTCGCGGTCGACCCGGCGGATGCGCAGGAGGCCGTAGCCCTCGTTGGCCAGGGCCAGCAGCAGCAGCGTCCCCGCCGCGGCGGCGCCGCTCCGGCCTCTTGTGCGCAGGGCGATAAAGAGCGCGGAGTTGAAGGCGACGAGCAGCCAGCCTCCCGGTCGCCGCCGCGGGGGCACCACCCAAATCCCCCAAGCAAAAGCGAGCCACAGCCCGACCGTAGCGATGTCGCAGAGCGTGCGCAGGAGTCCGGCAAGCCAGGTTGGGGTCTCTTGGTAACCGCGTTCACCTCGGGTGAGTTCGCCGCCGGGCAGCTGCGCACTCAGGTAGGATTGGCGGTCAAACAGACGGAAGTATTGGTACGCCAGCTGGTCTTTGAGCACTGCCGCCCAGCCGCGTTCCGCCAAAAGGCCGCGGATCCGCTGCCAGAGCAGCTGATCGCGCTCTGGCCAGGTGGGCGCGCTGTCCAGGTAAGCGAGGTAAGCCGCATAGACTTGCGCATCTCCCAAGCTTTGCCGTGAGTGTAAGCTGAGCCCAACCCACAGGTTGAACGCACTGCTGTCAGCGATCACCCAACGTCCGGTGGCCCGCTGATGGTGCAGCACCGTGGGGGTCACGGTCAGGAGCAAGGCTGCGACCACCAGGCTGGCGCGCAACGTCCGTTGCCCGCGGGTGCCGGGAGCTTGGAGCACGGGGATCAGCAAGAGGGGCCAAAAATAGGTGAGCAAGCTCTTGCTCAACAGGGCAAGGCCGAGCAGCAAACCGACGAGCGGCATCCACCCGACCGCCTGGGGTCGCGCCAGGACGATCCAAAGAGCCGCCAAAAACAGGGCCAGGTGCAAGACCTCCGGCCACAGGTAGTGGGCAAAAGCCGCGAGCGGGGGATAGCCGAGAAAGGCCAGGGCGATCCCGTGCGCTGTTTTGGGGGAGGCGCCCAGCTGTCGGGCAACCCCGGCCAGGCACACTGCAGCCCCGACCAGCAGCAGGGTCTGGACCAAGATCACCGCCCCCAACGAATCCCAAAGTTGCAGGATCGCGGCGAGAAAGCGCGGGTAAAGCGGCGGCCACAGCAGATTGATCGCGGGTGTCTGGCCGGCGAGGATTTCCCGCGCGGCTTGCCAATAGGTGACTTCGTCGCCGTTGAGGCCACGCGTTCGCGGGTGGTGTGCAATCCACAGCAGGACCGCATGCAGTCCAACCACCCAAGCCCAGGCCAGCAGCCAGCAGGGCAACCAGCCCCCTTTTTCTCGGCGCAGCAAGACAACGCTCACGCGTCGCACTCCTCCACTTCGCGGTATGATCATCCCACGAACTCCTGCTGCTGCCCAGCCGACCTGGTAGGTTGACGGCCAGACAGCAAGAGCGAGCTGCCAACGAAGTGTCAGCATCATCGGGTCGACCAGGAAACCAGGATACAGGAGGCAACATGATTAGCGGAGCCGGCGGGACGCAAGGCGGGATCGCCCGTTTCTTGATCGGGTTGGCGATGTTCTTCGGCGGTGGCTATCTCCTCCTCGAATCCATTTGGGTCGGCACGGGTTTTAGCTGGGGTTCCCCGCTTTTTGCCTGGGGCGGCTTTGCTTTGACCAGCGGTATGGTCTTGATCCCCTTCATTTTCGGCGTCGGCATGATCTTCTTCAATGCCAAAAACCCGCTCGGCTGGCTGCTCACCTTGGGGTCGCTCGGGGCACTCTTCCTGGGAATCCTGCGCAGCATCCACTTCTCCTTGCAACCAATGTCGGCTTTCGAACTGATCGCGATTTTGGTCCTCATCTTCGGCGGCTTGGGACTCTTTTTGAGCTCGCTGCGCGATGCCAGCAGCCCTTGACGACGATGCGCACTTGACCATGGCCTGCCAGGAGCACCTCCGGTAAACTTTTCGTTGAGTTTTCCGTAGGTTGAACCGATCTTGACGCGATTTTAGGCCGACTCCCGACGGTTCCTGTATCTCTCGACCAGAATATTTGAACATATTTGAACAGGAGAATTGAAAGTGGCGCGAAAAATAAGCACGCGAAGAGTGAGCAATGTACAAGTGAGCAATGTACAGCGGTTGGCATTCGGAGTCCTGGTCTGCGGAGCTCTGATCGGAATTCTGGGGAGCGACGACATCCAGGCCACGACGACCTGGCCGGGGTTGCGCGGTCCCAACTTCGATGGCTCAGCACCTGCGAGTCAACTGTTCACCCAAGGTACGCCGGGGCTTGCGCTGGGCTGGAAAGTGGAGCTCGGATCGGGCTACTCGGCAGTGGTCGTGGACGAAGCTCGCGCCATCACCCAGTTCGCCGCAGGCGACGCTGACGTGATCGCGGCTTTCGAGGTCGCGACGGGACGCGAGTTGTGGCGCTACCGGATCAGCGAAACCCACGCCGGCCTCGATGGCTCGCACGACGGTCCGATCTCGACGCCCGCGCTGGCCGCTGGTCGGGTCTACGGACTGGGCGCGTGGGGCCACCTGTTCGCGCTCGACGCTGCCACTGGCCGCGAGCTGTGGAAAACCCACCTCAAAGACGACCACGGCGCCAGCATGCCGCATTACGGCTTCACCACCTCCCCGCTGGTGGTGGACGACGTCCTGGTGGTTTTGCTCGGAGCGGGTGAAGGCAAGACCATCGCTGGGTTTCGTGTGACCGACGGCCACTTGCTGTGGACGCTGGGCAACGACCAGGTGGCTTACCAGTCGCCGGTGATCGCCACGCTCGGCGGGCGGCGACAAGTGGTGGCCGCAGCGATGAAAACCGTTTGGGGCATCGACCCCAAAACCGGAGCTGAACTGTGGAGTTTTGCCCACGAAGGCGATGGCGAAGCCATGGGCGCGGCCAGCATCATCCCGGTGCCAGCCGGCGAAAACCGCGTCCTGCTGCTCGCCAAACGCGATGCGGCCACCATGCTCTCGGTGCAGCGAGACCAAACGACCTGGACCGTCACCCCGCTGTGGTCGAACAACGCGCTCAGCAGCACCTACGTGCAACCGGTCTACCACCAAGGCCACCTCTACGGCATCGCAGGGCGCATCCTGACCTGCGTCGACGCGCAAACCGGAGAGCGCAAGTGGCGCTCACGCGACCCTGGCGATGGCTTCATCACCGGCGTGGGCGACCACCTGGTGATCATCACCAAAGCCGGCACCCTACACGTGGTCGCAGCTTCTCCTGAGGGCTACCAGGAGCTGGCCAACCTCGCGCTCTTTACCGAACACTCGTGGTCAGCCGTGGCTTATGCGGACGGCCACCTGTTCGCGCGCAGCATGCGCCAGCTCGCGCGCATCGACCCGCAGGTCGCACCCAGCGCTCCCTCCGAGCAGCGCACTCCCTGGCTGGCCAAAACCGACTTCGGCCGCTTTCTCGCCGAACTCGAGACCGCCGCTGACAAAGCCGCTGTCATCGATGCCTTCCTCGCCCGGCAAACTTCGTTTCCCCTGATCGAAGGCTCGGAGTTCGTCCACTTCATCTACCGCGGCCCCGCCGAAGACGTGGGGATCGTCGGTGACATGATCGGTTTTCGCCGCGAAGACAAGATGAGGCGAGTTCCCGGGACCGACCTTTTCACCTACTCGACCCGCCTTGAACCCACGGCGGCTTTGACCTATGGCTTCCTGGTCGACTACGCCCGGCAGGCCGTGGCAGATCCGCGCAACCCGCGGCCGGGCAAGGGCCTTTTTGGGGACGTTTCATGGTTCGCGATGCCCGCTTGGACGCCCCCGGTCTTTGCCAGCGCGCCCGCAGCCCAAAACAGTGGACACCGGGAAGACTTCGAGTGGACCAGCGCGCTGCGCGGCGGCAAAGTGCGGAAAGCCCAGATTTACTTGCCGCCCGGCTACGCAGCTGACACCGCGCGCCGCTTTCCCACGGTCTACATCCACGGCGGGGAGGACAGTCTGAACCAAGGTGAAACCGCCAAGGTCCTCGACGCGGTCATCGGGTCTGCGGTCGCGCCGCTGATCGCGGTCTTCATCTTGCCGGACGCCGCAGATCCGCGGCTCGATCAGCGCGAAGAAGACCTCTACCTCGACATGGTCCTCAAAGAGCTGGTCCCGGCCATCGACCAGAAATACCGCACGCTGGCCACGTCCGCCCAGCGCGCGTCCGCGGGCACGGGCAGCTACGCCTACTTCGCCCTGCTCGCGGCTTTGCGCCAGCCCGACGTTTTCGGCAAGGTCGCACTCCAGGGCGCCACCCTGGAACCAGCCCAGATTGCCCAGCAGCTGGGCGTGGCGGAGGAACGGCCGTTGGTGATCTACCAGGAGTGGGGGACCTACCACTTGCGTTCTCCCCACGAAGCTTGGGACTTGGCTCGAGCCAACCGCGAACTGTGGGCACTGTTTCGCGAGCGCGGCTTCAAACCGACCGGCGGCGAAGTCCCGGAGGGCTTTGGTTGGGCCTGTTGGCGCGCCCACACCGACGACTGGCTGCAGACCTTGTTTCCCCGCAATCCCCAAGATCCGGGATAGCCTGCCCTGCGCGGTCAACGGAACGCATGTACTGCGTTCTCGCGCTGCAGCATGAGGACCTTGGCGTCGGGATCGATTTCAAGGCGCTCCGGCTTGAAGGGACACTCCAGGGTCACCGGTTGGCTCTCACCGGAATCCGGGGAGATCGTGGTCCTGCAGACTTGCCAGGGCTCGCCCACGACGTCAGAAGGGGCGGGGAAGCGCACACCGCGGACCGCCGCCACTTCGACCGCCGGCCGCCCAGTCCCGAGGTTCTTGACCGTGGCTTCAACCACGAAACCTGAGCCTCGGGGCTCGACTTTGGCGGCCTCGAAGCGGTATTCCGGCACCACCACCTGATAAAACCACGCTGTGGCAAAAGCGTCGAAAGCCGCCACGTCGGTCGCGTGCTCGCGCAGGACCGCAAGGAAATCCTGCAGCACAGGGTGGTCCTCGTTTTGCTGATAGCGCGCGATGAAGTCGTGGATCCCAGCCAGAGCAGCCTCCCGCCCCATCAAGTTGAGCAGCATCCACACGACCCAACCACCCTTGTCGTAGATCACCGTGGTGTCGCTTTGCTTGGAGCCGTCGGTCCACACCAGCGGGCGTTCACCGTCGACCCGCCGGTTGTCGCCGTAACGCTCCTCGATCCGTCGACAGAACTCGATGCGCGCGGCTTCACCCTTGACCTGCTCCATCAGCAGGATGGTCGAGAAGTGGGCCATGCCTTCCGCCAAGATCTCGCCACCCGGACCTTCGCCGGGCATCAGGATGTTGCCCCACCATTGGTGCGCGGCTTCGTGCGCAGTCACCAAAAAAGTGAGCCGCGTCTCTGGCGTGCTGCGGGTCAAGAACCCGATGCTCTCCGAGAATGTGATGTTAGTGGGAAAGCCCTGGGCGTAGCTCACCAACCCCGGAAACTCGCTGACTTTGAGCTCGCGCCAAGGATAGGGATAAAACCATGCGGAATAGTACTTGCGCGCGGCGGTCAGCGCTTCTTGGATCTCTTCCAGGTTGTAGCGGTGGCGGGGATGATAGGAGAGCGACACCCCATCCCCTTGCCAAGTCTCCCACTCGCCAGCCACTACGTTGAAAAAATTCACCGGCTGATCGGACTGCCAGACCACGGTCCGCCGTCCGTCGACCACCTCTTCGGATTCGCGCACGCCCACTCCATGGTAAGCAAAGCGCGCCGGCCCGCTGATCTTGGTACGAACGCCAAAGCGGGTGCCCGAGCCAATCGCGGGCCGGGTCACCCCTGCAAAAAAACCTTCTTCGTAAGAGCGCGGTTCGAGCGGGTGTTCTGGATCCATACCGCGCCCGAACTCCATGCCCACGACCGGCACAAAGCTCGAGCGGAAACTGGTGAGCACCACCCCCGACGGCAAGATGAACTCGCGCATGCCGCCGCCGTTCTTGCTGATCCCCGCAGGAAAACGTCCGTGATGGGCAAAGCCAATCCGCACCTTAGCCCCGGGCTGAAGCGGGCTCTGCAGCAGAAAAACGTGGACCCGCGCCCAGTTTTCTGGCTTGACGGGTGCGCCGTCGAGGGTCCATGCGAGGTCTTCGAAGTGATCGCCGACGGACAGGGGAATGCGGTGCATTGGATGGTTCGACCGGTTGATCAATTCGTAGCTACCCTTGACCGCGAAACTGCGGTCGTCCGGTTCGAGGGTCAAATCGAGGTCAACGTCGGTGAGCTGGGGGAGCTCCGCTTGCCCCCAGGTCAAGAGATTGCGCCCCAGATACTCGCGTTCCCGCCGCTCGACCGCCTTGCCCTGATAGCCTTGATTCACTTGCCACCACAAAACGACCCCGAGCACCAGGGCGGGCAGCAAGAGCGGCAGCGCTTGCGCGGCGGCCTTGCCCAAGCTGCGCGGCCGTAGGCGATCGACGGTGCGCGCCGAGTCGAATTCCCGCCGCGGAAAAACGCGGACGGTCAGCACCACCAACACGGCCATCACCGCCAGCCAAAACAGCCGATTGAGCAGCAGCGCGCGAATATTGGGGTCGAGACCGCCGAAGTCGGTCCACGTGACCGCACTCCACAGATCCCAGTTGCTGACCCAGTTCATCCAGTTGCGATTTTGCAGCCAGCCGCTCACCGCCAGCGCCCCGAGCCCCAACCCGTAAGTGGTGAAGCGATTGCGGGTGAGTGCCAGGAGCGCGCTCACCAACGCCGACCAGACGAGAAACGTTGGGAGCAGGAGCAGGCCCCAGACGAGCAAGAACGGCCCCACTGCGGGTAGCACCTTGCCTTGGATCAGCATGACCACCGCAGCGCCGAGGTAAGCGGCGAGCAAAATTGAGACGCCGAGGATGCTGTTGGCCACGGCCTTGCCGAGCAGGATCGCCCCGGTCGGCGCTGGCGTGGCGTAGAGCACGGGCGCGAGCCCGGTCTGCCACTCCCGGCTCACAGACTCGACCGTGTAAAAGAGGATGAGCAGCACAACGAGCAGGGTCAAAGTGTCCATGGCCCCGACTGCGGCGGTGCCTGGAGTGAGCAGGAGCGGGGTGTCAAGAGGCCCGACTTGGAAGAAGGCGTTGCCGATCGTCTCGAGCAGGATCAACGGCACGAACAAGTACAGCCCGGGTTGGCCGCGCAAGTTCTGGGTTTCGGCTCGGGCGATGTGGACCATGGTCGACCAAAAACCGGGGGCCTGCATGGTCATCCCCAAGCTGGCGAGGGCGCGGGTCGCGGCCTGCGGCTCAGCGGGTGGCACCACGTCGGGGCGCGGGCGGCCGGGGCGCGGGCGGCCGGGGCGCGGGCGGCCGGGGCGCGGACGGCCTTGCCAGAAGAGACGTTGGTCCGTGGTTGCGCTCTTGCTGCCGCGCAGAGTAGCAGCAAAGTGCCGGTGGGCCACTCCCACACCCAGCAGGCCCAAAGCGCAATAGATCAGACGGCTCAGAACAAAAGGCAGGTCGTAGACGATCGGCTGGTGGTTGTAAAACGCGACTCCCCGATCGACTTTGAGCCAGGTTTCGTTGATCCAGCGAAACCCCGAAGGCTCGACCGCCATCAACAGACGGTTGATCTGCGGGTTGAGCCAGGATGGCGACCAGTCCCAAAGAAAGAAGATGGTGATCAGATAAAATGCGACGGGGATTACGAACACCAGAATCGGTCGCCGCGTCAGTTCGCCGACAGCGAGCGAAGCGCCAGCCAAGAACACCAAAAAAGGCAGGGCCAAAATCAGCGCTGGACGCAAGTAATTGCTCAGCGCAAAGGGGCCGCGGATCAGGTCGGCTTGAGCATTCGGCAGGACCTGGTTGAAGAAGATCGTGGCCAGAAGGTGGATGCAAAGCACCCCGAGAAAGGCCACCACCACCGCCAAGAACTTGCCCCAGACGTATGCGCCGGGTGAGAGCCGAGTGCTGTGGAGCAGCGGTCCGACCTGGAGTTCGTCGTCCCGCAGAATCGCCATGCCCGCGGCAATCGCCAAAAAGAATGAATAGAGCAGGAAAGTGACCAGCGGAAACATCATGCCGATCGCAAACTCGGAGGTGATCCACGCGCGCGCCTGACCACCCACGGTGCTGTCCCCGGAGCTGATCGTGACCCGTCCTGACGACAGTCCCCAGCTGATCACCAGCAAGAGAACAATCAGGACAAAAAGGAGTGGGCGGGCGAGCTGGAACCGCAGCTCCATGAGCGCCAAGGTGCGGAAAACGTGCAGGCTTCGCCGGTTGACTTGGGGCTTTGCGTCAGCGTTCATGGCACACCCGCAGCAGTTTCTGCGGTCACGTCTGCGCTCGCAGCCGCGGCGCGGGCTTCCTCGCGGCGCTGGGCGGAGGACGTGACGAGCACCATGTACGCATCTTCGAGGGTGGCTGGCACCGCGACAAAACCCGCGGGTGGGTTCAAGTCCGGCACGTGGAGACGCAGCCGGTTCTCCCCTTCGACCAAAACCGCCTGCGTGACCGCGTAACGTTGACGGAGGATAGCGAGCTCGTGATCGCTCCCTCGGCCTTCGAAGATCTTGCCGGCGAAACGCTGACGCGCCTCCTGCGGGGTGGTTTCAGCCACCAGCTGACCGCGGGAAATCACCGCAAAACGCGGGCAGAGGACGGCCACGTCCTCGACGATGTGGGTCGACAGCAAGACCGTTCGCTCGCGCGCCAGTTGCGCGAGTAGACGGTAAAACCGCTGCCGTTCTTCCGGATCGAGCCCGGCCGTGGGTTCGTCCACAATGATCAGGCGGGGCTCGCCGGCCAGCGCTTGCGCAATTCCTAACCGCTGACGCATGCCGCCGGAATAAGCCTTGACCTTGCGCTTGGCAGCTTCGGCCAAGTTGACCTGGGCGAGGAGCTCTTGCACCAGGGCCCGCAAACCGCCGGGCGCACTCACTCCTTTGAGTTCGAGCAGATAAGTGAGCATTTGTTCGCCGGTCAAGTTGGGGTAGAACCCGAAATCCTGCGGCAAATAACCCAGCTGTCCTTGCGCGGCAATGGGGTTGGCCAACACATCGAGATCTTCGAGGTGGACCGTCCCCGCAGTGGGTTCGAGCAGGCCGGCAAGCACCTTCATCAGCGTTGACTTGCCCGCCCCGTTCGGTCCGAGCAGTCCATACATGCCGGTAGGGACATCGAGATCAATGCCGCGAAGCGCGGTGATGCCGCCCGGATAGATTTTGATCAGGTTGCGAATTTTGAGCATGGCGAAGCCTCCTCGAGCTATTCTCAGCTACGATAGCTAACTCTAGCCTGTGGAGATTACGCGGAGGCTTGGGGAAAGGTTCTTGTCAGTACAAGCTTTCAGAAATACGGTGACGTTTCCAGCGCTGCGACGATCCGGACCCGAAGCTGGCCATCAAGTTCAGATCTCTGCGAGCGCGGGGGGCCAAGACTCCAACTCATTCAAGCCCAAGCTCCCGCTTGACCTCCTCATGCGCAACGAGCCGTCCCTCCAGAGCTTCTTGCCTGGCCTCAGTACCAACTACCACTGGCACCGCCCCCGGACGAGCGACCACCGCCAGAAGACCCTCCGCTACTGGCGGGAATGCTGGGGTTTTTGCGCCGACTAGGGCTGCCCATCGCGGGTTTCGCGCCGCAAGAAGGCCCGCAGCACATGGCCTGCGAGGGCCGGGTTCTCGCGCAGCCGGCGGACCGAATAGCTGTACCATTCGCGGCCGAAGGGCACGTAAACCCGCAACCGATGACCAGCCGCCAACAGGATCTTCCGCAAGCGGGTTTCCACCCCCAGGAGCATCTGGAACTCGTAGCGCTCTCGCGGAATTTTCAGGCGATGGATCAGCGCGAGCGCACCGCTGACGAGGTATTCGTCGTGGGTGGCAATTCCCACGTAAATCCCGCGGTCAAACAGCCGTTCCAGCGCCGCCAGGAAGTTCAAGCGGATGGTTTCGCGGTCTTGCCAGGCCACCTCGCGCGGCTCGACGTAGATTCCCTTGCACAACCGCACATTGACGGCGTCAGCCGGCAGTGCGGCAATGTCGTCCAAGGTGCGGCGTAAGTACGCTTGGAGCACCACGCCGACGCGGTCACCGTGACGCTGGTGCAAATCGCGGTAGAGGCGCAAGGTGGCGTCGGTGCAGGTGTGGTCTTCCATGTCGAGGCGCAGGAAATTGCCTTGACTCGCGGCTAGTTCGAGCAGGCGCAAGAGATTGTCGCGGCAAAAATCTTCCGCGACTTTCAAGCCGAGCTGGGTGGGCTTGACCGAAATGTTGCAGAGTAGCTGCTGCTCGTGGATCGCCTGCAAGGCGCGCAGGTATTCGTCGGTTGCCGCGATTGCCGGAGCGGTGGTACGGACTTCCTCGCCGAGCACATCCACCGTGGCCATGGCGCCTTCGCGGTTGAGCCGGTGGATGACCTGCGCCGCTTCGGCAAAGGTCGCGCCGCTGACATAGCGCGCTGCCACTTTCCCCACAATGCCGCGGGGAACCAGCGGCAGCGTCTTCACCACCAGGCGGTTGAGGGCTTGCATCGGCGAATCAGAGTCTGCGGATCAAACACCTGCCGACGGCACGGCCCCCTGGCCAACGGCCGGCTCCTCCAGCACCCAACGCACCGCGCGCGAGCAGGGACAAGAGCCGGCCACGCGGCGCAACTCGGGCATCCGCCGGGTGGCGTCTTGGATCGTCAGTTCGCCGCGGGTGATTTGGCGCAAAGTGTCCACGTAGTCCTTGAAGTCGCGGCCCGCGAAATACGACTCGGGCAAGTGACGCCGCAAGTGGTCGAGATAGTCGGCAAATTGCTCGAAGCGGGTGCCATCGACCCCGACCATGCGAAACGCCGGAACCCCGCGGCGACGATAAAACTCCGCGTGCGGCATGCGCAGAAGTTCTTCCGGACGGATCCCTGATGCGGTCTCCCCTTGTTGGACCCGCGCCAAGAGCGGTTCCGCCTCAGAGAGTGACAGCTGCGGCAACTTCGCGCGCACATAACGCATGTTGAGGTCGTCGAGGAGTTTCTGCACCTCGACGAGGTAGAGCCCTTGCGCTTCGGCATTTTTCATGGGTTTCAAGCCAAAACGCACGTTGGTGCCGCCCCCGCGTTCGTCACCGAACATCTCGAGCGCACGGGGGATCCACTTGTTGATCACCTTCTGCAGCATCTCCATGGTGATGTAGATCTCACCTTGCGCCGCGACGCTCACCCAGCGACGCATCGGCACCACCCCGGTGGCCAAGTGAAAAGCTTCTTCGCGCAGCATTTGCGGCATCGACTCCGCCATCGGCTTGTACGCGCTGATCCGCTGCATCGACAGCTGATACTTGCCGACCCGATCAATCAAAGCGCAGAACACGATGTTGTCGGCGAAGGAATCAAACTCGATGTTGAAAGCGCCGAGCACATGCGAACCGGTCTGCATCGACAAGATCTCTTCGACCGCATCCGCACTGCCCTGCTGGTTGAACGCACTCCAGTCGTCTTCGACCAGCAGGTGGATCATCTGGTAGCCGTGGCGCAACTCTTCGGCCATCATCCGCAACACCCAAACCTGTTCTTCCTCTTCTTGCGCGCGAGCCAAAGTCAGGCGGTGTTGTTGGATCGAGCCGAACTCGGTCGAAGCCTGAGCGCGGATCGCGCCAACCAGGTGCATCCCTTGTTCAGGCGCCATTTCGCAGGCGCGGAGGAATTTGGGTTTGCCTTTGGCAGCGCCGCATTCGATCTCGTTGCAGATGCCGTTCTCGCGGTAAGCGCAGAGTTGGAAGAGCGGCTCTTTGGGAAAGTACTTCTCCCACTTCTCGAGCAGGAAATCGTAGTCAGGGATGAACGTCTCACGCCACCGTTCGATGGCGTCGTGGTATTTCTTGGGCAACAAGACAGTGCGCGTCTGCATTGCCGTTCCTCCTCAGCTATGCTGGCCAGGCCCAGGCCACTTTGACCCAACGACCCGACCGCAGTCTCGATCCATCACAGCTTCAAGCAATAAGCTTCAAGCCAGGGTTTTGACAAAAGGCCGCAAGCTGGCTGGCTGGAAGCCGAGGCTGGTGAAAAACCCAGCGATGTCGCTCATTTTTTCATCGACCAGCGTGCGCACAGTCCGGGCGCCTTGCTGCTGGAAGTGTTCGAGCATGGAGGCGGCGAGTTGCCGCCCGACGGCCCGCCCCGTCCAGTCGGGATCAACCCCCAGCACCTCGATCCAACCGGTCGGCTCTTCGAGGCCGAACTCGCCCGATCGCACCTCACCGAGCATGAACCCGATGACTTGACCATTGACTTCGGCAACTTGCGCTGCATTGGGGTCGCGGCGCAAGTAGTAACCGATGCGGCGCTCCCAGACCTCAGGACGGTACTGACCGGAAATTTTCTCGTCGATGCGGACGACCGCGCCGATGTCGACGGTATCGAGTCCGCGGACTTGGACTTGACTCGTGGTTTCCTGCATGGATTTGCCTTGATTTCGCTCGCTGTAACGTCTTAAACGTCTTGAACGTCTTGCCTTGGCGTCGAAAATCGCTGCTCCACTTTCTACCGGGGCTGTGGGCTGTGGCAACCCATTGCCAGCAAACGGCGGCCGACAAACGGCGGCCAGCAAACGGCGGCTAGCAGACAGCGGCTAGCAGACAACGGCTAGCAAACAGCAGCCCACCCTCCATTCTATTGGGTCCCAACCGCGGACGCAAACCACAACGGACCGACTGTAGATGACTTCCTCAGCTCTTTGCGCGACGTGAGGTCAGGGGACGAAGTCGCCGCGCAGTCGCGGCAGAGCAGCGATCAGTTCGGCGCGGCTCAGGCCCAGGAGGGACGCTCGTTCTATCAGCACTTCGAGGTCGAGGGGGTAAAGGTTGTTGCGGGCAGGATCCGCAAGGCCAGCAAGGTTGCGCGGTGCGATCCCGTGCTCTAACCAAGCACTGAAGCGACGGATGGCAGACGGCTTCAGTACCCCGCACGAATTCCGGCGCGCGCAGTCCAGGGCTGCGAGCCGCACCAAAGCTTGGCGGCAGAACTCCACCCAGGGAGCGACGTCCGCAGCCAAAAACGCCGCATCCTGGGGTTCCTGCAAGCGCGACCGGACCTCGGCAAAGCTGACCGCCGCAAAGTAGAGGAAAGACACCGCGGTGAGCAGGGTAAAGTGGCCGAAGCTGAGGTAAGCCGCGCGCATCAGCCGCTCGATCTGATCCGCTTCAGCGCGCAAACGCAGGCCGTAAGCGCGGGCAGCACGATCGGGCGGCTGGCTTGAATCCCCGGCAAACCACCCGGCCAACCGCTCGACCGCGAGCAAACTCCAAGCGATACCGGGCGAAAACAGCGGCTCGAAAAAAGCATAGGTGTGCGGCAGCAGGAAAAAACGCGGTCCGGCAGCACGGGCCAGACGAAACTGCAAGCGCGGCACGAAGCGAACCGGCAGCACCGCGCGGGCAGCAGCAAATTGCGCGGCCAGGGTGGGAAAGGGGGCAAGCAAGTGGTGAAAAGCTTGGGCAGGATCCCCGGCAATGCGCTCCCATCCAGGGTGCCGCCGACCATGCCGCAGGACGATTCCCGCGCTGGTCACGCCGTGGGCAAAAGGCAAGGCGTACAACCAACCGCGATCCGCGAGCAGGTGGTGGACCGCTGCGCTTTCGTCCGGGTAAGGGCCTGGCGGAAAAACCGCTCCGGCCTCGCGCGCGAGTTCGACCCACGACGGCAAGCCAGCAAAGTGGGAGTAAAGCAACGCGCTGTGGACCTTGACGGCCTGCCGTGGAATCGGCAAGGCGCGGGCGAGGAGCCCGCCCGGCCCGGTGGCGTCGATCAGGAACGCCGCAGTGAACACCTGTCGACGCCCCTGCCGCTCTCCAGCTAGCCGCACTCCCTGGGCCGCGATCCTGACCTCGTCGATCAGCGTCCGATCGCAGTAGGTCACCCCGTCGGCAGCGGCGGTTTCCACCAGGAATTGATCCACATCCTGACGCAGCCAGTGGGTGTCGGCATGGTGGTCGTCCGCGCTGGCCGCGACCAGCAAGCGCGCTTCGTTCGTCGCGGAATTGCGATAAGGCTGCCCTTCTTGGTGCTGGAAAAAAGAAAAACCGCGCTTGAGCCCGCCGCGCAGCTGCGGCAAGTGCTGTTGCCAACGGCCGTAAGTCGAAAGGTGGAAGAGCTCGGGCAACGCATATTTGCGGGCTAGCCGCTCGAGCGTCAAGTTGGCCAGCGGGGTGGTCGACTCCCCCAGCGCAAAACGCGGGTGCTGGCCTTTTTCGAGCAGCAGGGTGCGGTAACCCAAGCGGCACAAGATCCGCGCCAGGATCGCACCCGCAAAACCCGAGCCCGCAATCGCAACATCAAAGTTCGACATCAAAATTCAATGCCACGGCCTTCACGCTCCCCCACTGCCGCAGTGTGCGCAGCTCAGCCGGGGTTCGCGCTGGCCGCTGAGCTGGATGCGCTCGAGCCGGGCGCGACGGGCAGGGGCACACGCGGGGCACGCTACCAACCGCTCGAAGTCCCAGAGATCAATTGCGGTGATGCCGTCGAGCTCGAGGCAGCGGTCGAGCGCGGCTTCGACCTGTGCGAGCGTGGGCAAGGTCAGCTCGCTTGAGGCAGCCAGGCGGTCCAGCTCGCCTGGACCTTGCCGCAAAGGGATCAAAGCAACTTGTTCGACGCCCTGAGCAAAGGCCCACGCTGCCGAACGCACTGCCCAAGTCACGGCTTCGTCGGGCGACACCCAGGGCAGCCCGAGCAGCACGAACGCTCGCACCCCGATCCCCTGCGCGCGCAGCTGCGCCGTGGCCTGCGCGAAGTCCGCCAAGGTGGCGCGCTTGTTGAGCCGAGGCAGGATCTCAGGGTGGATGGTTTCCAGCCCCATGGCCACTTGCAAGCGTCCCCCGAGGCGTTCGGCGAGAGCAACGCAGCGCGGTCCGATCCACTTGGGATGGCATTCGACCACCACTCGTGCAAAGGGCGCGACCAGCGCGGCAATCGCCGGATCATCCGCCGGCGGGACGGCTCTCGGGTCAAAAAAGTTGCTGGCATTGTAGAGCTTGATCCAGGTCGCCGCGGGTTCCACCGCGACCTTGCTGAGCGCGGCCTGAAGCTGCGCCGGAATCGCCCCGACCGGCGTCTTTTGGTCGAGGGTGAAACGCCAGAGATCGCAGAAGATGCAAGTGAAGGGGCATTCGCTGCCGGCCAAAAACACGGTCAAGCTCGGACCCACTCCGCCCGGCCGGCGTTCGCTTTCGAGCGAGACCCCGAGCGGCTGCCAGGGATCGACCGCGAGCTTGGGCGGGCGCCTAGCACGCAGCTCGCGGTCTCGCGGGATGAGAGTGACCTTGCCGACCTTCAAGCGAAGAGTATCAAGCGTGCAACGTGAGGAAGTGCTGTCGATACACGTCCGGATGGCCGAACCGCTCGCTGAAAAGCCCAGCGGGAACTGCGCCGGTCTGGAATCGCCGCTTGGGGAAAACCGGCAACTCAATCCTGGTCCACCGGGCCAAACCGCGGCGCAAGACCTCACCTTTGAGCGCATACAGCTTGCTGTGGTCGCCGTCGGTGAGCGCCGCAAACGGGATCGCCTCGGCGACCTGGATCAGGGACGGCCGGGTGAACGGACTGAAGCCGCGGAAACCATGGTGTCGCGCGGGCGCATAGGTGCGCACATAACCGCGGCTCAAACCTCCTGAGTAGGTCAGCGAATGCTTGATCGCCTGCACTCCCCAGCCTTCCTGGTAGAGCATCGAGTTGTTGACCACACTGCGGATCGTGAGTTCGGGATTCTCTTCGATCGGATAATCCTTGAGGTTCTCGTCACCCCCATCACCGTCAACCAGCAGCCGCCACTCCGGGTAACGCGCACGGATCCCGGCCAACAGCGCCAGCCCGACCGCCGCACACTCGACGTCCCGCGGCTTGTAGTCCTCGATCACCGCGACCGCCGCCTGCGGGTCGAGCGCTTGGGCGTCGACCGCGATCGCCTCGCCGAGCATTTCGAGCCGGGTTTGGCGGAGAAATTGGCGGGCCTGGTCGAGATCGCCGCCACCGCCGTCAACCGCCAGGGTGAACGCCTTGAGCCGCGCTGGGTTCATCCCCAAGGCCAACAACTGGGTGTAAACCGCGAGCAGGACCGCACCGCTGTCTGCACCCCCGGAAAAGAGCACTCCGAGCGGCTCACCCTGCGCCTGAGCCAAAAGCCAAGTCCGCACTTCGGTGAGCAGCGCGCCCACGTACTGCTCGCCGATCAGGTCGAGGTCGGCGGGCAGGACCGCGCGCGGCGGGGTAAAAAAACGCACATAGCGCGGATTGGGGTCAGGGCAGCCCACCAGCTGCAGCTCGGTCACGTGATGGGCGGGTACCATGCGGGTGTAAGTCGGGTGGAACTGATCGCCATAACCTTCGGCCAGAAGCGCGCGCTGGATCGCGTCGATGCGGTCGGCCACGATCAGCATCGGACCATCTTTTTCCTTGGCGAGAAAATAGCGCAGCGGACGGTCCAAGCTGCGCGCCAAGCGGACTCGCACGCCATCGCGGGCAACCAGAGCAAATGAGCCGGTGATGCCCAACACCTCCTCCGGGTCGGCACTCGCGAGCCGCGCTTCAGCCGCCGCCAGATCCATGTTGAGAATTTCCTGGGATTGCGGGTCGATCAAGTTCAGCACCCGCGCGATCGGTTTTTCGCCGGGACGAGCGCTGGAGTGGGCGATGGTTCCTTCCATGGGTGTTCCTCGGATGTTCGCTGGTTGGGGATCTTCCCGCGGCGCGATCGACCGCCCGCGGCCGCTCCAGTATATCCACGTCATCTCCACGTCGATCAAACATGGCAGCCAGATGGCGAGCCCCGGCGTGCGATCCGCTATACTTCTGCGCTGACTCGGGGTGTTTGTGGCTTCCGGTGGCTTTGGTTTTGGGACGCGCCAGCGACGACTTGAACGCGGCTTGAAGGGGTCAAACGATGAATATCAACGATTTGCTCAAATTGGTGGTCGAGCGCAAGGCGTCAGACCTGCATCTCAAAGTCGGCAGCCATCCCGTGGTGCGCATCGACGGCTCGCTGCAGCCGATGGCCGAACTCAAACGGCTGATGCAAGAAGACACCATCTCCATGGCTTACTCAATCATGAATGCGCGCCAGAAGCAGCGATTCAAGGAAGAGCTGGACATCGACATCGCCTACTCGGTGCCGGGACTGGGCCGCTTCCGTTGCAACATCTTCCAGCAGCGCGGCGCGGTCGGCTTGGTGTTGCGCGTGATCCCCGCGCGGATCAAGACGGTGCGCGAACTCATGCTACCCAAGGTCTTGGAGAAAATCGCTGAAGAAACCCGCGGCCTGGTCCTCTGCACCGGCACCACGGGTTCGGGCAAGTCGACCACCCTCGCCGCCATGATCGACCACGTCAACTCGATCCGCCACGAGCACATCATCACCATCGAAGACCCGATCGAGTTTCTCCACCGCGACAAAAAGTCGATCGTCAACCAGCGCGAAATCGACGTGGACACGCGCAGTTTCCACGAGGCCCTGCG
>CAZCOV010000104.1:0-17536 GCA_964499975.1 uncultured Thermoanaerobaculia bacterium
CTCTTTGACCGGCTCGCTTCTCGCTGGCTGCTCAGTGAGTTTTCGACCACCGGCAACCGGCTGTGCGTCTACATCTCGCAGACCAGCGATCCGGTCGCGGGCGGGTGGTACAACTACGACTTCGCAGCTCCCCAATTCCCGGACTACCCCAAGTATGCGGTGTGGCCGGATGCTTACTACGTCACCAGCAATGAGTCCGATCCCGCAGTCTACGCCCTCGATCGCACCCAGATGCTGAGCGGCGGAGTGGCTCGTCCATTCATCCGCATGACCGCGCCGTCCTTGGCTGGGTTCGGCTTCCAAGCCTTGACCCCAGGCGACTTTGCAGGTCCGGCCGACCCGCCCGCAGGTTCGCCGGTTTACCTCATGCGCCACCGCGACGATGAAGCGCACTTGGATGCGGGCAACGACCCAGCCCACGATTTTCTCGAAATCTGGGAGTTCCAGATCGATTTCACCACTCCAGCCAACTCGACCTTGACCGGACCTTTCGACGTCGCGATCGCTGAAATCGATTCGGACCTGTGCGGCCTCACCTCGTTCAGTTGCATTCCCCAGCCCAGCGGCACCAGCCCGCTCGATCCCTTGCGCGAAGTGGTGATGTGGCGCCTCGATTATCACAACTTCGGCTCCCACGAGACTCTGGTGGGGAACTTGACGACCGACGTCACCGGCACGGACCAGGCGGGAATTCGCTGGTTCGAGTTGCGTCAGAACGGGGTCTCGCCCTGGAGCTTGTTTCAGGAAGGGACGCACAGCCCGGACGCCACCCACCGATTCATGGGTTCGCTGGCCATGGACACCAGCGGCAACGTGGCTTTGGGGTACAACGTCTCCAGCTCCGCGGTGTTCCCCGGTCTGCGTTATGTCGGCCGACGGACAGGAGATCCCGCGGGAACCCTGCCGCAAGGTGAGGTCACGCTGATCGCGGGTACGGCCTCGAGCGGAACCAACCGTTATGGGGACTACGCCGCCATGACCGTTGACCCCATCGATGACTGTACGTTCTGGTTTACGGGCGAATACAACGCAGCGAGCACCTGGTCGACCCGCATCGGAGCCTTTCGTTTTGATGACTGCGCGGCCTGCACTCCGCTGCCGCTGGCGGATGCGGGTCCGGATCTGATCATCTGTGCGGGGGACAGCGCAAACCTCGGTACCCCGGCACAGCCGCAAACCACCTATGGCTGGTCTCCTGGCGGCGCCACCACGGCTGAGATCACGGTGACCCCCACCCAGACCACAACCTACACCCTGACCGCGACCACTGCTTGTGGCAGCGCCCAAGACGCGGTCACGGTGCTGGTAAACCCTGTTGGTTCAGCCGGTTTGGATCAAAATTTCGAGGCCGGCACCACGGGTTGGACGGCTACTGGATTGTGGCACCTGGTCACCAGCTCGAGCTGCGCGAGCCCTGGGTATTCGTCGCCGGTCCATGCGATGTACTTTGGCAAGGACGCGAGCTGTGACTTCAGCGGGACCAACAGCGGGGACCTGATCTCGCCGGAGATCTACGGCGTCACAGCGGCTTCGGCTTTGACCTTTGACTATTTTCGCCAGGTGGAATTCTTCGCAGGCGGCGGTTATGACACGACGGAAGTCGCCGTCGCTCCCGTGGGGAGTCCGGCGTGGACCACGGTGTGGGCTAAAGATTCGAGCGATGTTTCAGAAAATGCCTGGACTTCGAGCGGGTCGATCTCCCTCGCTGCATTTGCCGGCCAAGTGATCCGCCTGCGCTTTCGCTTTGATTCGACGGATGGGTCTTTCAACAACTTCGTCGGTTGGATGATCGACGATGTGGCGGTCAGCGGGACCGTCCAGTGCCAGCCGCCCAACACCGTGCCGCAAGTGGTGATCACCCAGCCGGCAAACGGTTGGACGGTGCTCGCAGGGACCACGATCAACTTCGCGGGCACGGCCACTGACGCGGAAGACGGCAATTTGAGCAGCAGCTTGGCCTGGAGCTCCAACCGCGACGGCGCTCTCGGCAGCGGGGCAACGGTGGCCACCATTTTGTCCGTGGGCACCCACACGATCACGGCGCAAGTGACCGACAGCGGCTCGCTCAACGATGCGGAGACGATCACCGTGGTGGTCTTGCCGCGTCAGATCTTTGCCGATGGCTTTGCCGCGGGCAACGCCAATGCCTGGAGTTCGCGCGTCGGTTTCCCTTGATTTCGGCCGGTTGACTTGGTCAAGGCCGGCTTTGCGTCGGCCTCGCGGCTGTCTGGTCTAACGGCCTGGTCTAACGGCGCAGGCATTGCAAAATCAGCAAATGCCGTGACGTGTCCGCCGTGCGGAAGCGGGTGACCGCGTGGAACGGACGGGCTTGCGCCTCCCGACAGTTCCACAAGATGGTCGCCTGGTGGCGCTTGCGGTAGAGGGTGTAGACCCGATTGTGTGGGGGCACGTAGTAGACGAAGGCCCCCCCTTTTTTCGGCAAATCGTCAGCCAACGCATACAGCACCGTAAATACGTCTTCGCCCACCCACTCTTTGGGCCAGTAAAGGTCCCGATGCCAACCGATGCCGCTGCGCGCCAGGTCTTGGAGAGACAGGGTCAGGGTGTAAGGGTCGCGCGCGTGATCGAACCCGGTCAAATGGCGAAAGCTGTCGCTCGCGAGCGCCTGGTCGATCAGGCCAAACAAAGCCGGGTATGAGTCGCGCTCCAAGGGCCCCCAAGAACCTGCCAGCTGCTTTTTCAAGTCGGCGATGATCGCTTCGAGTTCGGTTCGGGCGCTGCGTTCGAGGAAGAAGTCGATGGTGGTGCAGTGCTGCTCGCGCAGTTCCTGGGCAGCGGTTTCCAAGCGACTGGGGTAGTGGCCGAAGACCTGATTGGATTCGGTTGGCACCACCGGATGGTCGGCCATGTACTGCAATGCGAACAGCTGGTGGAGGGATTTGTCGAGCTCCGGCCAGAGATCGCTGAGCGGAGGCGAGAGCATGTCGATGGGCAGCGTCTCTTCCAGTCGCGGCAAGGCGGCGGCGACGTCGAGCAGCGCGAACAGGCACGGCCAGTCCCGCCGTGAAAAAATGTTCCAGCGTTTGGCGTTGTCACTGTTGTCGGCCGGACGGGGAGTGTCCCGGTCGCGGTGCTTGTACCAGCTCTGGTAATAGAGGAGCTTGTCGAGGATGAGACCGTCTTCGGGGGCAGTGAATAGTTTGGATCTCATGGGTATCGCAAAATGACAAGTCAAAGGTTGGCGATCATTGCCTCACAGGCCCTACGGCCTTGCCGGCAAGCGGTAGCAACTGCGAACTGGGCGGTCGCGCGGATCAGGTTGTGCTCGCCCGGCTGCGCGAAGTGTTGCCGGTCCTCACGAAAATAGGAGTTCAAGACCGCATCAGCGCAGAAGCGGGCAGCCAATTCGAGGCTGATGCGTTCGATCCCCGGCACGAGCGAGCAACGCTCTTTGCGGTCCAGTTCTGGCCCGGCGGCAAACCAGGCGCGGGCGCTGGCCGAGAAGCGGTCGAGGTCGAAAGTGGCGGCCTGCGGACGATCTTCGCCAGCAGGATTGCACCAGCTGCGCCAAGCGTCGCCCAGCTCGCTGGCGAGCGGCATCCGCTCCAAGGTGTCGAGGTCGAGGAGGGCGAGCGCGCGAACGCCGTCGGCACTGAAGCGCAGGTTGGAGATCTTGAGGTCGCCGTGGCAAGGCCTGGCGGGCAAGTCGAGTTCGCCTTCCCAGCCCTGCCAGCGAGCGAGGATGGCGCTTCCGAGCTGGCGCGCCGGCTCGGCCAGGGGATGGCGATCGGCAGTTTCGAGCGCGGTCTTGAGGTCGGCCATGCGCTGCGGTGTGTCGTGGATGTTGCGCGGCGGAGCCTTCATGACGTAATCCCAAGCGGCGAGCGCGCGATGGAAGCGCCCGACCAGTTCCCCCGCGGCTGCCGCTTGCGCGGCTCCGGTCAGCTGGTGGAAGGTGCGTCCAGGGAGGAAAGTCCACAGTCGCCAGCAACCCGGGGCATCCGTCAGCCACAGACTGCCGTTTCGCGTCGCGATCAACTCAGGGGTCAAGACGTTTTGGTCCTTGAGCCGTGCGCTGAGCGCTTGGATGTCGTGGTGGATTTGCGGACTGAAAATCGGGTTGACCCACTGGAGAACCGCCGTGGGTTCATCCGCGGGTCCGTCCACCCGCGTCCCGCCCGCCCGCGGTCCGTCTGCCCGCCCGCGGTCCGCCCGCCCGCGGTCCGCCCGCCCGCGGTCCGCCCGCACCCAGAAAGTGCGGTTGATCAGACCCGCATCCGGAGCGGGATCAATCCGCCCGCAGTGCTGCCAATGGGCGAGAGCTTGCTCAGGGGTTCTCACGCGCGCTCAATGCACCAGCTTCTTGTACTTGATCCGGTGGGGTTGCTCGGCTTGAGCTCCCAGCCGACGGCGACGATCCTCTTCATAGGCTTGGTAGTTGCCTTCAAACCAGACCACCTGGCTCATCCCCTCGAAGGCCAGAATGTGGGTGGCAATGCGGTCTAAAAACCAGCGATCGTGGCTGATCACCACTGCGCACCCCGCGTATGCGAGCAGGGCTTCTTCGAGGTTGCGCAGGGTGTCGACGTCGAGATCATTGGTCGGCTCGTCGAGCAGCAGGAGGTTGCCACCGCTCTTGAGCAGTTTGGCGAGGTGCAGCCGATTGCGTTCGCCCCCGCTCAGGTCTTTGACTTTTTTCTGCTGGTCTGGGCCGCGGAAGTTGAACTGACTGGCGTAAGCGCGCGAATTGACTTCGCGCCGACCGACCAAGACCAGTTCCTGGCCGCCCGACAGCTCTTCCCACACGGTGCATTCGCTGTCGAGCGCTTCGCGGCTTTGGTCGACGTAGGAGATGACCACGGTTTCGCCGATGCGCAATGTGCCGGCGTCGGGCTGTTCTTGCCCGGTGATCAGCCGGAAGAGGGTGGTCTTGCCCGCGCCGTTGGGACCGATCACGCCGACGATCCCGGCGGGCGGCAGCAAGAAGTTGACGTCTTCGAAGAGCAAACGGTCGCCGTAGCCCTTGCGCAGTCCCTGGGCTTCGATCACCAGGTCACCGAGACGCGGTCCGGGCGGGATCACGATCTCGGCACTGCCGCGGCGGGCTTCCTGCGACTCGGCTTCTGCGCGCAGTTCTTCGTAGCGCCGCAAGCGGGCTTTGCCTTTGGCCTGACGCGCGCGCGGGGCCATGCGCACCCATTCGAGTTCGCGTTCGAGGGTCCGCTGGCGCGCGGACTGCTCTTTCTCCTCTTGCGCTAGGCGCTGGCCTTTTTGTTCGAGCCAGGAGGAGTAGTTGCCTTCCCACGGGATGCCCGCGCCACGGTCGAGTTCGAGGATCCAGCCCGCGACGTTGTCGAGGAAGTAACGATCGTGAGTGATCGCCACCACGGTGCCGGGAAAATCGCGGAGATAGCGTTCGAGCCAAGCCACGGACTCGGCATCGAGGTGGTTGGTCGGTTCGTCGAGGAAGAGGATGTCGGGGTTTTCGAGGAGAACCCGGCACAGGGCAACCCGCCGCTTCTCACCGCCCGAAAGGGTCAAGACCGCAGCGTCAGGCGGCGGCAAGCGCAGCGCGTCCATGGCGACCTCGACTTGCCGATCGAGTTCCCAGCCTGAGGCAGCGTCGATCGCATCCTGGGTTCGCGCCTGCTCGGCCAGGACCGCGTCCATTTCGTCAGGGGTCAAGTCTTCGCCCAGGCGCATGGACAGCTGGTCGAAACGGTCGAGCAGAGCCCGGGTCTTGCTGACCGCCTGCTCCACGTGCTCGCGCACGGTGAGCTGGGGGTCGAGCACGGGTTCCTGTGGCAAGTAGCCGATCGCGATCCCCGGTGCGGGCAGGGCTTCGCCGTCGAAGTCCGGATCTTGGCCCGCCATGATTCTCAGCAAGGTGCTCTTGCCCGCCCCGTTGGCGCCCAGGACTCCGATCTTGGCCCCGGCATAAAAGGACAACCAGATGCCGCGCAGGATTTCTTTGCCTTGCGGGGTGATCTTGCGCAGGTTCTTGAGGGTGAAAATAAAAGCAGGCATGCGCTGGGCTCGTTTCAGTGGTTGCCGGCGGGGGGCGTTCCTTCTGGGGTTGCCGGTGCGGCTTGCTCCGGCAGCGGGCGACGGAACAACTCGAGTTCGTCTTCCGGTAGCTCGACGTCGGCAGAACGGAAACCGACGCCGTCTGGCGGCAGGTTTTCGCGGATGTAAGACTGCTTCTCCAAGTTGGCGAGGTAGGTGCGCAGTTCTTTTTCGAAGCGGCGACCCCGTTCGAGGTTGCGGATCCGTTCTTCGACGTCTTTGAAAGGCTGCACGCCAGCTTCCTTGATCCCGGTGACTTGGAGGATGTGATGTCCACCACGCGCCAAAACCGGCGCCGAAACTTCACCCGATTTGAGGCTGAAAGCGGCTTCGGCCAGCGCGTTCTCCAGCTCTTCGCGGCGCAGCCAGCCAAGGTCGATCGCGCCCGTCGTTTTCCCGGAAGCGCGGTACGGCTCGACCACGGCGTCAAGGGTCGCCCCGGCACGGATGCTGGCGCGGATCTCCGTGGCCAGCTGCTCCCGTTCCGAAAGCGGCAGACCACTCGCTTCGAGGACGATAATCTCCCGCAGTTGCCGTTCTTCGGCGATCTTGAAGTCGTCTTGGTGGTTGCGGTAGTAAGCGCGGACCTCCTCTTCGCCGATCTCGATCTGCCGCGCCACTTCTTTGCCGATCACCTCGTTCCACAGCAGCTCGCCGCGCATGTTTTCGCGCAGCTGTTCCAGGGTCAGCCCGGCCGAGCGCAGCGCTTGGATCAACTCCTCTTGGCTCGCGATCCCTTGGCGTTGCTGGACTTCGCGCACCGCTGCATCGATTTGGGTGTCTTCGATTTGAATTCCCAGCTGGCGCGCCCGCGACTTGAGCAACAGCTCGCGAAACACTTGCTGCAGCACCAGCTTGCCGGCCTTGGCCAAGAATTCCTGGCTCTGACTGGGCGAAACTTTGGGGTCGGCGAGCAGCGCTTCGATCTCGGCCGCCTTGCGCTGCTCATAATCGTGCAAAGTGAAAATCTCGTCGTTGACTTGCAGGATGATGCGGTTGAGGTCTAGAGCGCTGGCGGTCAGGGTGAAGACGATCGCTTGCACCCCCAAGACCCAAGCAGCGACTCTAACTGTGCTTTTCCTAGCTGTGATTTTGCTGCGCATATTCGCCCTCGTAGGTGAAGGGGAAGTTGGAACGGTGGATTTCTACCGGGTAACGGCCGCGGCCTTCGTGGATCCACTGCGTGACTTGTTCATCAATGCGGCGGCGCTCCAAAGTTTGACGGATCTCGTCGGCAGCTTCGGCGAGCGGAATCCGCCGCGCCGGAGCGCGGTCCACCACCTGGAAGATGTGGTACCCATAGTCGGCGCTGAGCACATTGCTGATCTCGCCCGGACGCAGCCGATCGATGGTCTCGGCAAAGGCTGGGGGCAAGTCAGCGACCGCGAACCAACCCTGGTCGCCGCCGAGCGAAGCTTTGGGCTCCTGCGAGAAACGTGCCGCAACTTGGGCAAAGTTGTCGCCTGCGGCCAAGGCGTCCCGCACCGCGCGCGCTTGCGCCTCCTCAGGCACCAGGATTTGCCGCAAGTGGACGCGTTCAGGCAGCTCGAATTCCTGTGCGTGGACCTCGTAATACTGCTGTATCGTGGCTGGATCCCAGGGTTCTTGCGGCAAACTGCGCAAGAGAAAAGCGATCGCCTGGCGTGCGGTGGCCTGGGGGTCGAGCAAGCCGCGCTCGACGGCCAGCCGGTTCAAGAGTTCACCGTCCAGGAATTGATCGAAGAGCCGGCTCAACACCACGTCGTCGAGCGCGCGCTCGGCCTGGACGTTGCTCCGCAAGTAGGTTTCGAATTTGGCGTAACTGATCGGTTCCCCGGCGATCTCGACCACCACGTCCGAACCCAGAGGTGCTGGCCGCTGGCAAGCGCTGAGCAGCACTCCGCAAAGGAGCCCTAGGACGAGCACGAGCTGCCGCAAGGGCCAGCGCGGGCCCACGGCGCCCCGCGCAACCGCTGACCCAGGGCGCTCGTCGCGCGGGGGGCTGTCGGTCGAAGTCGACGGCATGGATCGCTTTTGCATACAGCTCTTCATCCAGCAAGGTCGCATCCAGCAAGGTCGCATCCAGCAAGTCCCATCAGCAACGTCAAGACGCGGGCAGCGTGACCGGGAGCGCCAAGGTCTCGAGCACCGCATGGGCCGTCTCGATCACCTGATCCGGGTCGATCTGGTCCAAGGTTAACGCCCCTGCTGGGCTGAAGCTCGCTCCAGGTTGCTGCGCCACCCAGGCGATCAGCCGTTCGGGGTCGATCCGCGAATCCTGGCGTAAGCGCAGCACCAGCCGCTGGCCTTTGGCGGCAATCGATTGCACGTGCAAGGACTCCGCTAGCCTTTTGAGCGCGGCCACCTTGATCAGGGTCGCTACGCTTGCAGGCGGTGGACCGAACCGGTCGCGCAATTCGGCCAGGATTTCGGCTTCGGGATCTTCCCCCTTGGCCAGACGCTGGTAAATCTCCATCCGCAAGTTGGGGTCCAACACGTAATCCTCGGGAATCGCCATCAAGACCGGCAAGTCGAGCGTCACCGGCGGCGCTTCCGGCGAAGATTCGCCGCGCAACTCGGCAACGCTTTCTTCCAGCATCTTGAGATAGGTCTCGATCCCCACTGCCGCGATGTGTCCACTCTGTTCCGCGCCCAGAAGGTTCCCGGCGCCACGGATTTCGAGGTCGCGTCCGGCCACCCGAAACCCGGCGCCCAGCTCCGTGAATTCGCGGATCGCCTCGAGCCGCTTGCGCGCTTCCGGGGTCAAGACCTGATCCGCAGGAACCAGCAAATAACAGTACGCCAGCTGGTCGCTGCGCCCCACGCGGCCGCGCAGCTGGTAGAGCTGGGACAGCCCAAAACGATCCGCGCGGTGGACGATCATGGTATTGACATTGGGGATGTCGATGCCATTTTCGATGATCGTCGTCGCCAGCAAGAGATCATACTCGCCCGCGATAAAAGCGTGCATTCGTTTTGCCAGTTCAGACTCTTCGAGCTGACCGTGTCCGACCGTGATCTTGAGGCCAGGGATGAGCTCGCGGAGAAAAGACGCGGTCCGTTCGATGGTCTCGACCCGGTTGTAAACGTAGTACACCTGCCCTTTGCGTTCGAGCTCGAACTCGACGGCTTCGCGGATGAGCTGCGAGTCAAACGGCAAGATCGCGGTCTCGACCGCCATGCGATCGCGCGGCGGAGTCTCGATCACCGACAAATCGCGCACCCCCGCGAGCGACAGCTGCAACGTGCGCGGCACGGGCGTGGCCGACATCGCCAGCACATGGACGTTCTGGCGCAGTTGTTTGAGCTTTTCTTTGTGCGCGACGCCGAAGCGCTGCTCTTCGTCGATGATCAGCAAACCCAGCCGCGGCAGGCGGATGTTACGGTTGAGCAAGCGGTGGGTGCCGATCAAGATGTCCAGCTGGCCCGCTGCGGCTTGCTTTTGGATTTCCTTGACCTCGCGCGGGCTGCGAAACCGCGAGATCATGTCGATTTTCACCGGAAATCCCTGGAACCGGCGCAAAAACGTGGTCAAGTGCTGATCGGCGAGAATCGTGGTCGGCGCCAGCACCGCCACCTGGTAACCGCTTTCGACCACCCGGAAAGCCGCGCGCATCGCCACTTCGGTTTTGCCGAAACCGACGTCGCCGCAGAGCAGCCGGTCCATCGGGCGCTCGCTTTCCAGGTCTTGCTGGATTTCAGCGATCGCTTCCTGCTGGTCTGGCGTCTCTTCGTACTCGAAAGCGGCTGCGAACTGACCCCAGAGATCGTTGCTCGTCCCCATCGGCGGGGCTTGGGCCAGGCTGCGCTGGGCATAGAGTTTGAGCAACTCGGCGGCCATGTCGCGCAGCCCTTTTTTGATCCGGCTCTTGGTCCGGTTCCATGACGTCCCGCCGAGCAGGTCGAGGCGCGGAGCTATTCCCTCAATGCCGCTGTATTTCTGCACTTGATCGAGGCGGCTCAAGGGCAAGAGCAGGGTGCGGCCACCTCCGTAGGCGATTTCCATCACTTCGGTCGTGGCCGTGTCGCTCGCAAAGCGCGCGAGTTCCGGCGGTAAGGACGGCGTCTGTGCCGGGCTACTGCCGAGGTGACGCAAGGCGAGGAACTGGCCGATGCCGTGGTCGGCGTGGACCACGTAATCGCCGATTTTGAGGTCCCGAAGCGAGGATAAGAACGCGCCCCAGCGGCGTTTGCTGCGGGTCGACCGCCGTCCCAGCGGATTGCGTCGCCAGAGCTGCCGCTCGCCGAACAGGGTGAGCCCAATCGCCGGCAGCTGGAACCCGCGCTGAAGCTCGCCGCCGAGCAACTCGACCCCGTGCGGACCGAGCGGGATGTCGCGGCTTTTGAGCCAGTCCCAAAGCGCGCTGCGGCGCTCCTCTGGCACGACCAGGAGCACGCGGTCGCCGCGGGCCCGCGCGGTTTCGACTTCCCGCTCGAAACGTTGCAGCTGGTCTTGCATGGTGTCGGTCAGCCGCGCTTTGAAGTCGAGCGCAGTCGCTGAATCGACCAACAAATTACCGATCCGCAGATCGGCGCGGGTGAGGATCGAGCGCACCTGCTCAGGGTCTTGCTCCAGGCGTTCGGGAGGCAGTGCCAGCCGACCCAAAGCGCGGCGCGAACTCGACTCGGTGTGCAACACCTCTTGATGGTGGGCAACTTCGGCCGCGAGAGCGGGGGGGTCGAGCGCGACCACCAGAGGGGAGTCCAGGAAATCCGGCAAGGCGCGGGTTTCGTCGGCGAGCAGCGGCAGCCCTTGCTGCCAGCCAGGAAAGCCTACCCCTTGCTGCAAATCGTGGAGGCGTGCCTGGGTTTCTTCGTCGAGCTGGGAACCTGCGAGGCGAGCAAACACCTGGCCCGCCCGTTTCATGGCGGCGCGATCTTGAGGAAATAGCGTCAGGGGGCGGACCCACACCGTCTCTAGGAAGTCGAGCGAACGTTGGCTTTCGGGTTCGAACTGGCGGATCGACTCGACCGTATCGTCGAAGAGGTCTAGCCGCAGCGGCAGAGTTTCGCCTGGGGGGAAAAAATCGAATACCCCACCGCGGACCGCGAATTGTCCGACTTCGACCACCAGATCGCTGCGGCCAAAGCCCCAGGTCGTAAAGTGCTCGGCAAGCCCGTCGAGCGGCAAGTCATCGCCTGGGGTGATTTGCCACACCCCGCGTTGGAAAGCTTGCGGGGTGGGCAGGCGGCGAAACAGCGACCGCGGCGTCGCGATCACCGTGCGCACTTCCCCGCGGACGATGCGATCGAGGGCCAACGACTCCTCAGCGCGCACCAGGAGTGAGACCTCGGCCTCTTGAAAGGGCGAGAGCGAGGGTGCAGGAAAGTAGACCGTATGGTCGTGCCCAGTGAAAAGCTGGACGGCTTCGATCCAGGCCAGAGCGTCGGTTTCGTGGGGGACGATGACCAACAAAGGACGTCCGTGGTCTGCGGCCAGGAGCTCGGTCACCCAGGCTGCCGCCGGAAGTGGCAAGCGGACCACCTCCCCTAAGCGTTGGGCTAGCGCAACGTAAGGAGAACTGGCGCGGAGCGTCGCGGAAAGCGCCTGTAAGAGGCTGGCTTCGTCCATGGACGGTCGATCTTATCGCAGCCGCGCCTGCCTGCGCTGCGCGCTGACCGCCGCGCCCTCGGCGGAGCGCCGTCCCCCGGTTGCGGGGATCGGCGACGGCTGATAGGTTTCGCTCCATGGAACCCGAGACCACCCCTTCTGCCCTGCCCCTGATCCACTCGCCCGAAGGCGTGCTCGCCGCCTTAGCCACGATCTGCGCTTTCTGGTTCTTCCTCGAAGCCAAGACCCGGCACAAGCTGTTCCAGATTTTTCCGCCGCTGATTTTCATCTACGCGACGCCGGTTTTGGCCAACAATCTCGGTCTCTTGCCCGGAGACTCGCCGGTTTACGGCGTGCTGCGCAACTATGCCCTGCCGGCTTTCATCTGCCTGATGTTGCTGTCGGTCGACGTGGGCGCGGCCGTGCGCATCATGGGGCGTGGGGTCTGGGTGATGCTGCTCGGCACCTTCGGGGTGATCGCCGGCGGGGTGATCTCGTTCCTGGTGGTCCACCGTTTCTTGGCGGAAGACGCCTGGAAAGGCTTCGGCGCCCTGGCCGGCAGCTGGGTCGGCGGCACCGGCAACATGGCTGCGGTGGCTGGCGGCCTCAAGGCCTCGCCCGAACAGCTGGGGCTCGCGGTGCTGGCCGACAACGTGATCTTCGTCTTGTGGTTGCCGGTCTTGCTCGGATCCAAAGCGCTGGCGGACCGCTTCAACCGCTGGGCCAAAGTACCGCCCGACCGCATCGCCAAGATGGAGCAGGCGGCGGCCCAAGAAGCCCGCGAAGAGCGACCTGCGACCACCCGTGACTACCTCTACCTCGCCGGTCTCGCGACCGCGGCCACCTGGTGTGCCAATGCCCTGGCTGAGCGCTTGCCCGAGACCCAAACCCAAACCCTCTCGCCCAACACCTGGAAGGTCCTTTTGGTCACCACCTTCGGCATCGCCCTGTCTTTTACCCCGGCGCGCCGCATCCCCGGCTCGCACCACCTGGCCATGGCAACGGTGTACATCTTCGTTGCGGGAATGGGCGCCCGCGCTTCGCTGTCCGGGTTCGACCAAGCCCCCGCCTTTCTCCTCGGGGCGGTGATCTGGATTTTGATCCACGGGCTCACTTGCGTCCTCGGAGCCAAACTGCTGCACGTCGACATCCACAGCCTGGCAATCGCTTCCGCCGCCAACGTGGGTGGCGCTGCCTCAGCGCCGGTCGTGGCGGCAGCGCACCGCGAAAGCCTGGTGCCGGTTTCGATCTTGATGGCATTGATCGGCTATGCGCTGGGCAATTACGCCGGTATTCTGGTTGGCAAGCTCTGCTATTGGGTCAGCACCCTCTAGCTGCAGGTGCATCGGTGCAGCGCAAGGAGGAGGGGCAGACCGCTGCTGCCGAAGCGTTGGTCGAGAAGCTCGGCCGGGCGCTCCACCGTTTTGGCAGCCCTGCCCATCGCTTGGAAGAAGCGCTCGACCAGGTCGCTTCGCGGCTGGGTCTTCGGGGTCAATTTTTCTCCACGCCCACGGCGATTTTCGCGGCCTTCAAGCCGGGTGATCCGCCGGATGCGTCCACCCGGACCGTGCTGCTGCGAGTCGAACCCGGCGAGGTCAATCTCGAAAAACTGTCGCGCCTCGACGCTTTGCTCGGCCGCGTGATGCGCGGCGAGGTCGAACCGCTGGCAGCGGCCAGCGAGGTCGACGCGATCACCTCAGCGCCGGTGCGCTATGGTCCTTTCTTGACCGTGCTCGCTTTTGGCCTCGCTTCGGGTTCTGCCGCCCGCTTTTTCGGCGGCGGCGTGCTCGAAGGGCTGGTGGCTGCCGGTCTGGGACTCCAAATCGGCGCGCTGGCCTTGTGGCTGGACCGCTTTCCCAATGCGGGGCGCCTGTTTGAGGCTGCGGCGGCCACCCTCGCAGCGGCCTTTGCCACGGTGGCTGCGGTGCTGCTGCAGACGGTGTCCTTCTCGATCGTGACGCTCGCGGCGCTAGTGGTTTTGGTCCCCGGTTTGACCTTGACCGTGGCGATGACCGAACTAGCCACCCGCCATTTGGTGTCGGGCAGTGCGCGCTTGGCGGGCGCGCTACTGCTGTTCATGACGATCGGCGTCGGTTTTGCTTGTGGGCGGCGCGGTGCTGAGCTGTTGCTGGGCGCGCCACCGAGCTTCACCCCCGGGGCGCAACCGCTCGCCACCGAAGTGCTTGCGCTCGCGATCTCGGCCGCGGGCCTGCTCGTGTTGTTCCGGGCACAGCCGCGCGACTACGGCTGGTTTTTGCTCGCTGCGGGGGTTGCTTTGGGCGGCAGCCGGGCTGGGACTGCGCTCCTCGGTCCCCAGCTCGGCGCCCTCCTCGGCGCCCTGGTGGTGGGGCTCGGCAGCAATCTCTTCGCTCGGCTGTGCGACCGGCCGGCCGCGATCACCCAACTCCCCGGCTTGATGCTGCTGGTGCCGGGCAGTTTGGGCTTCCGCAGCGTCACCGCGCTCTTCGACCAAGACACCCTGTCCGGGCTGCAATCGGCTTTTGCGGTCGGCGCAGTCGCCATCGCGCTGGCCACTGGCCTTCTCGTGACCAACGTCTTGCTGCCCCCGCGCCGCGTGCTGTGAAGGAGCCTTGGTGAACGTGTCGGTGAACGTGTCGGTGAACCTGTCGGTGAACCTGTCGGTGAACCTGTCCCGGTTTTCGGCAGCGACCCCCTCGCCGGACCTCTTGCCAAGAATGGCCTTGAAATTTGCTGGCGCGGACGATATATTGCGCCTGGCTTTTAGAGTCTGTGGGCCGCTAGCTCAATTGGCAGAGCAGCAGACTCTTAATCTGCGGGTTCTAGGTTCGATTCCTAGGCGGCTCACCATCAGCAATTTCTGGCGCTTTAAAGTCCAGGCCGACCGGCTCCACCGAATCGCCCGTTGATCGCGTCCAGCACCGCGGGCACCACGAAAAACCACCTTGACTGGGACCGTTGATCTCGAAGCGAAAGTGGCGGAATAGGTATACGCGCTAGACTTAGGATCTAGTCCCGTTATCGGGTTGGGGGTTCGAGTCCCCCCTTTCGCACCAGATACATCTTGGATAAGGGAAAAGGAAGCAGGCAATGAGCGTTGTCGTCGGTCTCGAAGAAGTGGGCCCGTGTCAGAAGAAGCTGACCATCGAGGTCCCCAGACCCGCGGTTGAAGCGGAAATCGGGCGGGTGACCCAGGAGTTTGCGCGTAAAGTCCAAGTGCCGGGCTTTCGCCAAGGTAAAGTCCCGATCCCCATGGTGCAACGCCGCTTCCTGCCCCAAATCGAAAGACAGGTCATCGAGCGGCTGGTCCCGCGTTACTTGCGCCAGGCGCAAGCCGAGAAGAATTTAGAGCCCTTGCTCCCCCCAGACGTCAACCTCGACAGCTTGCAGCTGATCGCCGGTGCGGCCATGACCTTTGTCGCGGAAATCGAAACCCCGCCCGAACTGACCACCATGCAACTCGACCCGTTTGAACTCCCGGAAGAAAACACCGCAGCAAGCCCCGAGGAAACGGCAGAAGCCCTGCGCGACATGCAGCGTCGGCACGGCAGCTGGAAAACCGTGGACCGGCCGGCGGCGCGGGGAGATCGGGTCAGTGGGCAAATGCGCGATGTCACTCCTGATGCGCTGCTCACCGACGAGATCCCGCTCGAACTCGAACTCGACGGCGAACGCGTCGACGATGCGCTCTTGCTCGCCTTGACGGGACTGGCCGCAGGTCAATCCACCGAAGTCACCCGGCGGCTGGGCGAAGGCGAGAAGGCGCGCGATGCCCAGTTCGCCGTCCGTCTCACCGCGGTCGAAGAACGGGAGCTGCCCCCGCTTGACGACGCCTTTGCGGAGAAGGTCGGCAAGTTCGCTGACTTGGCTGCCCTGGAGAGCGCGGTCGCCAGCGAGCTGTCCGCGATGAAGAAAAACGATCTGCGGCGACGCCAGGAGCGGGCCCTGCTCGAACAACTGCGCCAGCGTCATCCGCTCGCCCTACCCCCGCGGGTGGTCGACCAAGAAGTGCAGCACATGCTGCGGGAATACGCCGAAACCCTGGCGGCCCAAGGCGTCGATTTCATGAAGGTCGAGCTCGACTGGCAGAAAATGAGCGAGGACATCCGGCCGCAAGCCGAGCGTCGGGTCCATGCTCGGCTGCTGCTCGATGCAGTGGCCAGAGTGCAAAAAATCAAGCTCGACGAGACCCACTTCGAAGCGTTCCTCGGCCACTTGGCCGCGGAGCAAGGGCAGTCGACCTTGGCCCTCCGTCACAAGCTGAGCGAAACCGGACGCCTGGAGAGCTTGCGCGCCGAGCTCCTCCGCAGTCAGACGCTGCGCCAATTGCTGGGCGAAAAACCCCATCCACCCGCAACCCCGGCAGCCGCCGGCGCGATCGAGCCGGAAACGGCCGTCGGTTGAGGAGATCCCTATGCTAGTGCCGATCGTTGTCGAGCAGACCAATCGCGGAGAGCGCTCCTATGACATCTACTCCCGCCTGCTCAAAGACAACATCATCTTCCTGGGAAGGGCGATCGACGATGACGTCGCCAGCTTGGTGATCGCCCAGATGTTGTTTCTCGAAGCCGAGAACCCAGAAAAGGACATCGCCCTCTACATCAACTCCCCGGGGGGGTCCACGACCGCGGGGCTGGCGATTTACGACACCATGCAGTACATCAAGCCCGACGTCGCGACCTACTGCGTGGGGCAAGCCGCTTCGATGGCGGCCATCCTGCTCGCCGCCGGCACGCCGGGCAAGCGCAACATCCTGCCCAATGGCCGGGTGCTGATCCACCAACCTTGGGTCCATGGACTGGGTGGCCAGCAGAGCGACATCCAGATCCATGCACGCGACTTGCTGGAATTGCGCGAGCGCCTGGATGAGATCCTTGCCGCGCACACCGGCAAACCCAAGACCGAGATCCACAAAGACACCGATCGCGACAACATCCTCAAGGCCGAAGACGCGGTCGCGTACGGCCTCGTGGACCGCATCATGCAGCGCCGCGAGCCCGGCACTTGAACTCCGGATGACGCTTTTTTCGCCGATTTTGCGTCATTAGATGATGGTGCGCCAACCCAACCTCGTGAGCCGGCCCAATGCAAGCGGAATTTCGCACTGCGCGCGCTCGGTTTTAAAAGTTGGTGTGAACTGTGTCAGAATGCGTGGCATAGGACATGCACTCTTGGTGAGCGAGGTGATGGTTGACAGCGGCCAGGTTTCATCCCTACCATCAAAGAGGCTTTTGCGGTAGGTAAGTGAGGAGGATCGATGGCCAGAAAAGACCCCGGGGATGAAGCGCTCCGATGTTCGTTCTGTAACAAGAGCCAGCGCGAAGTCAAAAAGCTGATCGCCGGACCTACGGTCTTCATCTGCGATGAATGTGTAGATATTTGTCTAGATATCATTGCCGAAGACCGCATGCATGAGCAGCAGCAGGAAACCGACCTGCCCAAACCCAAAGAGATCAAAGACTTGCTCGATCTTTACGTGATCGGCCAAGAGCAGAGCAAGCGCAAGTTGGCGGTCGCCGTCTACAACCACTACAAGCGGATCGAGTACGCCGAGCGGTCGCGTTCGGACGTCGAGCTCCAGAAGTCCAACATCTTGCTCATCGGGCCGACTGGAACCGGGAAAACCCTCTTGGCGCAAACCCTGGCGCGGATCCTGTCGGTGCCTTTCACCATCGCCGATGCGACGACTTTGACCGAAGCCGGCTATGTCGGTGAGGATGTCGAGAACATCATCCTCAAGCTCTACCAGGCTTCGGGCAACGACAAGGAAAAAACCCAGAAGGGCATCGTCTACATCGACGAGGTCGACAAAATTTCGCGCAAGAGTGACAATCCTTCGATCACCCGCGATGTCTCCGGGGAAGGTGTCCAGCAAGCGCTGCTCAAGATCCTCGAAGGCACGCAGTGCAATGTCCCACCCCAGGGCGGGCGCAAGCATCCCCACCAAGAATTTTTGCAGATCGACACTACTAACATCCTGTTTATCTGCGGTGGTGCTTT
>CAZCOV010000105.1:0-16061 GCA_964499975.1 uncultured Thermoanaerobaculia bacterium
GTCGTTGATGGCCACCAGACCCGTCAACGTCGGCTGCTCAAAGAGTGTGCGCACCGGCAGTTCGACCAAAAATTGACTGCGGGTGCGAGCTTGCACTTGGGTCGCGAGCAGCGAGTGACCGCCCAACGCAAAGTTGTCCCCGCGCCCCACCGCAGAAACGGTGAGCAGCTCAGCCCAGATTCCGGTCAGCAGCACTTCGCTCGGGGTCTGCGGCGCGGTCAATCCGATGGCGGCAGACTCCCCTGCACTGGTTTGCTCTCGCGCCCAGCGCAACAGCGTCGCGCAGTCCACTTTCCCGTTCGGAGCCAACGGCAGATGTTCGACCTGCAGCCACGAGGGCGGCACCATGTAGTCCGGGTAGTCCGGCAAGCTAACCTGCAGGTGCTTGCCCAGCTCGCCCGTCGAGGGCAGCGGGCCGGACGCCGCTCCCCCACCAGCGACCAAGCGCACATCCGCTGCGGACACCTCCCTCACGATTACTGCGGCAGCAGCTACCTGGGGATGACGCTCCAGCACCGCTTCGATTTCACCCAACTCGATGCGGAAACCGCGCACCTTGACCTGAAAATCCAGGCGGCCGAAGAACTGCAAGCGGCCGTCCGCGCGCCAGCGCACCAGATCGCCCCTCCGGCACAGCCGGGCTCCAACTGCCGAACCCCAGGCGTCCGACCTCCAGTGCGTTCCCGCGCTTGACGAAAGGGCGCCAAGAGGGAGCGGTCCAAAGAATAGGATGTCCATTTCTAACATCAATCCGTGAGGGCGGATAATAATTGATCTCTGCAGAAGATGGGTTAACACAACAGCTGGCCATTTTACTTGGTATACCAGCGACTGGCGCAACGCAGTTTGCCTCTTTGGCTGTCTCAAGGCCCTGCAACTCTGCTTTGCACAAGGCGGGTTCAAGCATACTGGCACGAGTGTGGCGAACATCATGACGGGCTTGGAACTCTGAGGGGCTTGGAACGCACACCACGTGCTTCCAAATGCCTGGGGCGCCGTCCGCTTCCAGCGTGTTCGTTTGCTGGTTGTTGGGTTGCGCCTTCCCCCGCTAGGCTGCTCTAAAGCAGTGCGGCACCCAATTTCCCCAATCTTCAGCCACATCAAAAGTACGAACTCCACCTGAAATCAAGATTTTGGATCTAACTCCCCGCTGTGCCTTACAGCTTTTGGGGAGGGAGGAACCGCGCTTGGTTCACACCTTGCTAAAGAATGCGCAAACTCCTGGGCCAAAGTGCCAAGCTGCGCACACAAATCTTCGGTGCTCGAGGTGGTCTTGGTACTGTGCAGGCTGCATCTTCGCGCGCGATGCCCCTGCGTGAGTTTTGTGTGGCAGCCGCGTTTTTTCGGACGGGTGCAGGCTGCATCTTCGCGCGCGGTGCCCCTGTTGTTGTCACTGCTCGGCCGCGCGCAGCGCGCGGGGGGGACGGCCCAACAGTTCGAGTTCGAGCAGCCAGCGCTTGACCGGAAGGCCGCCGCCAAAGCCCCCCAGACCGCGATCGGCGGTCAGGATGCGGTGGCAGGGAATGATCAGCGGCAGCGGGTTGGCGCCACACGCAGCGCCGACCGCGCGGCTGGCACCCGGATTTCCGAGCTGCGCAGCAATGTCACGGTAACCCGCGGTTTTCCCGTAAGGGACCGCGAGCAAGGCATTCCACACCGCACACTGGAACGCGGTGCCGCGCGGAGCGATCGGCACGGTGAATTCACGCAAGCGGCCAGTGCAGTAGGCGGTGAGTTCGCGCTGGGCCGCAGCTGCCAGCTGGACGGCGTCCGCGCTCGCGGTGGGGTTGTTGTCCGCTGGCGGCAGGGATTCGGGAGCGTCGAACCAGACCCCGATCACGGCATCGGGTTCGGCAAGAACCCCGAGTCGACCGATCGGCGTGGCAAAACTCAGGTAAGCTAGAGCGCGGTCTGCTGACCGGGTGGCGCGCGAGATCGTCATACGGACGATTCTAGCCCGGTCACCCACCCACTGATCAAAGAGTTTGATCGCTCTGTCACCTGGAGCCTCTGATGACCCAGTCCCAGTCGCAAGAGTCCGTGATCACCCAAGCGCCGGCCCGGCTCGAGATCGCAGATGGAGTCGCTTGGATCCACCTCGACGACCCGCAAAAAAACGTCAACACCCTCTCGGCAAGGCATTTTGTTTGGTTCGAAGCGCAACTCGAAACGCTCGCCACGGGCGATGTGCGCGGCCTGGTCTGGATCTCCGACAAGCCGGGCTATTTCATCGTCGGTGCGGATATCGAAGAGCTGCAAGCCATGCGCGAACCGCAGGAAGTCAAGCGGGTGATCCACCGCGGCCATGCCCTGCTCGACCGGTTGACCCGGCTGCCGTTTCCCGTAGTTGCTGCGATCGACGGCGTGTGTCTGGGCGGCGGACTCGAACTCGCGCTTGCCTGCGATTATCGGATCGTGACCGAAGCTGAGCACACCCAGCTGGGATTGCCCGAAGTCCAGCTTGGACTGATCCCTGGCTTGGGCGGAACCCAGCGCTTGCCCCGCTTGATCGGCGTCCCGGCAGCGCTCGACTTGATCTTGACCGGCAAGCAAGTGCGGGCGCAAAAAGCCCGCGCGCTGGGTCTCGTCGATCAGGTCTGCGCACCCCAGGACCTGCGCCAAGCCGCGCTCGCGGCAATCACTCGCGGCAAGCGGCGGGGGACCGGGGCGCGCACCTGGCGCCGCCGCGCGGAGGATTGGGTGGCAAGAACGCCGGGGGCCAAGAACTTGATCTACGAGCAGGCCCGGGCCACGGTTCGCAAGAAAACGGGTGGCCACTATCCCGCACCGTTGGAAGCGCTCGAAGTCGTGCGCGACGGCATCACCCTCCCGCTCGCAGAAGCCCTGCGCTTGGAAGCGAGCACTTTCGCCCGCCTGGTCACGAGCGACGTGGCCAAGAACTTGATCGCGATTTTCTTCACCAAGAACGCGGTCGAAAAGCGTGCCGGCCTGCTCGCCAAACGCGCCGCCCTGCCAGTCCCCAAAATCGGGGTGTTGGGCGCGGGTTTCATGGGGTCCGGGATCGCGCAGTTGCTCGCGCACAAGGGCTACGAAGTCGTGCTCAAGGACCGCGATCACCCGGCCTTAAGCCGCGGGCTCAAGCAATGCCAAGATCTCTTTGCTGACCTGGGCAAGCGCCGCAAGTCCCGGCCGGTCGACCTCAAAATCGCGATGAGCCGGATCGTGCCCACGATCGACTACCAGGGTTTTGGCCGGGTTCCGTTCGTGATCGAAGCCGTGTTCGAAGACCTCGCGGTCAAGCAGCAAGTGATCCGCGAACTCGAAGCCCACGCTCCCGCAGACTTGATTTTTGCTTCCAACACCTCGACCCTGCCGATCGCGCGCCTCGCCGCCGCCAGCCGTCGACCCGAGCAGGTGGTGGGGATGCATTTTTTCAGCCCAGTGCATAAAATGCCGCTGCTTGAGATCATCCGCCATCCCCAAACCTCAGACGCGGCACTCGCCACCACGGTCGAAGTCGGACGGCGGATGGGCAAGACCATCATCGTGGTCAACGATGGCCCGGGCTTTTTCACCAGCCGGGTGCTCGGTCCTTTCGTCAACGAAGCACTGTGGTGCCTGAACGAAGGGGCGCGCATCGAGCAGATCGACCAAGCGCTTATGGCCTGGGGGTGGCCGGTGGGACCCCTGGCTTTGCTCGACGAAGTCGGCATCGACATTGCCGCGCATGCCGGCCAGGTGATGGCCGAGTATTCCGGCCAGCGGATCGACACCCCGCCGGTTTTTGCGCGAATGGTCGCAGCTGGACGCATCGGGCGAAAGAAGCAGCAGGGCTTTTACGACTACCAGCGGTCCCCTAAGCGGGTTGCCGAGTCGGTTTACGCTTTGCTCGAGTGGCAAGCTGCGCCCGTCGACGACTTTGAGATCGCCGAACGCTGCTGGCTGCAAATGCTCAACGAGACCGCCCGCTGCATCGAAGACGGCATCATCGAAGACCCTCACGACATCGACATCGGGGTGGTTTTCGGTTTCGGTTTTCCGCCGTTTCGCGGCGGTATCTTGCGCGAGACAGAACGCCAGGGTCTCGACTACGTCGTGGGCCGGCTCGAAACCTATGCGGCGCAACACGGCCAGCGCCTGGCACCCGCCCAGCTGCTGCGGGACATGGCGATGAAAGGAAAGACCTTCTACTGAAATGCACGCCTCTTGGGACAACTCCGACTTGGCCGAAAGAACCCCACCGCCAGCTACTCCACCCCATAAGCCGCCCCGGCCGGGGCTAGCGCTCGAGGTTTTACCGCAGCCGTTTGCCATCTGTTGCCTGGCGCCTGGCACCGCGATTCCAGCCTGGGCGCTCGCTGGCTCTTGGCTGGCGATCGTGCAAAGCCCAGAGGAACTGTCGGTCATCTGCGCTGAGTCGCAGGTCCCGGCGGACAGCCGCGGCATCCGCGTTGAACACGGCTGGCGGGCGATCCGGGTGGTGGGCCCCCTGGGTGACCCGATCATCGGGGTGGTCGCGGCCCTGGCCCAACCGCTCACTGCTGCTGCGGTCAGTTTGCTCGCGATCTCGACTTTTGAATCCGACTACTTCCTGGTGCGAGCGCAAAACTTGCTGCGGGCGATCGTCGCGCTCGAGCGCGCGGGTCACGCCTTCAGCGGGCGCCATCCCGCCGCTGTCGCCCCAGTGCCAGCCGTCCCGCCGGTTTTGCCCGGGGTGCCAGCCGCCTCTCCGACCGCGGTGCCAGCCGCTGCGGTGCCAGCCGTCCCGCCGGTTTTGCCAGCAGTGCCAGCCGTCACAGTGCCAACCGCCATGGTGCCAGCCGTTTGGACGCGGTCCGCGGTGGCCCAAGCCCCCTCACCGCCTCCTGCCGAGCGTCGGCACGAGGAAGACATCTACGGTGCAGCGGACGAGGACGCGGAGGATGACGAAGGCGCCATGGCCGAGGGGTTGTTCACCGGCGCGATCCCGCAACACCCGGTGGCGATCACGGACGCCAGCTTTGCATCCCTGGGGTTGAGCGCGGACCTGCTGCAAGCCCTGAGCGAAGTGGGCTACCAACACCCCACCCCGATCCAGGCCGAAGTGATCCCGCAAGCCCTGGCTGGACGCGACGTGATCGGTCTCGCCGAAACCGGTTCGGGCAAGACCGCGGCCTTTGCTTTGCCCCTGCTCGAACAGCTGCCCTTGGGGTCCGGCACGCGCGCCTTGATCCTCTGCCCGACCCGGGAAATTGCGCTGCAGAGCAAAGCTTTTTTCGACGTCTTCAGCCGGGGGCAGAAGCGTGGTGGACGGCCGGTTGAGATCTTGGCGATCATCGGTGGGGTCAAGATGAACCCGCAAATTCAGGGGCTAAAACGCGGGGCACAGGTTTTGGTCGCGACCCCTGGTCGGCTGGCGGATCACTTGCGGCGCGGCCACGTCCGCCTCGAACAACTGCAGCACTTGGTGCTCGACGAAGCTGACCACATGCTCGACTTGGGTTTCCTCCCGCAGATCCAAGAGATTTTGGAGCAGATCCCGGCCGAACGGCAGACCCTGATGTTCTCTGCCACCATGCCACCGGTGATCGAGCGCCTCACCAAACGGTTCATGAAAGATCCGGTGCGCATCGATTTTCGTCCGCTGGGGCAAGCTGCTGGCGGCATCGAGCATCGGCTCTACTTGGTCAAGCCTGAAGACAAGAAAGCCTGCCTGCTCGCGCTCCTCGAATCGGTTGCCGGCAGCACCCTGGTGTTCACCCGCCGCCGGCTGGACGCAGAATGGCTGTCCCGCCAGCTCGAGCAGGAGGGCTATCCGGTCGAGCGGATCCACTCCGACCGCAGCCAGGCCCACCGCGTGCGTGCTTTACGCGCTTTCCGCGAAGGGCACCATCGCGTGCTGGTCGCGACCGACGTGGCCGCGCGCGGCATCGACATTCCGCGGATCGAACACGTGGTCAATTTCGAGTTGCCCGACCAAGTCGACGACTACGTCCATCGCGCGGGCCGCACTGCCCGCGGCAATGCGGTCGGCATCGTGTCGTCGATCGCCACCTGGCAAGACAAGCCGTTGGTGCGGGAGATCGAGGGCGCGCTGGGAGTCACCTTGCCCCGCTGCGAGGTACCCGGCATCCAGCCTTACGCCGAGATCAAGCGTTCAGCCAAGACGGTCAAGCGTCGCCGGTTACTGTAAGGGATGTAAGAGATCACGCTTGACGTTAAGCACGCGTCGCGTTACTATCCTTAGATGATTCTGTCGTTCAAGAGCAGGGCCACTGAAGCTCTTGCCAAGGGACGACGGAGTCGGCAGTTCGTCGGAATCGAGTCGGTCGCCCGGCGGAAGTTACGGCAGTTGGAAATCGCGACCCGCCTGCAAGACTTGCGCGTGCCGCCCGGCAACTGCCTTGAGTCACTCAAGGGTGACCGGGCTGGGCAGCACAGCATCCGGGTGAACGACCAGTTCCGGGTGTGCTTCCGTTGGACCACAGCCGGGGCAGAAGACGTAGAGATTGTGGACTACCACTGATGGAGCCTTGAGATCATGGAGAAGCTCAAGCCGGTGACGCCTGGTGAATTGTTGCGCGAGGAGTTTCTCATCCCTCTGCACATTACCCAATACCGCCTTGCCAAGGAGATCGCGGTACCTCCGCAGCGCATCAGTGAAATCATTGCGGGCCGGCGCGCCATTACGGCTGACACAGATCTACGGTTGTGCCGTTTCTTTGGCCTATCTAACGGCTACTGGCTGCGGGCCCAAGCGGCTCACGACACCGAGGTAGCCGCAGAGGCTCTCACCGACACTTTGCAAAAAATCAAACCGTGGGCAGGGCGAGCAGCCTGACCGCAAGCGGGCGTTTGCATGGGTTAACCAGCCTTGGCCAGGTGCTGGGACAGCAAGCCTTCGAGGATACGGTTATGGCTGATCCCGCGGACGCGCCACCGCGGAGCATCGAGTAAGGCCGCGGCGAGGTCGAGCAGGCAGCGCCGTGCGGACGGATCGAGGTCGGTTTGTTCGAGGTGGCGGAGGACGGCAGCCGCCGCGGTTGCCCAGGGCTGCCGGGCGCGCGGGTCGTCGTAGCCCGCGGCAGTCGCCAAGACATCAGCCGCGGTGAGCAGGTGGAGCGGGAGCTTCTCGCGAGCGAATTCTTGCCACGAACGCCCGAAAGCTTGCGCCAGAGACTGGACCTCGTCCGCATCGAGGCGGGTCGGTTCCCCCAAGAAGACCGACAAAGACCGGCTGCGCAAGGTCGGCAGCAGGTCGAGCCGCGAAGGGGTGAGCAAGATGAAATGCCGGGGTGAGCTCAGCGGGGGTTCTTCGAGAACCTTGAGCAAGGCGTCCGCTGCCTCGGCGGTCAAGGTGTCTGCCTCGCTGATCGCAAAGACCTGCCCGCGCGCTTCAAAAGGCGTGGAGTAGGCCGCGTGCAGGAAGTTCTTGGTCGCGTCTGCGGAAGTTGCGGTGCGCAGATCGCGGGTGAGGACATGAAAATCGGGATGAAACTTGTCTTCCCCGGTGGTCGGCCAGGTAATCCGGCGGCAGTGGACGCAAGTGCCGCAGGGCCGTCCCTCCGGCGCAGCGCAGAGCAGAATCCGGGCGAGTTCGGTCGCTCGCTGCTGCCGGCCGGGAGCGTCGAGCCCGTAAAAAATCAGGGCCGGATACAGCTGGTCGGCCAGCGCCAGCTGACGCAACCCGGCGAAGTTCATACCGGCAGCTCCAGGATTTCCGCCAACACCCGCTCGACTTGCGCCCACGTGGCGGCGCGGCTGCCGCTCGAATCGATGACCCGAAAGCGCTCAGGTTCGCGCTCGACCAGCGCGAAGTAGACCGCACGCGCCTTTTCGTAGAAACCTCCACTCTCGCTGTCCAGACGGTTGACGCCATCCGGCCGTTGCTGCCGTTTGGGGCTCTGTCGGCGGTCGACACTGGTGTGCGGCGGCAAATCGAAAAGCAGGGTGAAGTCCGGCTTGCGGCTGTCGGTCGCGAGCTGGTCGAGCGCCTGGATCCAGGTCCAATCGAGGGCGCGTCCACCGCCTTGGTAGGCGTAAGTCGAGTCGGTGAAGCGATCGCAGAGGACGGTGACCCCCTGCGCCAGGGCCGGCTCGATGACCTCGATCAGGTGTTGCCTGCGGCTGGCGAAAACCAACAGCGCTTCGACTCTGGCATCGAGGTGGTGGAAGTGTTGGTCGAGGAAGATCTGACGGATCGCGTCGCCCGCGGGCGTGCCGCCCGGCTCGCGCGTAGGGTGGACCGCGATCCCACATTCCTGCAGCCATTGCGCGGCTTGCCGCAAGTGGGTGCTCTTGCCGCTGCCGTCGAGCCCTTCGAAAGTGATGAAGCGTGCTGCCATCGGGGTGTCGCTGGGTCAACCGACCGACCTAATGGCACTAATATAGTGCGGGAGGACGAACGGAGGTAACCCCCCTTTTGCACAGCGAATCTCCTGACTGGACCCCAGGCTCCACCCACCTCTTCTATGACGGCGACTGCGGCGTCTGCCACTGGGCAGTGCGGTGGGTGGTCCAGCACGATCGACGTGCGGTGTTCCGTTACGCCCCTTTGACGGGCCCGACTTTTGGTGCGTTGGTCGCGCTGCCCGCGCCCCTGCCCGACTCGTTGGTGGTCCGTACCGCCGCGGGCGAGGTCCTGGTGCGTTCTCGAGCCGTGATCCACATCCTCGCTCAGCTGGGAAACGGCTGGCACCTGCTCGGTCAGATTTTTCGCCTATGCCCCACCCCGCTCGCCGACTTTTTTTACGACCGCTTTGCCCGCGTCCGCCACCGCCTGGCGCCAAGACCCAACGCCGCGTGCCCCCTGCTGCCCCCCGCGCTCGCGCGGCGCTTTGACCCATGATCCGACTCCCGCACTCTCACCCGGCCCACCAATGAACAACCACGACGTTGCTGCGGTCTTTTTCGAGATGGCTGAACTGCTCGCGATCAAGGGAGGAGAGCCGCACCGGGTCCGCGCCTTCCAGACAATCGGCCGCATCTTGGAGAACTTGCCCGAGCCCATCGAGCGCATGCTCAAATATGGCACCTTGGAGAAAACCCCGAAAATCGGCGAAGGGACGATCCACCGGGTCAAGCAGATCTTGCGGCGCGGCACCTGTGACGACTTGGTAGAGCTGCGCGCCGCTCTCCCCCAGGGCCTGCGCGAACTGCTCAAGATCAAAGGGTTGGGTCCGCGCACTGTGCGCCAGCTCCATCAGCAGTTGCGCATCGGTTCGCTGGAACAGCTGCAAGCTGCAGCGCTTGCGGGCAAACTGTTCAAGTTGCCGCGAATGAGCGTCGACAAGGTCCACACCATCCTCCACGAGATCGAGGTCTACTTGGGCCAGCGCGGCAAGGTGCCGTTGGTCGAAGCCCTGGCCACGGCCGAAGGCATCGCGTCCCAGCTGCGCGCCCTGCCCGCGACCCTCGAAGTCGTTTTCGGCGGCAGCTTGCGTCGGCAAAAAGCGATGATCGGCGACCTCGACATCCTCGCTTGCGCGGACGATCCCACGCCCCTCGTCGAGTGCTTCACCCACCTGCCGCAGGCCACCGCGGTCTTGAGCCGGGGCAAGGAAGGGGCGAGCATCCGCCTGGCGTCGCACCAGCAAGCGGATCTCTGGGTGTTCCCGCCGGAAAGCTGGGGGGCTGGGCTGCACGCCTTCAGTGGCTCCAAACAGCACGTGGTCGCACTGCGCACCCGCGCTGGACGCCTCGGGCTGCACATCAGCGAGCACGGGGTGTTCACCCGCGACCGTCAGCGTTTGATCACCGGCCGCAACGAAGAGGAAATCTTTGCGGCGGTCGGGCTGCCGTTCATCCCGCCGGTTCTGCGCGAAAACCTGGGTGAGATCGAACTCGCAGCAGAAGGCCGTCTGCCCCAGCTGGTGACTGCGACGGACCTCTGCGGGGATCTCCACCTGCACACCCAAGAGAGCGATGGCACGGCTTCGGCTCGCGACATGGCGCGCGCGGCCATCGACCTCGGCTACACCTACCTGGCGGTGACCGACCACTCGCAATCGCTCACCGTGGCCAATGGACTCGACGAGCGGCGAGTCTTGGCGCAAATCCAGCAGTTGCGTCAGCTCGAACAAGACCTCGGGCAAATCCACATCCTCGCCGGCATCGAAGTCGACATTTTGGCGGATGGCACCCTCGATCTCGAGCCAGCGGTCTTGCGCCAGCTCGATTGGGTGGTAGCGAGCATCCACGATCACTTCGACCTGGACCGCGAAACCATGACCCGCCGCCTCTTGCGGGCGATCGAGAGCGGGTTGGTCGATGTGATCGGCCACCCCACCGGCCGCAAGTTGGGGTCGCGCGAGCCCTACGCGGTCGACTTCGAGCGGATATTTGCTGCCGCCCGACGCTTGGGGGTGGCCCTGGAAATCAACGGCGGACCCTACCGTATGGACCTCGACGAGGTCCATTGCCGGCAAGCGCGGGAGCTGGGAGTTGCCTTGGTGATCGACACCGACGCGCACTCACCGGCCCAGCTCAAACGGCGCGAGTTCGCGCTAGCCGCAGCGCAGCGCGGCTGGCTCGATAAAGACGACGTGCTCAACACCCAACCGGTGACCGCGATCCGCGATTTTCGCACCCAGCGCCTGCGACGGCAGGGAATCCAGGTCCCCCCGCGGGCGCTTCCCGTTTGGGACACCGCGCGCACAGCTGCCCCGTCGCCGCCGACAACTGAGCCGCCACCGCCCGCGACCGGGAGTCCAGCCCCCGAGCTGCTCGCTCGACTCAAGGAGTCACCCCTGAGCACCGACCTGCGCGCCCGTCTGACCGCTTTCTTGGCGCAAGGCGCTGATCCTGAGCTGGATGCTGCCCTCCGTCAGCTGTCGGCCAACCCGGTGCAGCAGGCTTTCAATCTGCTGATGAATTACCGATCCGGCTGACCCGACCTACTTCTCACCGGGCTTGGGTGTCTTGGCTGGGGGATCGCTGAGCATGTGCATCAACGGCTGCTCGATAAAGGTCTGCACTGCGGCTTCATCGGCAAGAAAGGCTTCGATCTCAGCGCGGAGCGTGCGGTCTTCGCCGCAGTGCTGGGTGAGAAAAGCGTCGCGGGCTTCCGGCCGGAGTTCGAGCACGGCGTCGAGCAGGTGTTTGATTTGTTGCCAGCGTTGGGAATTCACAGCGCTCCCACAAAGTAGCCGCGAGATGGGATCTCGCTACAGGACAACGCGACAAGTCGCAAACAAAAAGACCATCCGAAAAAATTACAGACAAAGCATCAGACCGGTTTCAGCTGACGATAAAGCCAGAATTTGGCGGTGCGCCACTCGCGTTTGACCGTCGTCGGCGAGACCTCCAGCACCTCGGCAATTTCGTCGACAGAGAGACCAAAGAAAAAGCGCAACTCGACGATCTGGGCTTGCCGCGGATCGACTTTTTCAAGGCTTTGGAGGGCCTCATTCAAAGCCTCGAAGCTGGAGCCGCCAGCGATCGACCCGGCCAGCTGCTCATCGAGTACCAGATGCGCCAGCCCGTCGCCCCGCTTGACGGTGCGGCGGGCGCGCGCGTGGTCGATCAAAATGCGGCGCATCAACTCCGCAGCGAATTTGAAGAACTGGGCCCGATTCTCCCATTTCACGCTGCGGCGTCCCTTGAGCCGCAAGTAGACCTCGGAGATCAAGGCGGTCGGCTGCAGCGTATGGTGCTCGACCTCCCGCTTGAAAAACGATCGGGCAATTCGCCGCAAGTCCTCGAACACCAGCGGCATCAGCCGTTCGAGGGCGGTCTCGTCGCCTTCGCTCCAGCTGTGCAATAGCTGAGTCACCTCACTCGGGGTGGTCATGACGCGCATTCTACCACCGAAAGAGCAGGCGGCGCGCGATCCTGGGGTGCTTAACGGTTTTCGGGGACCCTCCTTGGACCCGGCAGGGTTCGGTAACTTAGCCCCGTTCGGAGTAGCCCACCTGGAGCGGAAGAACGGTGGGCTGACGCCTACCCTACATGCTGGTTTGCTCCAACTAAAGCGAGCTGATGAGCGGTTGATTTGGACGGAGCTGGCGCAGAAAGGTCGCGGCTGGAAAGCACCAGATATCGTCTTTCCGCAACGTTTCGTCCCCGCGGTAGAGCAAGGCCGCGGTGCTCTCCGGATAGTCGGCTTGAAACGCGCGCAATCCGCGCAAATCCTGAGCTCTGACGGTTTTGCTGTTCTTGACTTCGAGCGCCCAGAAGCCAGAAGCACCATAGACCACGAAATCGACCTCGACTCCCGCTCGAGTGCGCCAGTAGGAGAGCTTGGAGTCACCCCCCGCGTAAGCGATCCACGCGCGCAGGTGTTGGGCCACCAGACCCTCCAGCGCGCAACCCTCGATCTCCTCGACGCGATCGAGCGGGCCGCGCGGTCGCAGCGAGCGATAAACTCCAGCGTCGAACAAGTAGAACTTGGGATGAGCTGCGACGGCTCGCCGGGCTCGTCGGGTGAACACCGGCACCCGAAAAGCGAGCAGAAGGTCTTCCAGTATCTCGGCATAACCCGCTGCGGTCTTGCGCTCGACCTGACACTCACGAGCGACCGCGCTCAAGTTGAGGACCGCACCGTGCGAAAAGCTGACCGCTTCGAGAAAACGGGCAAAGTTCCCGGCATTTCGGGTCCAGCCCTCGGTTTTGACCTCTTCTTCGAGATACAGCGTGGCATAGGCCGCCAGGGTTGCGTCCGGCTCAGGCGCGGCAACCACCAGCGGGAGAAGGCCCTGCTGGAGCGCTTGTTCCAGAGAAAACGCTGACAGTTCGGCAGCCATGAAAGGGTGGAGCGTCTGGTAGAGCGCCCGTCCAGCCAGGAGATCGACGCCACCTCGCCGCAGTTTGCGGGCGCTCGATCCGGTCAAGATGAACTGCTGGGGCAAGCCGCCGCGCTCGATCAAAGCGTGGACCACGGTCAGCAGCTCCGGGATGCGCTGCACTTCGTCGAGGATGACTTGTCGGGTGGCGGGAGCACCGGCGACCAGCTCCAAGAGCCGTTCCGGCCGCGCTTGCAGCTGGCGGTAGACGTCGGGGCGCAGCAAATCAATCGCCAGAGCTTCCGGGAAATGGTGACGTAACCAAGTCGACTTGCCAGTTCCGCGGGGTCCGAAGAGGAAAAAGCTCTGGGTTGGTGGCGTAAAGAAGCGAGTCTGCGTCTCCATTTCAAGGTTTCCCGCACATGGCGTGAGGTGCCCGGTGTGATTTGCCGGTCCGGTGCCATGTTGCCAGCTAAAGTATACCCTGAAAAACGCCGCAATTTGGAATCGCTAATTCCATTTTGCGACTCAATTTGGAATTAGCGATTCCGTTTTGCGACTCAATTTGGAATTAGTGATTCCGTTCTGCTGGATCAGGCGCGGCTTGCGAGCCAGGGGGGCAGTTGCTCGACGCTGTCGAGGCAGGCGAGGGGATTCCAAGAGAGCAGCATTTCGCGGGAATGGGAGCCGCTCAAGACCCCGAGCCCAGCACTGCCTGCCTCCTGCGCCATTTGCAGATCATAGGTGGTATCACCGATCATCAAGGTCTCCTGCGGCCGTACTCCAAGCTCGCCCATCACGTCGAGCAGCATTTGCGGGTGTGGCTTGGACGGTGACTCGCTGACCGTGCGGGTGGCGAGAAAGTGTGATCTGAGGCCGGTCGCGTCGAGGTCGCGCTCGAGGCCCAGGCGGCTTTTGCCCGTCGCAATCGCCAGCCAAAAGTCTTGCTGGATCAAAGCGTCGAGCGCGGCAGCGACTCCGGGGAGCAGCACCGGATGCTCGCGGAAGGTCCCCAGCCAGTGCTGGCGATACCTTTCGACCACCTGCAGCCGTTCTTCGTCCGAGGTTTCGGGATAGAGGTGGTCGAAGGTCTCCTTGAGCCCCATGCCGATGTAGTGACGGATTTCGTGATCAGCGCGCGGCGGCAGGCCGAGCTCGCGCAGGCTCAGCTGGGTGCAAGCCACGATACTGCCCAGCGAGTCCATCAAAGTGCCGTCCCAGTCAAAGACCAGGAGGCGGGGTTGGGAATCGGGTCCAAGGGCAGACATGGCTCAGAATATTTCAGAATATTTTCGTCATATTTCGTCAGGCCGCGAAGCGGCCGGGCGAAGGATATCACCCAACCCCTGGCCGGGCCCCGAACCCACCAGAGGGCAAGATTGGATCGGGTTGAATCGGGCAGAGTCTATTTCTTGAGTGAGCGGATGTGCAGCAAGGCGTAGACGGGACACCAGCCGAGCAGGCCAGTGATCAGGGGATATAGCGCCAGGATGCGGAGCGAGAAAACCCAGGACCCAGGATCCGCCCGCCAGCCGAAGACGAGCATGACGATCCCCGCGGCGATTCGCAACAGGCGATCCCACTTCCCGGTGTTGTTGAATATCATGGCTAACACCTACTACATTGGATTTTTGAGTATGAACTCTGACCGTGACAAAAACCCCGATCGAGAGGGCAGTTGCTGCAGCTCCGTTGGGTGGTTACCCTCCCGCGCCAAAGGGTGGGGAAGCCGACACCATCTTGTGGCCGACACCATCTTGTTGCGCGTTTGGCGCGCGGGACGCCTGAATGGGGCTGAAGTCGGTTGCTTTCGGGGTAGGATGATCAGGTTGAGAGAACGTATCTGAGAGAGCGTACCTGAGAGAGCGTATCCTTGTAGCTTCGAGGTTGATCCCAAGGCCATGAACTTCCGGCGTCTCAAATGGATCGCGATTTTGGCTCCGATTGTTTTTGTCGGCAGCTTGGAATATGCGCGCTATGCCTTGGGACCGATCAGCGCGACTTTTCAGGGGCACTTGATGATGAGCGCGGTCGCGCTTTTGGGGGCGGTTTTTTTCTATGGCGCGGTGTTTACGGTGATCGACCACATCCAGCAAGACCTCGAGCGGCAGAACCGCGAACTGGTCGCGTTGCGCGAGGCCAGCCTCGACATTGGCGCCGAACTATCGCTCAGCGCATTGCTGGAGAAGGTCGTCGAACAAGCGCGGCAGCTGATCAAGACGCGCTACGGGGCGCTCTCGGTGGTGGACGAAGGCGGCGACATCCGGAGTTTCGTGACTTCGGGGCTGAGCCGGGAAGATGTCGCGAAGATCGGGCCACCCCCCGTCGGTCGCGGTCTGCTCGGGGTCGTCCTCCACCAGAACCAACACTTGCGGCTGGCAGACATCGCGCAAGATTCGCGCTCTTGTGGTTTTCCTCCCCAGCATCCGCCCATGCGGTCGCTCCTGGCGGTGCCCCTGCCGTGCCGCACGCCCTGGCGCGGTAACCTCTATCTCTCAGAAAAGGAAGACGGCAGCGAGTTTACGGCGACCGAAGAACAGACCTTGGTGCGCTTTGCCACGCAAGCTGCGGTGGCGGTCGACAACGCCCATCTCCATGCCCAGGTCGGCAGTCTCGCCATGGCCGAGGAGCGCCTCCGTCTAGCGCGCGAACTGCACGACGGGCAAGCGCAAGTGCTCGCTTTTGTCAACGCCAAAGCTCAAGCTGTCCGCGAGCTTCTGCGCGCTGGACGCAGCGAAGAAGCCGAGGCCCACCTCGAACAGCTGGCCAAAGCCGCGCGGGAAATTTACGCCGACGTCCGCGAAGGCATCCTGGGACTGCGTGCTGTCAGCGGAGGAGACAAGTACAGCTTGACCGAAACCCTCAGCCGGTTCATCGAGAGCTGGCAAGAGCAGGCTGGCGTCGCGGTCGAGTTCAACCTCACCGAAGTCCCCGCCCTGCCCGTCGACCTCGAGCTCCAGCTCCTGCGCATCGCACAAGAGGCCCTGGCCAACGTGCGCAAGCACGCCAAAGCAACTCAGGCGCGGGTGGAACTCGGGATCCACGGAGACTGCGTGCGGCTGGTCGTGAGTGACGACGGCTTGGGTTTTTCGCCGGATCTGCCGAGCCGGAGTCGGGTGCCCCGGTTTGGTCTGGCGACCATGCGCGAACGCGCTGAAGCGATCGGCGCGCGGTTTGTGGTGCAGGCCGCACCCGGGGCAGGAACCCGGGTCGAGATTGAAGTCCCGTGGACGAGGGGAACCGGGGCTGAGCGCCGAGCTCGTCCGTTCACCCCGAAAACGCCCCCAACGGGCAATTCCAGCACGCAAGGTGGACCATGAAATTGCTCATCGCAGATGACCATGCCCTGTTCCGCGACAGCCTGAAGTCGGTGTTCGGGCCGGAGGGCGGCATCTTCAT
>CAZCOV010000105.1:16071-17440 GCA_964499975.1 uncultured Thermoanaerobaculia bacterium
AAGCCTTCTCCTCGCGCGCGGCCTCGAAGTCGTGGGCGAGGCCAAAGACGGTGAAGAAGCGGTCGTGCTCACCCGGCGGCTCCAACCCGACATCGTGCTGATGGACCTCGCCATGCCGCGTCTTGACGGGTTGGCTGCCACCCGCTTGATCACGGCTGAGCTACCGCAAGTCAAAGTGGTGGTGCTCACCGCCTCGTCCGAGGACGAGAAACTGTTCGAAGCGATCAAGGCCGGGGCTGAGGGTTATTTGCTCAAAGACCTGGAAGCGGATCGCTTTTTTGCCCTGCTCGAAGGTGTTGCCCGTGGCGAACCCGCCCTGACCCCGCTGCTCGCGCGCAAGGTGCTGGCCGAGTTTGCGCACCCCAAAAAAAGCGCGCCTGACGACAAGGACCCCGACGCTTTGACCAGCCGTGAGCTCGAAGTGCTCGCGGTTATGGTGCAAGGGGTGACCACCAACCGCAGCCTGGCGCAACGGCTCAAAGTCAGTGAAAACACCATCAAGTTTCACGTCCGCAACATCCTCGACAAGTTGCACTTGCACAATCGCGCCCAGGCCGTGAGCCACGCCCTCCGCCGTGGGCTGATCCAACCCGAAGGTGAGTAGCCGAACTCGCGAACAAATCCCACCCGGGCAGTTGTTGGCGTGGTTATGGTGGGGGGAAAGCTGTTATAGCGGCCACAAGAGTGGAACCAAAACCATGGTGATCACGAAGGCCACCAAGGTCAGCGGCAACCCGACCCGAAAGAAGTCGAGAAAACGGTACCTTCCGGGCCCGTAGACCAGGAGCGACGCAGGCTCCATCGGCGTGATGAAGGACGACGAAGCAGCGAGACAGACGGTGATCGCAAAAGTCCGTGGGTTGAGGTCCAGGGTTTGGGCCACGTAGACGGCGAGCGGCAGAACCAAAAGCGCTGCCGCCTGGTTAGAGAGCGGCTGGCTCAACATCATGGTGAGCACATAAAAAGCGGCGAGCAGCGCCAGCGGGCCCTGGTCGCCGAGGGCTGTCACCGTGGTTTCAGCGAGAAAACGGGCAGCACCGCTGGTTTCCATGGCCGAGGCCAAGCTCAAGAGGCAAGCGACCATCACCAGCATTTGCCAGTCGATCGCAGCGTAAGCCGCTTTGGCGGTGACGCACCCCGCAAGGACCAGGGCCGCAGCCGTCGCCAGGGCAGCCACCGAAAACGGTAGCCAACCCGCCCCCCCGACGATCAGCATGACCCCGAAAAAAGTCAGGGTCAGGTGGGCTTTGCCGCGGTGCGCAACGACTTCCGTGGCGTCGAGGAGGATCAAGTCGCCAGCCTGGAAAAAGGCATCGAGGCGGGAGATGTCGCCCTGGAGCAGCAAGATGTCGCCGTCGCGCAGGGAGAT
>CAZCOV010000106.1:0-2413 GCA_964499975.1 uncultured Thermoanaerobaculia bacterium
GGCTATTCTGACGTTCCCGTAGGGGCAGGCCCCCGTGCCTGCCCTCCCCGGCTGCCGGCGTGACCCGCTCACGCGACCCGGATCCGCACGTCCACGGCCATGGCTTGGGAGCGGTCAGGGGCGGCGAGAAAAGGGTTCAAGTCGAGCTCGCGGATCCGCGGGTGACGGCTCGCCAGCTGCGCCACCCGCAGCAGGATCTCGATCAAGAAGTCGACGTCTGCCGGGGCTTCGCCGCGCACCCCTTGGAGCAGGGCGAAACCGCGCACCCCGCGGACCACGTCCTCGGCTTCGCGCTGGGAGAGCGGAGTGATCGCAAAGCGGACGTCCTGGATCACTTCCACGTACTTGCCGCCGAGACCAAACATCAGGAGCGGACCAAACCGCGGATCGGTGGACACACCGAAAATCACTTCGTGGCCGCCTTCGGCCATCTGCTGCAGCAGGAAGCCGTCCAACTTGTGAGCGGCAGCCGCCAGGCGTTCGCGGATACCCTGGACCGCTTGGGCCAGCTCTTCGGGCGTGCGCAAATCGAGTTCAACCGCGCCCAAGTCGCTCTTGTGGACGAGGTCCGCAGCCATGCCCTTGACGGCGAGCGGGAAGCCCAGTCGGGCAGCAGCGGCGTGGATTTCAGCGTCGCTTGGGGCAAAAGCCCAGGGCACCACGGGAATGCCGTAGGCGGTGAGCACCTGGAACGCGTCGGCGATCGGCAGATAACCGCTGGCGGTGCGGTCGAGCAAGGACGAAACCCAAGCGTCATCCACCGGAAAAGTCGGCGGCGTGTCGTCGTGCGGACGTTTTTGCCACTCGGCGTAGCGGTAGAGCCGGGCCATGGCCAGGCTGGCCGGCTCGGGAAAGCGATAGACCGGTGGGATGTCGGTCTGGCCTTGGATTTCGCGGTAAAAATCCTCGCTCGCCATGACCACGGCAAGCACTGGCTTGGGCGTAGCGGTGGCGCGGATCGCGCGGCTGGACTCGGCCAGGACTTCGGTCGGATCGACCAGCAGGGGAGTCACGTTGATCACCATCACCATGTCGACCCCGGGATCTGCGAGGACCGCTTCCATGGTCCGGCGATAGGCTTCGGGGGTGGCCGAAGCGATCATGTCGATGGGATTGCCGAGGCTGGCGGCCGAAGGCAGAAAGCTCGCGAGGCCAGCGCGGGTGGCGGCGCTCAGGGTGGCGATCTCGAGCCCCAAGTTGACGCAAGCGTCGGTGGCCATGATCGCCGGGCCGCCGGCATTGGTCACGATCGCAACCCGCGGCCCAGTGGGCAGGGGACAGCGGTCGAAGGCGAGCGCGATGTCGAACAGCTCTTCGATGGTGTTGGCACGCAAGACGCCGCACTGGTCGAGAAAGGCCGACACGGTGACGTCAAGGCCGGCCAGAGCGCCGGTGTGGCTCGAAGCTGCGCGCGCGCCCGCTTCGGTGCGTCCGGATTTGACCATCAAGATCGGCTTCTTGCGCCCCACCCGCTTGGCGATCTGGGTGAAGCGGCGCGGGTTGCCGAAGGATTCGAGGTACATGGCGATCACCCGGGTTTGCGGGTCGTCCTCCCAAAATTCGAGGAGATCGTTGCCCGAGACGTCGGCCTTGTTGCCCATCGAAACGAATTGGGTGAGCCCCATGCCCAAACTCGCGGCCACGTTCAAAATCGCCACGCCCAAGGCGCCCGACTGACTGACAAAGCCGATCGCGCCCGGACGGGCCGGTTCCGGAGCGAAGGTGGCATTGAGGCTGACTTGCGGGTCGGCGTTAATCACGCCCATGCAGTTGGGGCCGATCAGGCGCACACCATGGGCGCGGACGCGGTCGCGCAGCTGCTGTTCGAGCGCAGCACCGCTCGCTCCGGTTTCGGCAAAGCCAGCGCTGATCACTACCAGTCCGCGCACGCCATGAGCCAGGCACTCGTCGACCGCCGCGAGCACGGCGTCGCGCGGGACCAAGATCACGGCGAGGTCGATCGGATCCGGAATGGCGCTGATGGTGCGGTAGCACTTGAGCGAGTGGATCACCTCGGCGTGGGGGTTGACCGGGTAAAGCGCGCCTTGGAACTCGTTGACCAACAAGTTGTGGAGCAGGGCATAGCCGATCGAATTCCGTTGGCGCGAGGCGCCCACGACGGCAACCGTTCGGGGGGAGAAAATGGGGTCGAGCGTTGCTTTCATCAAGACCTCGAAGCAAATTGACGAAGTAAGTTGATCCAAAAACAACGCAAGGATATCCGAATCCCGACGCCAACGAAAAAAGGCGCCCCCTCGGAGCGCCTCGACCTCAGCGAACTCGACCGAAAAGTCGGTGCGGGGTTACTCGTCTCCCCCAAGGAGCGAACCTGCGTTGGCCAGCGTCTCGTTATGTTGGGAGCTGTTGATGCCTGCTTTGACCGCGCTGCGGACGCTCAGCGTCTCGTTGTGGT
>CAZCOV010000106.1:2513-17428 GCA_964499975.1 uncultured Thermoanaerobaculia bacterium
TAGGAAAAAGAGCCCCCGCCTTGACCGCGCTGCGGACGCTCAGCGTCTCGTTGTGGTTAGGAAAAAGAGCCCCCGCCTTGACCGCGCTGCGGACGCTCAGCGTCTCGTTGTGCTGTGGCCACACTATGCCGGCCTTGACCGCACTGCGAACGGCCAGCGTCTCGTTGTGCTGCAGGCCGGACTTTCCCCCTTTGACCGCACTGCGGACGCTCAGCGTCTCGTTGTGTTGCTCTTGCTGTCCGCCCGCCTTGACCGCACTCTTGACCTTCAGATCTCTATGATTGGAATGATTGTGGCTGAGTTCGCCAGCGCTCATGTTGCTTTGGTTTTTCATCTCTGGGTCTCCCGGTTGTCGTGCTTCACTGCCCGACAACCTGGTATACGCAAAACGTGCGCAGCAGACGTCAGGCGATGATGGCGACCCCGACGAATTTGGGCTACGCTTGGCTGGATGCGACTCATCGGCAGCGATGCAACCGCGGAGCGCACCGCGGCAATCCACCCGCTTTTCGGTGTCGCGATTTGGTTTGCCGCGGTGAGTGCGCTCGCCCTGCAACCCCTGGGGGCAGCCATCAGCTTGGGCGGATTCGCGCTTTTGTTCTGGCGCGGACGCCCACCCGGCTTGAATTTCTGGTGCGGGCTGGGCGGCTTGTTGCTCAGCGCCGGACTCCTGCTCACAGCAGCACTCACCGCGCCCCGCGCGGGCTCTTCGTTGGCCGGACGGCAAACGGAGATCGCCGCAGCGTACCAGCAACTGTGGGATGACCTTGAAGCCGTTGCTCAAAGCGCGGCTGTTGCTTGGGGTCAGCCGCCGCTGATTAGACGTCCGAACGAGCTTGAACCGGTCCAGCTCGCGACGTTTCAGCTCCTTGAAGCGCGCGTGCATAGCGCAGCGCCAGGAATCAACCTCTTCCTCCTCGATCCCAGCGGCGAGGTCTTCGCCTGGGCAGGTGACGGGCTGCTGCACGAACCGCGCAGTCACGAGTTACCCAAAACCGGCTTGGCTTTCCACCATGGACATCTTGCGGTAACCCTCTTTGCGGTGGCCGCATTGGGTGATCCGCAGCGCCCCTGGCGGATCGTGGCTGGGCGCAGCTTGCTGACCGATCAGCCGCCGGTAGCGTTCTCCCGCTGGCCAGCCAGTGGGGTGCGCTGGTCGCTCGGGCCCGCGGGCGCGACTTCGGCAGAGCAACTCGCCATCGTGTTACAGGGAATCCCGACGCTGTTCATCGTCGAGGATCCCGCAAGGGCTCTTCCGCACCCCAAAGTGTGCGGGTGGCAGTCTGCCGCGGCCGCGGTCCTGGCCGTCACCCTGCTCGCTTTGGCGCGCTTGGCCGGACGGTCTTCTTGGCGCTGGCCCGCGCTTCCCCTGCTCTTGAGCGCAGGGGCGGTGATGGCTGCAGGAGCGGCGTTGGGCCTGCCGCGGCTCCCGACCTTGAGCTTGGCGCTTTCCGTTCTGCTCTCCGGCTGGGCCTTTCTCGGGCTTCCGGGCTGGCGTGCCCCAGGCTGGCGTGCCCCCGGCCCGGCGGTCGTGCGCGGCGCGGGCGCCGTGTTCCTCTTGCTGGTCTTGCACTGGATCTTGGGGCAGCAGAGCGGCAACTTGGACCTCGCCCGCGGCTTTGGCGGTACCGTCGAGGTCTTCGCCTACCGACTGCTGGGTTGCTGCTTGGCCGTGGGGCTGCTCGCCGCGGGCGCGGGTCCCCGCCGGAATGGGGAAGCTGAGGAGCGGCTGGTCGGATTGACCCTGCTGCTGTTGCTCGCGGCCGCTGCGGCGCTCGAACTGTGGCCAGTTGCCGGCTTGCTGCTGCTCGCCGCGGGCGCAGTCGCAGTCCGCTGGCTGGACTGCGTCCGTCTGGCCGAGCGGCCCGCGGCCTTGGCCATCTTATGGCTGGTCGGTGCTCTGCTCGCGGCGATCAGCGGGGAGCTGGTCTATCGCTTGGAGTTTCGGCGCGAAGTGGAACAACGCTTCTTGCCCGCGATCAGCCCACCAACTGCGCTCGAAGTCAACCAGCTGCACCTCGCGATGTTCGAATTTCTGGACGGCTACGACGTGGCGCGCCTGCGTCCGCCCCAAGCTGCGCAAGTCGACTCCCAGGACTTGGCGTTTGTGCTCTGGCGCGAGTCCCCGCTGGCCCAGCGCGATGGGCTCTCGGCGCTGGTGGTGGAAGCTCAAAACGGCGACATCTCGACGTTTTCGCTCGGACTGTCGCTCGATGCCGAGCATCGGTTGATCGGGGAACCGGCCAGCTGGCAAGTGCCGCCGACCCGGGCCTGGCAAGACGCCATGGCTTTGGGCGAAGCCACCCTGACCGCCGACGGTCAGGCATGGGGAGTCGCCCGTTTCTGGTTCTTGCCCCGCCCTGGCTTCCGTCTGGCAGTGACCGAGATCGAGGAGCTGGAAGCCTCGCTCCTCGGCGGTCAGACCCTGCGGCGGACGATCGACGGCTTGCCCGAACCGCTGCTTTATGCCCTCTACACCCGCGATGGTCAAGCGATCGTCAGCCCGTGGGAAGGAGCGCCGCCGCTGTCCCAACCGCTGCTCACGGCCGGACCGACCCAGCTCGAGACGCCCAGCGGACGCGCTTGGGCTTGGCCGCTTCCCAACGAGGACGGCGGGCTTGCCGTCTTGTACTTGCCATGGTTGTCGCCGCGCGCTGCACTCGAAAGGGTAGGTATCCGCGTCCTGGCCACCTTGCTTTTGCTCGCTGCCCTGGCCGGGGCTGGCTGGCTTTTGACCGTGCCGCAGACGTTGGCCCTGCGCGGGCTCCTCAAGCGGATCATCCGTTCCTATTCCCAACGCTTGATCCTGGTTTATACCCTCTTGTTGCTGCTCCCGCTGGTCGCGCTCAACCTCTTCTTATTGCGCGGCTTTGAACTGCGCTTGCGCGAGGAGCAGCGGGCGCGGGGTGAGGCTGCGCTGAACTCAGCGCGCTGGTTTCTGCTCGACTTCATCCGCGGCATCGAGCCTGGGGTTGGTATCGAAACCCGAGTCAACCGCGAACTGCTCGAGTGGATCTCTGGGCTGGTCCAGCACCAGATCAATTTTTATTGGAGCAACCGGGTCTATGCTTCGAGCCAGCAGGAGTTGTTCACCGCCGGACTGCTGGCCAGACGGATTCCCGGCGAGGTGTATGCGCGGCTGGCCCTGCTCGGCTACGAGTCGGGCTCGCGCCAGCAGCATCGCGGTGACTTTGTTTACCGGGAGCTTTATGCCCCGCTCAAGATGCGCAGTGCCAGCGAGATCCGGCAGGGGCTTTTCGTTTCGGTGCCCTTGCTCGAACAAGAAGAAGAAGTGGCGCGTGAGCTGGCGCGGATGCGCCGACGGGCGGTTTTGGTTTCCACCGGGCTTTTTCTGCTCCTGCTCGCGGTGGGCAGCCGGTTGGCGCGCAGTTTCACCACCCCGCTCATGGAGTTGATCGAAGGAACCCGCAGGATCGCGGCAGGCGCGTCCGAGCTGGGGCTGGCACCGCGCGAGCGCGAGCTGGAAGCCCTCGCCCAGGCGATCGACGAAATGGCCCAGCGGATCGCCAGCGGGCGGGAAAAGCTGCTCCATGAAAAGCAGGTGGTCGAGCGGATGGTCGAAAACATCACCTCAGGGGTGGTCTCGCTCGACCCGGCGCGGCAAGTCCTGCTGCACAACCGGGTCGCGGCCGAAATGCTGGGCACTCGGGTAGGGACCTCCCTCCCCTCGCTGCTCGCAGCCAGTGAACGGCTGCGCCCGGTGCGCGAGTTTTTGGCGCAAGTCGGTGAGCTGAGCGAGCGCGCGACCCTGCGTCTCGCCGAAGGCGAGCGTGAGTGGACCTTGACGTGGGTGCCGCTGCCCGGTGCTGACCCTGCCGCACTGCTCGTGGTCGATGACGTCACCGAAGTGGTGCGCGGCCAGCGCCTTGCCGCGTGGGCGGAAATGGCGCGGCTGATCGCCCACGAAATCAAGAATCCCCTGACCCCGATCCGGCTGTCGGCCGAGCACTTGAAAATGGTCCATGCGCAAGATCCCCAACGCCTCGACGAAGTCTTCGACCGCTGTGTGGACAACATCTTGAAGCAAGTCGACGAGCTGCGCGATCTGGCCTCGGACTTTTCGATCTATAGCCGTATCCCGCGCGCCGAACTCCAACCCGGAGACCTGGTCGCCGTGGTCGCTGAGCTGGTCGCCACCTATGGCGATGCCTTGCCGGGCGGCGTGCGCGTGGTGTTCAGCAGTCCTCACCGCGCGGTCCACGCCCGTTTCGACGCCAAGCTGTTGCGTCGGGCAGTGCGCAACTTGCTCGAAAATGCGGTGCGCGCCAGCGGTTCCTCGGGTGAGGTCACGGTCCGCGTGGAGACCGTAGGAGCCGCCGCGCTGATCCGGGTGGTCGATGCGGGTCCGGGCGTTCCTCCGGACTTCTTGCCGCGGATTTTCGAACCCTACTTTTCCACCCACGAAACCGGAACCGGCCTCGGCTTGCCGATCACCCGTCGGATCATCGAGGAGCACGGCGGAGAGATCACCGCGCACAACCGCCCTGGCGCTGGCCTCGAAGTCCTGATTAAAATTCCTCGGCAGGATACGATGACCTCAGACGAAAGCGGTGAGCCGCCAAGCTCCGACCCACCGTGAAAAGGATGCGCTGATGACTCGACTCGCAATGCCAACCCAGACCCTGCTGCTCGCCTCGATCCTGCTCGCTGCAACCGGGTGTTTCGATGCCTGGCGCCAGCAGCAGAAGGCCCCGACTTCGGCCTTGTGGGTGGGGCAAAACAGTGAACCCCTGGCCGCAAGCGCGCTGGCTCAGCTCAAAGAAGCGGGGATCGCCGAGCTGTTCCTCGAAGCGGCCGAACTGGACCTCGGTGGACCAGGGCTCAAACGGCTGACCTTGCCGAGCGTGCCGTCACCGCTGGCCGCGACCTTGGTGATCGCTGGAGCTTGGTCGGGAGTTGGGGACCCCGAAGCGGCGGCCAAGGCCCTCGGACCCGCGCTCGCCGACTTGAGCTTTGCCGTCGAGAGTCAGGGGATCGTCCCCGCCGGGTTTCACTTCGACTTCAAAACCATCGACTCGCTGGCCAGCTGCGCTCAATTCTTCACGGCCCTGCGCCCAGCGGTCGAACGGTCGCTCTTCCTCTCGGTCTCGCTGCCGCGCGGTTTCGATCGGGACCCAGACGCGCCCGAACTGATCGGCGCCGTTGATTTCGTGGTGCCGTTCGTTTATGGCCAGCGCGTGCAAGAAGGCGAGGACCCCACCGCCTGGGATTTTGTCGCGCTGCAGCACGCGTTGGAAAAACTCGAAGAATCGGGCAAGCCGTATTTGGTCGGGATCGTGGGACTCGGCACGGCCACGCATTTGAACGCCAAGGGCACGGTTCGGGCCCGCACCACCCGCTTGTCGCTGCAAGAAATCGTGTGGAATCGCCAGGTGAAGTTGCGTTCGGGGTTTTCGCTCCAAGGGGTCAACCGTCGGGTTTATGAAGTGGCGGCCGACCGCGCGGCCCGGGTCGGCGACTTCGAGTTGCAAGCCGGTGACTCGATCCGGGTGGTGCGCACTTCGACCTCCGACCTCGAAGAGCTGCGCCGCTTGCTCGGAGCGTGGGATTTAAAGCATCGGCTGGGCGAACTCTACTTCCGTCTGCCCGCGGAAAACGAGGGCCTGTCGCTCAAGCTGGAAAATCTGACCAACGCCCTGGACGCGACCCCAGCCGAGCCCTTGCTCGAACTCGTGGCCACGGTCCAGCGGCGAACCGGTCGCGGCTGGATTTTCCGTTTCGGCATCATCAACCAGAGCGCCGAGATTAGTGAGCTGTCGCTGATCGACAACAATTTTTTACAAGTGACCACCCAAAGCGGCTCCTTTGATGATCGGGTGGACCTCGGGGACTTTTTCCGTTACGACCTCGGCCACCGGCAAGCCGATGGCGGTCTGGAGCGGAACATCCGCAAACCCACCACGATTCGGCTGCATGCCCCGATCATCGAAGGCTTCCAGCGGATCACCAGCGGCGACGTCGAGCTGTACCATGACGGCGAACCCGAACTCGAACTCGAAGTGAGCTTTCTCTTGCCGGACGGTCGCACGTTCCGCTTCGGGCCCTTCCCCTGGCGAGATGGCATGCTCCGGGTTCCCCCGCCGCCAACTGAATGAACTCGGGCCAACTCCCTGAGGACGCTGGCTGGCAGCGTCTTGCCTCCCTCTGGCAAGCGCCTTGGCAGGGCTTTGAACGCTGTCTGGCAGCGGGTTGGGTGGGCTTCGCCGGGATCTTTGGCGGTCTGGTCGCGAGCTGGTGGATTTACGTCCCGATCCACGAGTTGCTGCACGCTTCAGGATGCCTGATCGCTGGCGGCAGCGTCAGCCGGCTGGAAATCGCACCGCTTTACGGCGGGGCGCTGTGGGCGAAACTCGTCCCTTTTGTCGTGGCGGAGAGCGAGTACGCCGGCCGGCTAGCTGGTTTCAGCACCCACGGCAGCGACCTGGTCTACTTCGTCACCGTGTTTTTCCCCTACCTGCTCACCTTGTGGCCCGGCGTGGGGTTGCTCTTGTGGGCGGGCCGGCACGGCCGGGCAGTGCAGTTCGGTGCGGCCTTGCCCGTGGCGTTCGCTCCGTTCATTTCGCTCTGGGGTGATGCCTACGAAATCGGGTCCATCCTCGCCACTTCCCTGCCCCCCTGGACGTCGGCAACCGAGGTCCTGCGCCGCGACGATTTCTTCCTGCTGGTGAACGAACTCCGCACCCAGGCCACGGCGCCCTGGGGTGGTGCTCTCTGCGGTCTCCTCTTCGGCATGCTGTGGGCGAGCGCCACCTACCTCGCTGGCCATGGGCTGGCGCACGGGCTCTTGCGGCTGAAAGCAGGAAGCAACCCCCTGGTGAGTCCTGCTCGACTTCATGGTCGCAAGCGGGAGAGATCCCCGGGTTCTGGCAGCGTTACCTGAACTTTCACTTACAAAATTTCACTTACAAACTTACACTTACAATTTCACTTACAAACTTTGACGGTAGGCTTCGAAACGGCGCTGCGAATCGCCGGCAAAAGAGAGGAAGCGAACGCCGATGCCGCCGACTTGCTCTTTTTCGTTGGTAGTAATGCGCACGGCTTCGGCAATGCCGACGATCGGGCGTTCGTCGTTGGGCAAAGTGAACTCGAAGTGGATCTTGGTGCCGGCTTCGTAGCGGCGGTCCGTGCGGATCAGCATTCCCGTCGCCGAAATGTTTTCGGTCTGGCAGAGCACCATGTCGTTGGCCCCACCCAGCTTGATCTCCAGACGGGCGAGGAAGCGGGCAGCCTTGCGCGGCGCCACGCTGAGCAGGCTAGAAACCGTCATCTGGATGGTTTCGGCGGAGTCCTCCAAGGCCAAAACCCGGTTCGCTCCGTGCCCGATGAAAGCTTTGGCTTCCTCCGCCCGTTCTGCCGCGGTGAGGAGCAGGAGCGAGGAGTGCAAGCAGCCGCTCGTGGGGTGGCGGACTTTCGCGAGGAATGAAGACATTTCGAGGTCAGGCAGGGGAAAACGGACGATCAGGACCTCGAAAGGGACCAGCGACACCAGCTCAATCGCGCCGCTACCGCTGGGGAAGCGGTCAATCTCGAAGCTCTCGCGGCTCAAAAATGGGGCTACCCGATCAAATTCTTCCTGGCTGACGCCGACGATCAAAATATTCCGCTGTTTGACCATGAGTTTCGTGTGTCTGCTTACCCATCACCACCAGGCGCCATGCCGGCGCGCAGATTGTACTACGGATCTGCGCTGGCTCAGGGGAACCCGGTCGGTAGCGTCGCGCGGCTGCGTTATCCCGAATGGGACGACTTCGACTCCGCCACGACCACCGTGTAGTGTGACTTCACCTGGCAGCGGAGGAGGAGATCCTCGGCGGAGAGCAAGCGGCGAACCGCCCCTTCGAGATCCGCAGCGCAAGCCCCTTCCGCCGCGGTTTTGAGGTTGGGGAAAACCAGCCCCAGGAGGTTTCCTCCGTAGTCGCGTTGCTCCAGCAGAGTGAAGTGCCGGCGCAACGCAGGCAGGATCTCAGCCGCTGCCACTGCCTCGCCGGGGTCTGCAGGGTTGCGCGGAGCGCGCACCAACCTGGGGCGCCGCAGGACGGAGGGAAGCAGGTAATAGGCGACATTGGCCGGGAGCAGACGCCAGCTGTTCCACTGCTCCATCGATGGCCCGACGTATTCGTCGAGGTAAAGCAGCCCTTGTCGCGTGAGGGCCTGACGGATCAAGACCATCAACTCGTCGAGCCGATCGAAGTGGTGGAGTGAGCCATGGAAAAACACCCCGTCGAAGGTTTGCGGATGCGCCGCAAGGTAGCTGCGGGCGTCGCCCTGGACGTACTCGATGGCGGTCCCCATACCGGCCGCGACGGCTTGCTGTGCAGCGTGCTGGAGCGGCTCTGGCGCAAGGTCCACCCCCACCACGCGAGTGCAGATGCCTTTTTGCACCAGATCCCGTTCGAGGGATCCACTGCCACAGCCCAAAACCACGCCTCGACCCAGCGGGAGTCGGCGGGCGAACGTGCGCGCGAACCACTCGGTGGGCCAACAATCCGCGCGTCCGGTCACCCGTTGATTGACCGCAGCTCGCACCGTGGGATGCGCTAGCCACAGGCGGGCTAGCCGTTCGCAGCCGAGGTGGTGGGCGAGATCGTTCCAGTACATCATTCCCCGACAGTTGCAAGTTCAAGGTGCGTTGCCATGGCCCGACTGCGATCGCCACTTGCCCGCGGTCGCTACTTTGCGGTCGCTACTTTACAGTGCGCGCCCTGACGACTACCATGGACTCACCACTGTGTGGGGTGCGAGGTGCTGAAAAAAGAGATCCAGCAAGAACAGCCGTTTGCCAGCCTGGCAGAAGAGGCATTGCTCAACATTTTGCGCACGGCCAACCAGCTCGATCAGCTGCATGGGCAATTCTTCAAACCCTACGAACTCACCGCAACTCAGTACAACGTGCTGCGGATTTTGCGCGGCGCGCACCCTGCTGCTCTGGCTTGCAGTGAGGTGGGGGAACGGATGGTGACCGCAGTTCCAGATGTCACCCGCTTGCTCGATCGCCTCGAAGGCAAAGGGCTGATCGCCCGGATTCGCGACCGGACGGATCGACGGGTCGTCAAAGTATCGATCACCCCGAGTGGGCTCGCTCTGCTTGCCGAGATTGATTTACCTCTCGATGCGTGGATCCAGGCAACGTTAGACCACGTCGCGGACGAGCAGCTCAGTGCATTGATCGGGCTGCTCGAGCGCGCTCGTGGTGGGCTGAACCACACCGCAGCCCACTTGCCGCCTGGCGATTCCGGCCATGTCGTGCCGGTTTCACCAACGCGACGCCCGGCAACGGCGAGCCGGCAGCGGCACAGCTAGGTTGAGGGGTTGAGCCGCGGTGTCCTTTTGCCGTCCGCCATCTTGTACAATGGGCAGCGGAGGACTTGCATGGCACTTCGTCCGATTGTACGCCTCGGCCATCCGGCGCTCCGCACGCCAGCGGAATCCCTCCCCATGGCGCGCTTGGCCGAACCCGAAATTCAGACTCTGATCGACGACCTGTTCGAAACCATGCGGGCTTCCCGCGGGGTTGGCCTCTCGGCGGTGCAAGTCGGGATCAGCTGGCAAATATTCGTCTATGCTGCGGTCGACCCGGATAGCCAGGCGCCGCGTGAACCCGAGCTCAAGGTCTTGATCAACCCGATGATTGAACCTGAGCCGGGAGAGCTGGTTTACGACTGGGAGGGCTGCCTGTCGATCCCTGATCTGCGCGGCCTGGTCCCGCGGCATCCCGCGGTGCGCGTTCATGGTGTCGATCGCCATGGCCAGCCGCTCAAGTATCGCGCCGAAGGCTATGAAGCGCGGATCGTCCAGCATGAGTACGATCACTTAAACGGCGTGGTCTTTCTCGACCGCATGCGCGATTTCCGTTCCCTCGCCTTTGCCCAGGAGTGGGAAGACTACATGACGGTCGATGCCGACGACCCCGCAGTCGGCTAGCTGCGATCCCGCGCAAAACCGCTGGTGAGACTGGCGGTGGGTCTGGTGGGGCGGGCTCGGTCGCTCCGCCAGCAACCCGACTCCGCAGTTCTGCGTAAAAGGGGGGCGATAGCGGGCTAGGTCCCGCCAACTTTCATCGGTACCAGGGAGATCCTCCAATGCTCAAACTCAGCCGCAACAGCCGTTATAACGCGCTCCTGCTTTTCCTCTGCGCTCTTCTGAGCTTGACCGCAAGCCAGCTCTGGGCCGACGCTCAACGCGTCGAAAAAGGGAATCTGGTGATCCAAGGAATTCCCGAAATTCCGGCCACTCTGGCCCAGCGTTATCAGCAGTACCAGAATACCCGTTCGGCTTCTTTCCGCGGTTTCCACCCTTCGGGCGAGGGGATCTTGATCTCCACCCGTTTTGGCGAAACCCCACAAGTTCATTGGGTGAAGTTTCCGGGGGGAGCCCGCCAGCAACTCACTTTCTTCGCAGAACCCGTGGCCGAAGTGGCAGTGATTCCCAACCCTGCCCGCAACAGCCTGGTTTTGGGCAAGGATGTGGGGGGCTCCGAGAACTTCCAGCTTTACCTGTTCAACATGAACCAGCGCACCCCTGCGCTCTTGACCGATGGCCGCTCGCGCAACACCGGAGCGGTGGTGTCCAACCGGGGAGATCGGCTGGCCTTTACCACCACCGTGCGCAACGGCAAGGACTGGGACATCCACTTGGTCGACCTCGAAAAAGGTGGGGCTTCGCGTCCGCTCCTGGAAAAAGAGGGGTTTTGGGTCGCCCAGGCATGGTCACCTGACGACACCCGCTTGATCGTCGCTCGGGTGGTGTCCGCCAACGAAACCCACCCCTTCATCTACGAGCTGGCAACCGGCAAGCTGCAGCCGCTGCGCGAGACGACCGAAACCGTGGCTTATAGCACTGCCGAGTGGTCGCACGACGGGCGAGGGATCTACTACGCGTCCGATGAAGGTACGGAATTCCAGCAACTGCGCTACTTTGACCTCAAGACGGGCACCCACGAAGTCTTGACCCACGATATTCCCTGGGACATCTCGCAGGTGGCCGTGTCACCCGATGGCAAGTGGCTGGCATTCAGCTACAACGAGAACGGTATCGACCATTTTCGCTTGCTCGATGCGGCCACGCGCAAGGATGTCGCTTTGCCGACGATGCCGGTCGGCCAGATCTTTGGGTTCGATTTCAGCCCAGACGGTAAGCGTCTGGCCATGAACTGGAACACGCCGCAGACCCCCGGCGACGTTTATATGCTCGAGCCGGAGTCGCAACAGTTGACCCGCTGGACCTACAGCGAAGTCGGGGGCCTAGACACCAGCGAGTTCGTGATCCCGCAGCTGATCCACTACGAGACGTTCGACCAAGTGACAGGCAAACCGCGCCAAATCCCAGCTTTTTACTACCAACCGCAAGGCAAAGGCCCGTGGCCCGTGGTGATCGACATCCACGGCGGACCCGAAGGGCAGTACCGTCCTTCTTTCGACGCCGAAGATCAGTTCTTGGTCCGCGAGTTGGGGATCGCCATTCTCGCCCCCAACGTTCGGGGCTCGACCGGCTATGGCAAGAGTTACCTCAAGCTCGATGATGGATATCTGCGCGAGGATTCCGTGCGCGACATCGGCAAGCTGCTCGACTGGATCGCCACCCAGCCCGAGCTCGATGCTGCGCGGGTCGCGGTCATGGGTGGCTCTTATGGCGGCTACATGACGCTCGCTGCATTGACCCACTACAACGATCGGCTGCGCGGTGGGATCGACATCGTCGGCATCAGCAATTTCGTCACTTTTCTCGAAAATACCGAGTCGTACCGCCGCGATCTACGCCGCGTCGAGTACGGTGACGAGCGCGATCCCGAGATGCGCGCTTTTTTGCAACGCATTTCGCCGACGACCAATGCGCACAAGATCCAGCGGCCGTTGTTCATCGCTCAGGGTTTGAACGATCCCCGCGTCCCGGCGAGCGAAGCCGAGCAGATCCTCGCTGCGGTCAGCAAAAATGGGGGTGAGCCCTGGTACTTCCTGGCCAAAGACGAAGGTCATGGGTTCCGCAAGAAGAGCAACCGCGACTACTTCAGCCACGCCATGGCGCTGTTTTTGTCCCGGATCTTCGAGCAGGCGCCCAAGGTTCTTTCCGAACCTTCAGGTGAAGGCAAGTAGCCACCACTGCTGGGTTCAAAGCTCGTTGTGCCACGAGCCCCGGTGCTCGAGCATCCACTGCTGCGAATCGAGGGGCGACTCCCCCTGAGCGGGGCGTAGCCGCTGATAGGTCCCATCGGGCAGCAGCTGCCTTGAACGCAAGTTGTCGCGCAGGTGGACGAACAAGATCTGATCGCGCAAGTGGCGCTTGAGCTCCGGATCTTCGACCGGGAAAAGCACTTCGAAACGGCCGTCGAGGTTACGCGGCATCAAGTCGGCGCTGCCGAGCAGGAGTTCTTCGTCGCCGCCATTTCTGAAATAGAAAATCCGCGCGTGCTCGAGAAATCGTCCGACGATCGAAGTGACGCGGATGTGCTCGGAAATTCCGGGAATTCCCGGCCGCAAGCAGCAGATTCCGCGCACTTGGAGGTCGACTTGAACGCCCGCCTGGGAAGCCCGATAGAGAGCCTGGATGCAAGCTTTGTCCACCAAGGCGTTCATTTTGAATGCGAGATGGCCGCCACCTGCTTGTTGGTGGCAGGCGATTTCGCGGTCGATCCGCAAGAGCAACTCCTGGCGCATGCGTTTGGGCGCTACCAGCAGCTTGTCGTAAGCCTCTTTGCGTGAGTAACCGGTCAAAGCGTTGAACAGGTCGGCCACGTCGGCGGTGATCGTGGGGTTGCTGGTGAAGTAGCCGAGGTCAGAGTAGGCCCGGGCCGTGACTGGGTTGTAATTGCCCGTGCCGAGGTGAGCATAAAGCCGAATGCCCTCGGGTTCACGGCGTACCACCAGGCAGATTTTGGCGTGAGTCTTGAGACCGACCACCCCATAAACCACATGCACCCCAGCATGCTCCAAGGCCCGCGCCCAGACGATGTTGTTGGTCTCATCAAAGCGCGCTTTGAGTTCGACCAAGACCGCAACTTGCTTGCCATTCTCGCGAGCAGCCTTGAGTGCTTCCACAATCGGCGAGTCCGGCCCCACCCGATAAAGCGTTTGCTTGATCGCCAGCACTTCCGGATCGCGGGCCGCGGTGCGAATGAAATCAATCACCGGGTTGAAGCTGTCGTAAGGGTGATAGAGCAAGACATTGCGGCGGCGCAGCACCGCAAACAAGTCCTCCCCCCGGCTCAAAGACGTGGGCAAGATGGGCAGGAAAGGAGGGAACTTGAGTTCGGGTCGTTCGAGACGGGCCAGCTCCGCAAGCGCTGCCATGCCGAGGGGACCGCGCACGGTATCCACCTGGTAGGGCGCAAGCCCGAGGTTGGTGAGCAGAATGTCGCGAATGCGTTCGGGCATGCGTTCGTCGACTTCGAGCCGGACCACCAAGCCGAAGTGGCGTTGCCCCACCCCTTCTTCGAGCGCGGTCAAAAGGTCAGAGGCTTCATCTTCTTCGATCGCAAAATCTGCGTCGCGGATGACGCGGAAAGGGTAGACAGCGAGGATTTCGAGGCCGGGAAAGAGCAAGTCGAGATTGGCTGCCACCACGGTTTCGAGCCAAACAAAGTGGCCAGAGACCTGCTTTTCGAGGCCCCGCAGGTCATAGGTATCCGCGGTTTCCTCGCTGGGCACCCGCAGCAGACGCGGCAAGGTCGTGGGCACCCGCACCCGAGCGAAGCGTTGGCCGTGGTCTGGCTCGTTGAGGACCACGGCGAGGTTGATGCTGAGGTTCGAAATGTGGGGAAAAGGGTGGCCTGGATCGAACGCGAGCGGGGTCAAGACGGGAAAGATCTCACGCCGGAAGTAGGCGCGCATCAACTTGCGCTGCTTGCGTTTGAGCTCTTCGCAAGTGAGCACCTCGATTTTGGCTTGCTGCAGCTTGCCCTGGAGATCTTCCTGCCAGCAGCGGATGCTCTGCTCTTGCACGGGCCGCAACTGATCGCGGATTGCGGCCAGCTGCTGCACTGGGGACATGCCGTCTGGAGGCGCGCTCAAAGCGCCGGCTGCGAGCTGACGCCGCAGTCCCGAGACGCGGATCATGAAGAATTCGTCCAGGTTGCTGGCGAAAATGGCGAGAAACCGAACCCGTTCGAGCAGGGGATTCTGCGCATCCAAAGCCTCTTCCAGCACGCGTCGGTTGAATTGCAACCAGCTCAGCTCGCGGTTGATGAAGAGTTTCTTGGCGTCGAGGTGACTGCGCTCAGAAGTGGTCAATGGGGAACCCACTTCGTTCGCAGGTGGCTTTCCCGTGGTTGCGTTGGCAAACCCTGCGTCGTCTGTGGGGATGGTGGCTACGTTCTTGGTGGTCATGGACATTTCAGGATAGCATGCGGTTGAAACTGACTTCAGAGCCTCAGGGCAACTTTGACCGCAGTTGGGAAATCCGATGAAACGGCTTTACTTCCTCAGACACGCTAAATCCGACTGGGACTCAGGAGCGATGAGCGACCACGAGCGCCCGCTCAATCCGCGCGGCCAGCAGGACGCAGCCAAAATCGGGCGCTTCTTGGTTGCGACCGAACAGGTCCCGGAACTGGCTCTGACCTCTTCTGCCCTGCGCACCCGAAAGACGCTCGAACTGGCTGCTGCTGCAGGCGGCTTCAACCTGCCAACCCGGATCTTAGATGCGCTTTATGAATCTTCTGTAAACAGGACGCTGCACGAGATTCGGCGGGTCGAAGTGCCGTGCGCGTCGCTGCTTTTGGTCGGGCATGAGCCGACGTGGTCAGAACTCGCGGGTCAGCTGATCGGGCAGGCTAACCTCCACATGCCAACCGCGGCTTTGGCGCGCATCGACTTCGAAATCGAGTCGTGGCAAGAAGTCCATCCCGGCCGCGGCTGCTTGCTGTGGCTGGTCACGCCCAAGATCTTGGGCTAGCTGAG
>CAZCOV010000107.1:0-17337 GCA_964499975.1 uncultured Thermoanaerobaculia bacterium
TTACGCCTTGGCGATGATCGACATCGATCACTTCAAGAAGATCAATGATCGTCACGGACACGCCGTGGGGGACCAGGTGCTGCGGCGAGTGGGGCGTCAGCTCAGCCGGGTCGGGGCGAAGGGGCGACCTTTTCGTTATGGCGGGGAAGAATTCTGCGTGGTCTTCTCCGGGCTCGCAGCAGCTGCCGCCGCACCTCACCTCGAAGCCTTGCGCACCGAGATCGCCCAAGAGCCTTTCAAAGTGCGCACCCGCAACCGCCGCCGCCCAGCGCGCAAACCGGCCCGCAACCTACCGGAAAACGTGCTCAACGTCACGGTGAGCATTGGCTTGGCCGACAATTCTCGCGGCCACGACGTCGAACAGGTTTTGCAGCTGGCTGACCAGGCGCTTTATCGCGCCAAGCAGGAAGGGCGCAACCGCCTGGTCAGCGGACGGTGAGAGCTGAAGCGGGCCACGCTCACGCCGGTGGCTGCCAGCGCGCGAGCGTAGGCGTCCAGTTCGCCGGCAGGAACACGGTTTCTTCCTGCAAGGAAAGCCGCCTGATGGAGGCGGGCGTGACCATTTCTGCGTAGCCGCAAGGCGGCAGCAGAATCACTCCCAGCTGATGGGCACTGGGCTCCAAGATGTCTGCGGCAAAATCGCGAGCGGGAAGATCCGCCGGACAAAGGCCCCACGCACTGCGGTCCCAGGCGCTGTTCTGCCAGGACGAAAGCGCCAGCAAGAGTTCGGGCAAGTGGGCCACATACGCCTGCAATAAGGTTTCAGCAACTGCGGCGAGGAGTCCGGTGTAGTGGAGCCCACCCCGCTTCGCGATGAGCCGGAGCATGCGCGGACCGGGTCGATCGATGAAGGCGTCCACCCCATGGAAGGGTAACCCAGCCTCGCGACTGTTGGGGACGATCCAGCCCGCGGTCTGGGCTTCGGTGGGCAGCACCCCGAGCAACAAGATCCGCTCCGATGACCGCTCCACCCCTTCGGCCGCGGCTTCGATCGCCCGGATCATGACCTCGCTTTCGTCGACGGAATGGTGGGTTGGTAAGACGACCACAATCCCCTGCGGATCCCTCGCCGCAATCTTGAGCAAGGGCAAGAGCAGCGCAACCGCTGAGCTGCTGGCGCGTGGTTGGACCACCAGGTTGGTAGCGGGAACGCAGGCGAGTTGCTCCTGCCAAAAAACCCGATGTTCGTCCAAAACTACGGGAACGATTCTTTCCAGGTCGGTGATCGCCCGCGCACGCTCGACGCTTTCTTCGATCAACGATTTGGTTCGACCGAGCAGAGAATAGGCACCAGGCACTTCTAAAGCACTACCACATCCAACTTGTTTTTGCCGACTGGAGCTTACCCTGTCCCCTGCTGCAACTATGCACCAAAGATTCCTCGGCATAACTGACCTCCCATTTCACGGCTCATCGGTTCAACGACCGCGAGTCCACTTGCAAAAACCCAGGTCAAATTCGCTGTCTGGACCACGGCTATCTACCGGGGCCGTGGCGATTTGCTCTCGTGCAGCCTGCACCAGGTACTATACGGCGGACGCCAGCAGTACAAACTCCGAGCGTCGCTGAATCTCGGAAGGCGATCGTCTGGTCTGGGGGTCCGAATTGCTCCTACAGCGCGCGGCGCGGGAGCGAGGATCAAAGCGTTGGTGGGTGGGGCGGGTGGGACGAGAACCAGCCCGAGACCTCGGGCTGGGAGGGCGGCAGCGTACCCGCGCGCATGTCGCCGAGCAACTTGAGCATTTCTTCTTCGCTTTGTGCAATCGCCAGCTGCAAGCCAAAATTTTCGCCCAGGGCAAAGAACATGCGGGTCATCCCATATTGGTAGTCGTTGATCGCGATGAAAATCGTCCCGGCATAAGCCCGTTCCTCGATGAGTCGCCCAAACAGCGCTGGCAAATCCAGTGCTTCGTCAAAAGCAAATTTATAACTCTCAATATTTTCTAAGTGAGCTACTTCGATGAAACCTTTCTTGATGGCAGCATCGTTGAGCATTTCGCGAACGAATTTTTCCAGATCGCGAACCCCTACATGGCCGGTCAAGTAGGAATGCACGACGTTCTCAGTTTTATCATATTGGTAATGAATAGGCATGCTTCAGCTCCACAGACGGACGGACGTCACCGGGCAGATGCATAGGGTGGAATTGGACTCGGCCCCCCCTTGCCGTACCCAAATAGTATAGTCCTCTGGCTGAAAAGTAATCAAGACGATTCAGATCGTCTAAGACAAAAAAGTTAATATAAACGGTCAGAAACAGTCTTACCCCCTCTGCGCTCCTCCCTTCGCTGGAGCGGAGAGGGGGTGAGGTTTAGAGGGTGAGGCTCACAAAGAGCGCGGGGTCAGGGCGACCGCGGGCTTGATGTCGTCGCTGGGATGGACGACCACCTCAACTCCTTCTGCCAACCCAGAAAGAATTTCGGCTTCGCGGCCATTGCGCTGCCCGAGTTCGAGCGGACGCAGCACGGCCTTGCCGTCCTCGCGGGTGTAGACCGCCCACTGCTCGCCGTGACGAAAGAGGCTGCTGGTCGGGACTTTGAGCACGCTCTCCTGCTCCCAAATCACGATCTTGATCTCGACTCGATAGCCATCGCCAAGGGCTTGCCAGGCTTCGTAGGGATCGGTGAAATCCATGACCACGTTGACCCGCTGCTCTTCCACTCCGAGAGCAGAAATCTTGGTGAAACCGGACGGTTCGATCCGGCGCACCCGCCCGGAGAGAGCGCGCTCACTCCCCCACTGCTCGAACCGCACCTGCTGGCCTGGCCGCACTTTGACCGCGTCAGCAGAAAGCAAATCGGAGACGACCTCGAGCGCCTTGGGGTCGGCCACCTCGAGCAGGGGTTCGCCCGCCAGGACGATGGCCTCACTTTCATGCCAGCGCTTGAGCACCACGCCATCGATGGGTGAACGCAGTTCGATCGGCCGCGCGCTGGGCCCGGACATAGCGGCGGGTTGCTCGACCAGGCTGGCGCGCACAACTTCCAGCTCATGCTGGCGGCTGCGGATCGCAAACTCGCCCGCGCGCAGGGCTCCTTCCAGGGTCTTGGCTTGCAGTTCGGCGGAGTCTAGCCGCTCTTGGGACACCACTTGTTCTTGCGCGAGCTTGCGGTAGCGGGTGTGTTCGGCCTGGGCGTGGCGTAGCTCGGCCTGGATCCGATCGCGTTCGGCTTCGGCTAGGCCCAAAGCCGCTTGGGCTGCCTTGACCCGCGCGCTCGCTTCGGCCCGGGTGCGCGCGTCGAGCAGGGTGGGGGCCATGGGCTGAAAGGTCGCGAGCACGGTATCGTGGGCCACCACTGGGTCGCCCGGTTCGAGCTCGATGCGCAAGACCCGCCCGGGCAAAGGTGCAGAGACCACGAAGCGCTCCCGCACTCGGGTTTCACCCTCTTCATCGATCGTGACTTGCAGCGGACCCCGCGCTACCTTGGCCAGGTCTACCGGCAACGGTTGCGGCCGCAAGGCCAGCGCGAGCAGCGCGAGCAGCGCCAACCCAACTCCCCACAAAATCAGCCGACGCAGCGGCAGGCGTTGACGTCGTTCCTTCATGTTTCGACTCCGCACTACTCCCGGGTCTTGAGCACTTGCACCAGATCCAAGTGATCGAGGCGACGGCGGACGATCAGCCCCGAGACCATGGCTGCGATCACCACACTGCCGACCGACAGGGCCAAAGTTAAGGGCCCCACCACCAACGGGATCCGCAATAGCTCGTTGTTATAGGCCAAAAGCACGAGGCGAGCTAGCCAGAACCCTAAAGCCAGTCCCAAAGGAATGGCGATCGTGGTGAGGGCCGCCAGCTCACCGAGCAAGATGAAAGAGATCTCGGCACGGGTAAAGCCCACGACCCGCAAGGTTGCGAGCTCCCGGCTGCGCTCCGACAGCGAGATCCGCGCTGCATTGTAGACCACGCCAAAAGCGATGATGCTGGCAAAGATGACATTGAAGAAAACCATCACATTCAGATTTTGGGCGATCGTTCTCTCGAAGCTTTCGATGGCAGCAGATTTCAAGGACACGCCAGCCACGGCGGGCAGCAGTTTGAAACGCCGGTAGAGTTCGTCGGCCTGGGACGCGTCGATCTGGAGAAACGCCCCGCTCAGGCTCTGGCCTTCGCGCAGCAAACGATGAAGCGCCGCTGCCTCCATGTAGGCCGAGGTCCCCTGGTACTCCTCGACCAGGTCAGCGACCACCACCTGCCGCACTGGCCGACGGCCTGCGAGCACTTCGACTTGCAGGGTATCGCCGCGCCGCAGCCCGAGGATTTCGGCCAGCATCGTCGAGAGCACCAGCCCCTCGGGGGGCAAGGCAATGGGCTTGAGCGAGACGTCGATCACCCGATGGAGCTGCGTCCCGTTGGACAAGCCCAGGATGCTGGTCTGGCGCGAACGATGTCCCGCGACCAAGCGCACCGGTACCGAACGCGCGGGCTCCGCAGTAAGCACCCCGGGCAAACGGCTGACTTCATGGAAAGCCCGCGCTGACACCGGCTGGAAGAACGTCATGGTCAAGTCTTGGCGTTCTTTGACATTGAACTGGATATCCATGATCACGTCGATCGCGTCGATGAAAAACAAGCCGACGATCAAGATCGCGACCGCCAGGGCAATGCCCAGAATCGACGCGAACGCACGCCCTGGGTAGCGCTCCAAATTGCGCAGGATGATGCGCGCGGGTTGTCCCAAAACATGTTTCAGCCCCAAGCGTTCGATCCAGCTCACCCGGTAATGGGCCGGGGGCTCAGGGCGCATGGCCTCTGCTGGCGGCAGGCGGATCGCCCGCTGCACCGCCCCGAGCGCGGCCAAAAGCGCGACACCCACGCTGACCAGCGCGCCGATCGCCACGGTGTAGCGCGGCAGGTGGTAAGTGAGGAGGGGAAAACGGAAAAAGTCGCCATAAAGCGCGGTCATACCCGAGCCGAGCCAGGAGCCGCCGGCAATCCCCAGCCCCAAACCCATGATCCCGATTACCACGCTCCACGCAGCATAGTGCCGTCCGACTTCAAAATCGGTGTAGCCCAAGGCCTTGAGCGCAGCGATTTGTTCGCGCTGGACCGCGACAATGCGGTTGAGCACCACATGGAGGAGGAAGCCGGCTACCGCCAAAAAAATCACCGGGACGATGAAGCCCGCTCCCTGCAACCCTTTGAGCTCGTTGTCGATGTACCAGTGGGAGAGCTGCAGCGCGCGGGGGACCGCGCCCAAGCCACCATACGGATCGAGCAGCAGGTCCAGCTGGGCGATCACCTCTTCAACCGACGCTCCCGGCATCAGGGTCAAAGCCACGTCGTTCATGCCACCTTCCATGTCGAACGCAGTGGCGAGCGCGCGGCGCTCCATCCAGAAAATGCCAAAACGGCTGTCGTCGGGAATCAGCTCGCCCGGACGGATGGTGTAAATGTACTCGGGTGAAAGCGCAATACCCACAATCTCGAGCTGGCGCCGGTGACCATTGATCACGGCGGTCACCGTCGCGCCCGGCAAGAGTCGGCGCGCCTGGGCAAAAGCCTCACTGACCAGGACCTCGTCGCTGTGCCCTGGCTCCGGAAAACGACCCTGCCGCAAGTAGACGTCGTTGAGCTGGGCCCGCCGCTCTTTCGGCAACGAGATCAAGCGGCCGGTCGCGGGCTCTTTGAGTCCGGGAATATCGAGATTGACGTCCGCCACCACCCGGGTTTCGATCTGGGCCACCCCGGGGATCCAGGCGATCCGGTGGGCGAGGTCTTCGGGCGCCCGCCGCAGCGAAGCGAAGACATCGGCAAAACGGTAGCGCTGGTAGTAAGTCTCTTGGCTCGAGCGCAAGGACTCGAAAGTGCTCAAATAGTTGATGAACATGGCCACGCCGGCCGCGATCACCAAGCTGATCGCCAGGGCCTGGCCCTTGATATGCCACAAGTCGCGCAGCAGTTTCTTGTCCAGCGGATGGAGCACCTGAGGGAGTTCGCGACGGCTCATGCTCACCAGCTCAGATCTTGGGGTTGGAGCTTGTGCTGATTGTGCCGTTCGGCCGCGATCCTGCCGTCGGCGAGCGAGATCACCCGGTCCGCCATGGACCCGATGGCCGCGTTGTGGGTGATCACCACCGTGGTCGTTCCCAGCTCGCGATTGACCCGATCGATCGCGGCCAAGACGAGGATGCCGGTGGCGATGTCGAGCGCGCCCGTGGGTTCATCGCAGAGCAAAACATCCGGTCGCTTGGCAATCGCCCGCGCGATCGCCACCCGCTGCTGTTCTCCGCCGGAAAGCTGGGAGGGAAAGTGGTCCAGGCGGGCTTCCAAGCCGACGATCGCCAGCGCTTCTTCCGGCGTCATGGGGTTTGCGGTGATCTCGGTCACCAAAGCCACGTTCTCGCGTGCGGTCAAGCTGGGGATCAAGTTGTAGAACTGGAACACAAAGCCCACGTGATGGCGGCGGTACTGGGTGAGTTCGCGCTGCGCGGCCTGGGTCAGCTCACCGCCGCGGTAAAACACACTGCCACTCGTGGGCACGTCGAGACCGCCCAAAATGTTGAGCAGGGTCGATTTGCCGCTTCCCGAAGGTCCGAGCAGCACGGTGAACTCGGACTCGCGCAGTTCGAGGTCGACGCCACGCAAGGCATGGACCTCGACTTCGCCCATCTGGTAGACCTTGGTACTCCCGCGCGCAGAAAAAACCATGGCGCGGTCCTGTTGCAGTGCAGTCGACATCTCAGGGTTTTTCTTCAGGGAAAACTGGGAATGCCCCAGACCGCCGGCCGGTCTTGCCCCCCCATGCCTTTACGATAACATCGATTCAGGGTTCAACTCGGTGCCCTGGAATTTCCGAGGAGGATGCCCATGAAACCACCCTGGTGGCCAGACCCTTCATCCGCGAGCGTCGCAGAAGACGAAACTGTCGAGCTGGGAAGCTTCTCCCCGGTCGTTTTTCTGCGCCTCGAACACGACGAATCCGGCATTCCTTACGCGAGCTTCGCCACCGCGGATGGCGATAGCTTCTGTCTCGACGCAGCAGCGCTCGAACTGCGTCTCCGCGTGCTCGCGCAACAAGGCCGTGACACCTCCGAGGAGCGCAAGGCCCAGCAGCAATTGCGGCGTTGGGCTCTTTAGTCCAAGATCAGTCCAAAAACAGCCAGACCTCCCCGCGCTCGAGGCTGGCCTCCTTGGGCTGGCTGCTGGGACCGAGTTCTGCTGCCGGGTGAAACTTGTCGCCGATCGGCGGAATTCGCGAGAGCAACCACAGCCCATCGGGGGGGACTTCGGCCACCGCATGGACCGCGTCTGCGGGAAAGCGGGGGGCGAAGACCCCGAGGTAGAGCTCGGTCGCAAAGACCAGGTACAAGTTGCCGGCCGGGGTGGTCAAGCGGGCCCAGTAAGGATGGGGATAGAACCCCTCGAATTTGGGCTCGGCTGCGGACTCGACTGGGGTGGACGCAGCATCCTTCTCCCAGACGCCCAGCACGCCGCCTTGCAAGCGGTTCTGCCACACCCGCGCCGGACCTTCACCCAGCCAAGTGAGGTGCTGCACTTGCTCCCGCGCGAGGCCGAGAGCAACGCCTTGCCAGGCCGGCTCAGCCGCCGCCCGATACTGAAAGGTCCAACGAAGCCAGCCGGAGGGTTCGAGGGTGAAGTGGGAAAAGTCGTTGCCGCGCGGGCCCTGAAACCGCACCGTGTAGCGCCCGCTCGCGGGTTCAGGAAAATGAACAACCCTGGGGCTCTGCGCGGGCCTCGGCGGACGGTGGTCCAAGGTCAAGCGGCGCTCGGGCTGCGCTTGGGTCAGCTCGACCAGAATGCCGCGGGTCAAGTCGAAAGTGACGGTGGTCGTCTTGGCCCGGAGACGGAGTTTCCCCCCACTTTCTTCCGCCACAATCGGGGTGGGGGTGGACCCGGCTTGACCTGCCCCATCCGCCGCCAGCCAGTTGCGGACGGTCTGGGCGCGCGAACGCACCGGCAAAACCCAGGTCGCCACTTCGCTCCCGCGCGGATCGAGCGCGACCAGCTGCAAAGCGTCCGCTCGCTGCCCGGCTGGCGATGGCGGGATCCGCAGTTCACCGCGCTGACCGGGAGGAGTCGGGGGGCCGGTCAGCTCGCCGCTGGGTTCGGGCTCCGGGGTCACCAGCGACGGGGCGGCCAGCGACGGGGTCACCAGCGACGGGGTCACCAGCGACGGGGCGGCTAGCGACGGGGCGGCCAGCGACGGGGCGGCCAGCCGGGGCGCGGGCCAGCGCAGCCAGGACCAGCGAAAACGGCAAGCTGCCAGGTCGGTCAGGTCGTAGTGGTTGTCGAGGCGAAGGCGGCCATCCCAATCTTCGCCCAGAACTTCTTCGCCCAGAACTTTCGTGTCCGGCGGCACCAGCTGGATAGGCGAGAATGCCGCACGCACCGCGTGGAAATTGCCGCCGAGCTCGCGATAAGGGCCGAGGATGCCGTCGGGAGCGTGATTGCCATCTGCATCGAGCGCGCCTTGCCGGTCGGTACGGACCACGCTCTCATCGCTGAAGGACCACAAGAACAGGCCGATGCCGCGCGCAGCCGTGCGGATTTTCTCCCAGAAATCGGTGAGCGCAGCGCCCGAACCGCCGTCATAGAGGCCGTGCAGGATCTCCGTCGGCATCACCAACGGGAGGGAGCCCCTCCAACCCCGCCAGCGGTTTTTCCAGCTGTCTGCCGCGAGCGACTGGGTCAGCTCGTCCCAGGACAGATAATGCTGGGTGTCCACCCCGCTCGCCCGGGCGTCGGGATGCAGCACGGGCCGCTTTTGCGGGTCAAACTCGTGAAACACCGCGTCGAGCGCGGGGTTCCAGCCGCCTTCGTTGCCGTTGTTCCAGAACAAGATCGCCGGATGGTTGACGTCACGCTCGACCATTTCCTGCACCAGCCGACGGCCGAGTGCCGTGTCATAGGCGTCGTGCCAACCGGCGAGTTCGTCGAGCACGTAAAGCCCTTGCTGATCCGCAGCGGTGAGGAAGGTGGGGTCCGGCGGATAGTGGGCGGTGCGGACCGCGTTCAAATTCATCGCTCGGATCAACGCCACGTCCGCTTCGTCGATCGCGCGGTTGAGCGTGCGCCCTGAAGCGGGCCAAAAAGCGTGGCGGTTGACGCCCTTGAGCTTGATCCGCTGGCCGTTGAGATAGAGACCGTCCCCAGGCCGCAGTTCGACCGTGCGAAAGCCGAACGTCTCGACCCGCCGATGCAACAGCTCGCCTTCCCGTTCGAGCTGCAGCACGATGCGGTAGAGGTGGGGGTGCTCGGCGCTCCACGGCTGGGGCGCAGCCACTGCGGTTCTGAGCGTGGCGCGCTCATCACCGGCAGCCAACTCGACGCTGAACGATGCGCCGAACGCTTGCCCGTCGGGGGTTTCGATTTGCCCTAAAAGCCGAGCTCTAGTGGTGAGACCGCGCAACCTGGCCTGCAGCGTGAAGTGTCCGTCGTGGGTGGCGACAATCGCCGCGTGGTCAATGGCTTCCGCGGGGGAAGCGAGTAGATAGACCGGCCGATAGATCCCGCCGAAAATCCAATAATCCGCCTCGCGCTCCGCTGCATTGACGCTGTGGTTTGCGGACACTTTGCTCACTTTAACGGTGAGCTGGTTGTCGGCAGTCCAACGCAGGAAGCGGGTGACGTCATAGCGGAAACGGTAGAAACCGCCTTGGTGGGTTGGCCCGACGCGCTCCCCATTGAGCCACACCTCGGCGTCGGTCATCACGCCTTCGAAATAGAGGTCGACCGTACGTCCGGCAAAGCTCGGCGGGACCCGAAAACGATAGCGGTAGGTTCCCTGCTCTTGGCTGGGCCGTTTGTCATGGCCATAGTTGTAGGTGCCAAAACCCGCCAGTTCCCATTGCGACGGCACTGGGATTTGGGTCCAGCTGCCGCACCCACGCCCTGCGGTGCAGAAAAAATCCCAAGCGACCGTATCCCCCAACCCGCGGCCTGACAGCCACAGGACCTCACTCTCGGCGTGTGCGGCCGCGCTGGCCTCGGTCTCGGCACGGCTTGCCGCGCCGGCCGTTGCCGCGTCGGCCGTTGCCGCGTCGGCCGTTGCCGCGCCGGCCGCGATCGCGATCCCAAGAAAGAGGTGCAGGAAAACGCCGATGGCGCCCAATCCACTTTGCCGCATGCTAGCCCGTCCAGCCGTGATCATATCTTGCGTGTCGGCACCTGCCGATCCGACAGCCAGTGGCGCGCCCGCCCTGGCCCAGGTGCATCAGCAGTCCGTGCGGCGCACGTCTCCCTCACCGCGGCCCGTGCTGTGGCGCATGCTGTTCGAGGCAATGCTGCAATTCTATCTTGCGGAACGGCTTGATCAGCACCCCCGCCATTCCCGCAGCAAGGCAGGCACTCCGGGCGGCTTCGGTGGTGTCAGCGGTCACCGCGATCACGGTCGGACGATCCCCCTGCGGATACATCTTGCGGATTCGACGGCTAGTCTCGATCCCGTCTAAACCCGGCATGTGGAGATCCAGCAAGACCACGTCGCAAGTCTCTTGCTGGAGCAGGGCCAGGGCTTGGTTGCCATCGACGGCAATGCGCGGATCTCTGTAGCCCAAACTTGCGAGGATACGCACCGCCACCAGGCGATTGACTGGGTTGTCTTCGACTAGCAGGATGCGGGTTGGCAGAGTCGGGGGCGAACTCGGGGGTGACACTGCCGCTGCCGCTGGGCCGTGCTCTTCGGCCTTGAGGCCCACCGCCTGACGGAGCGCTTTGCGCAGCTGCGAAGGCTTGACCGGCAGGGTCAGCCCGTAGCTTTGTGGTCCCTCGAACCGCGCGCCTTGGCGGATGCCCAGGTGGATCTTGGGCACAGCGGTTGCGGCGATGGCTTCACTCGCTTGAGTCGCCAGACACTCACCCTCAAACAGCAACACGGCCACCGGATCGGCACCTTGCAACTCAGCAGCTAGCTGGTCCGCGGTAGCGGCCACGGTAGCCTTTCCCCCCCAATGCTGCACTTGCTCGACGAGACAGCGGCAGCGCAGCGGTGAAGCGCTGTGGACCAGCACCCGTAGGTCCCTGAGGAAAAGCTCTTGGGGGTCTAAAGCCACGCTTGCGGCCCGAATTCCGACCCGAAACAAAGACCCCTGTCCGACTTCGCTGGTGACGCTGATCGAACCGCCCATCAATTCGCTCAGGCGCTCGACAATGGCCAGACCCAACCCAGTCCCCCCAAACTCGCGAGTGGTTGAAGTATCGACCTGAGAGAACGGCTGGAAAATCGCCGCAAGACGGTCCGCCGGGATGCCGATTCCGGAGTCGCGCACGGTGAGGTAGAGGACCCCAGCACCAGGAGGGCCAGGGCTCTCGACCTCCCATTCGACAGTGACCGCGACTCCACCTTGGGCGGTGAACTTGACCGCGTTGTCGAGCAAATTGACGAGAATCTGGCGCAGCCTTGTCGGGTCGGAGCGCACGCAGCGGGGAACCCCCTGTCCCACCACCCAGCCGAGGTCCAGGCTCTTGGCTTGAGCCTTGGGCGCTAGCAGATCGAACGCCCCTTCGATCAGCGTCCAGAGATCGAACTCAGTGGCTTCAAGCTCCAGTTTGCCAGCTTCGATCTTGGAAAAATCCAGGGTTTCGTTGATCAAAGCGAGCAGCGTTTCGCTGGCGGTGGAGAGCGTTTGCACATATTCCTGTTGCCCCTCGAGCAGCGGGGTTTCGTGCAGCAACTCGGCCATGCTGACGATGGCGTAGAGCGGTGTGCGGATTTCGTGGCTGACGCTGGCGAGAAAACGCGACTTGGTGCGGGTGGCTTCCTCGGCAGCGAGCCGCGCCTTCTCGAGCTCGTGGAGAGCCTGCAAGCGTTCGTTGCCGACGATCGCCAAGGCAGCCAGGCTGGCCACCGCAACCGCAAAGCTCTGCTCGTCGGCTTGCCACAACCGGGGGGGACCGATGTGCTCATGACAGAGCACCCCCACGGTCTGCCCGCGCACCCGGATCGGGATGTCCATCATCGAGGTGATATTCAACGACTCGAGGTAGGGAACGGCCAGCTCAGACGTCCGCGGGTCGTGCTGGGCATCATCGGCAGCGACCACGTCGCTCTCGGAGATCGCCGCAACGTAAGCAGGAAAATCCGACGTCTTGAGCAGGGCGCCAGCCGAGTGCTGGCCGCTCACCGCTTCATAAAGGTCGCTGCAAACGATGGCAGTGCGCTCCGCATTGAATTGCCAGATGCTGACTCGTTCGACCCCCAAAGTCTGAGCCGAGCCAGCTGTGATCTGGCGGAATTCACTCTGCAGATTATCTGATTGCAAGGAGGCTACCCGCGTCAGTTCGACCAAGGTGCGCTCCTGCGCCTTGAGCCGACACCGCGCGGCCGCAAGCTCCTCCGTGCGTTCAGCCACTCGGCGTTCCAAGACGCTTAGCAGGTTCTGGGTCAGTTCCCGCATCTCGCGCGAGGAGATCGAGAGCGAGCGCTCGAGCAAGTAACGGTCTTCATCCGCTTCAGCGTAAGTTGCGCGGACCCGTTCGAGCAGGCTTTGCCATTGCCGCAGTGAAGGTGAGATTTCAGGGGCCAGCCCTAGCTTGCCCAGCTGACGCTCGAGCAGACGATGGCCGACCGCGCTCATCTTCAGGTCTCAAAAAGACCGGTCAACGTCATGGTCTGGTTATGCAAAGCACACGCTCCCCCTTCAACCTGCGGGGAGATTTCGCCGTAAGAATAGAATCCGACGAGCTGAGACGAGCGCGGCAAGACGTCGAGGACGGCTTCGAGCTCCTCTTCGCAGCGTTCCCCCAACACCATCCGACGACCAATACAGCTGATCGCCAGGGTCAGCATCGGGCCTTCCACGTCCCCCTGGGTGGGAAGCATCAGCGCTGCGTCGCCTGCACCCGTGATCAAGCGATCAAAGTTGGCCTTCATCAACTGGACGATTGAGCCTTCAGGAATATCGCCGGCAAAAATCATCGCCTGATGCATTTCGTCAATACCAGTCACCGTGCGCACCACTTGCGACGGTTCGGCTTCATGGCAAAGCGCGAGGGGAAAAAGCAAGGCGGTAGCCGGCAAGCCGACCGCGCGGTGGCCGAGATATTCCTTGTAAAGCGCCAAGGCAGGTCGGCCATCCAGCTCATAAAGAACATTGCCTTGCGCCCGGGTGACGCACCGTTCCGGGCCGAAGATGTCCCAGCCACCTCGGGAACCATGACCAAAACGGAGGGCCTTCCCGTAAAAGCCCACCGCGGCGATCCCCGGGCCCTCAACCGCGTCGCGGCCGATCACCCAGGTGTGGCGAAACTGCTGGCCATCGCCCGCTAGGCCGCCGGTCACCGGGATCTCGGCGGGGATCTGCTCGCTGATCCCGCGAACCAGCTCACTGCCGTTGACGTGGACTCCGTCCGCCAAAACCAAGATCCCGCGCAAGTCATCCCCCGCGAGCTGAGCACCCAGGGCTTGCCCCGCACTGCGCGAACCAGCAGATGATGCCACCGGGGCAAAAGCACTGCGCAAGCGCGTGCTGTGGAAACGGGCTACGGCCACCACCAAGGTATCGTCTTGGACGGTATCCCGCAAAATCTCGCCCGCCGTCGAACAACCGAGCCAGTGCGCCCGGGGAAAACGCCCGGCGAGTTCGCTTGCCGTGATTTCCTGCGGTTGCAAATTCGCAGCTCCGAAAAGCAGCACCAGCGTCGACGCCGAATCGAGTTCGAGGTCAAGCGGTTCGGTCCAGGATCCGTTAGGCTGCCGACAACTGACTTGCAGGTTTAACATGGCCGTTCATCCTACGCCTTGGCGCGTTGCGTTACTCATTACCATGTTCATGACCAGTTCATGACCACGTTCATGACCACGTTCATAACCACGTTCACAACCCTGTCGAAAGGTCGCCCGGAAAGCCAGAATCTGCCCCGATCTTCCGTCCGCTGCGGGAATGCACTCCAGCGAGTTCAGGGCTGCAGTGCATAGGGGGTCAAAGTACGGGCAGCTAGACCGAGCTGGCGCTGGACCGAGGCGAGCGATTGATCGACTTCGCGAAAGCGGCCAGCCGTGCAGTGAGCCGCGAGCTGTTGCAGTTCGAGATAAACCTGGTAAAGCGGTTGATCCACCTTGGAATCCGGGGCCTTGAACAGCTCTTTGGCGCGCAACACCGGGATCACGGTGGCCGAGATCTCGCGACAAGTTTGGCGAATTGACGCACCATCGCTGGCTTGCCGTGCGGCAACAAAACGTCCGAGTGCACCTTTGACCGGCGCCACCGCTGCGGCATAGTCGTGGTGCCAGGTAACCATCAGCTCCTTGAGGGTGGGCGGCTGCGGCTTGGGGCGCAAGCCCTCGAGGTAGTCGAGGTAATTCCCTTCCGCTTCGACTCCGGCGGTTTGAATCGGCAACAGGTACGGTTCGAGCGCTGAAGCGAGGGCAGCTTCGGGGACCACCAAGAGCCGGCCAAGCTCCGCTTGCTCGCGTTCGATACGGTCCAAGAGATCGACGATTTCGAGGTCAAAGCTCTCCCGCGGTCCAGTCGGTAGAGCCACAGCATCGCAAAGCGCGGTTTCCAGCTCGTAGAGGCGGGTCAGCGCGGTTCCGGTCTCGCGCCCTGCTTCGCTCTTGGCCTGGGGTAAGAAACGATCGACGATATCGCCGGTAGCCCGCGCTGCTGTCAGCTCTGAGAGCACAGTTTGGAGGACGTAGTCGCGAATCGCTTTCTCAGAGTTCGGGCCATCGCCCAAAGAGCGCCAGCGGCTGCGCACCTTGCCTGCAATGCCATCGCAAAGCCTGCGGTTGTAATGCAGGAGCGCCAGGGTGGTGGCCGCCCACTGCCCTTTAGGCGGGGTCGGAACTCCAGCTGCCCTGACTGCCAGCGGGCAGCTCAGCCCCAACAGCCATCCTGAGATGAAAGCCAGACCGAGAAAACCTCGCGCGCGCTTCGTCCTCACAGCAGCGATTATAACCGCAGGGATTTCCGCTATGCTCGCCGTGCAGTCTGCTGGCTTGATCGTCCTCGATGCCGGAATGGGAGTCCAGTGAAGCAAGGCAGGACCCACGCGCCCCAGCAAGCGTTGACCGCTACCTGGCAGCCAGTGGCTGGCTCGCTTGCGACCGCAGTCGGTAATGCCCACACGCAGTGGACCGAGCGGCGCGGGATCTGGCTGCGGCTGAGCGACGAGCAAGGTCGGGTTGGGCAAGGAGAAGCATCGCCGCTGCCGGGCTATTCGCCGGACAACCTGGCACAAGTTGAGCGGGCGCTCGCGCGCTGGGCAGGAACCCCCCTGCCGGAGTTCGATCCGCAAACCCCCCTCCACCCGCAACTCCGCGCCGCCCTGATGGGCCTCGAAGGGGTGCCAGCCGCGCAGTTTGCGGTCGAAACCGCACTGCTCGATTGGTGGGGTCAGCGCCAGGAGCAACCTCTGCCGCAACTCCTGGGCGCTCCTGCCAACGCCGCTCCGGTCCCGCTTCAGGTCTTGCTCAGCGCTGAACCGAAAACCGCGCTCTTGCAAGCGGAACGCGCGGTCTTGCGGGGAATCCGCCAGCTCAAGCTCAAAATCGGTCGCCGCGATGATTTTGCGCAGGAGCTCCGGCTGCTCAGCGACCTCCGTCAGGGGCTGGGACCGGAGATCGCCCTGCGGCTCGACGCCAATGGTGCGTTCACGCTGGGGGAGCTCCCGGCGCGCCTCGCAGCGCTGGCGCCACACGCACCCGAGCTGATCGAGGAACCCCTGAATCCAGCAGACCTCTGGGCCCTCGTCGCGGATCCGCGTCAAGCCCGCGCCCTCGCTCAGCTGGGAGTGCCTTGGGCGCTCGATGAGACCTTGCAACAGCGAGGCGCGCTGGGCCGCCTACAACCCCTGGCGGAGTGCGGACTGGTGCGCTCGATCGTGCTCAAGCCCATGGCTCTGGGGGGAGCCCTGGCCGCGTTCGAGCTGGCGCGGCAGGCGGCAGCTTGGGGGTTGACCGCGTGCGTCACCCATCTCTTCGATGGACCGGTGGCCCTGGCAGCGGCGAGCGGGCTGGCTCTGGCCCTCCCAGGCCCGCGCCGCGCCGCAGGCCTCGACCGCCATCCAGGTCTGACCGCCTGGCCTGCCGTCGAATTACCCATGCTCGAGCCAGCAGCAATTGCCACCTGGACAACCCCTGGGCTGGGACTCGAGGTCTTGAAGCTGCATGGTTGAACCCAAAAGCCCAACCTGCGGGTCCGCACGACTGTCCTTGCTGGCCGCAGCGGTGGAAGCGCCGAACCGGGTCGCGATCGTCGACGCCGGGACCGCGATCACCTATGGCGACCTGGCGCCCCGGGTGAGAGCAGCGGTCGATAGGTTGCGCCAGCAAGCGCGGACCAACCCGCTCCTCCCCCTGGCGCTCCGCTCCTTGGTCGCCCTCGACAGCCCGCCGACTCGCGAAGCGCTCGCAGAAATGCTCGTGCTGCTTTACGCCTTGATCGAACTCGGCATACCGTTTCTGCCAATTCATCCCCAGCTCAGCGCCGCCGAACGCCGAACCCTGCTCAACGAATGTGTGCCCGCGGCCGAACTCGGGCCCAGCGAACTGGCAACCCGCGCTGAGCACCTCGCCAGCTTCCTTGCCCCCGGCGGGGCGATACCTCGCGTCAACGTCGCGGACGAAAGCCCCCTGGCAGTCCTCCGCACCTCGGGCACCAGCGGCAATCCCCAAGGCGTGGTCTTGAGCCGGCGGGCTTTTCTCGCGGCCGCGGACGCCAGCGCGCGCAATCTGGGCTGGCTAGACCACGACCGCTGGCTTTTGAGCTTGCCGCTGGCCCACGTCGGCGGACTGTCGATCTTGATCCGCTGCTTGATCGCCCGGCGGACCGTAGTCATCCCTGCCTGGACGAACTTCCGCCCCGCCGAGGTCGTGCGCAGCGTGGAGGAAGATCGCATCACCTTGCTCTCTCTGGTTCCGACCATGCTCCACCGTTTGCTCGCCGATGGCTGGGAGCCGCCGCAGCGCGTGCGAGCGATCCTGGTCGGCGGTGCGGCAGCCTCTCCCCGGCTCCTGGCGCAAGCTGCGGACCGCGGCTGGCCGGTGCTCACCACCTATGGGCTGACCGAAGCTTGCGCCCAAGTGGCCACGCAAAGGTATGGCACGGTCAACCGTGGTGAGCAAGGCTGCGGCCAGCCGCTGGGAGAAACCGCAGTCCGCATTGTCGCGGGAAAGATTGAAGTGCAGGGTCCTACCCTGCTCAGCAACTACTACCCTGAGCCGGCTGAGCCGCCCTGGACCGCAGATGGTTGGTTCAAGACAGGTGATCTCGGCTGGCTCGACGAAGGTGGGTGCTTGCACGTCCGCGGACGCGCCGATGAACTGGTGATCAGCGGTGGGGAGAACGTCGCTCCTCTCGCAGTGGAGCAGGTGCTCGAAGCTCACCCTGGGGTCCGCGAAGCCTGCGTTTTTGGCCTCCCGGACCCCGAGT
>CAZCOV010000108.1:0-17240 GCA_964499975.1 uncultured Thermoanaerobaculia bacterium
GTGAGCAGCCGGTGGTTGGGGTGTTGGGGTTCTTGGGTCGCGGCTTGACCTGCCGCGCCAGGTCTGTTTCAATCCGTAAGATGGACGACTTGCGCTGGTTGCAACCGAGATTACCGCGGTGGGAAACCGTGGGTGCTGAAACTGTGGCGGATTATGGGGTTTTTGGGGTGCAACAAGTCCAGCGTCGCTCGCCGCGCACTGGCCGAGTGGGGTGCTACCAGGTGCTGCACATGCCGAGCTGGGTCAATGTGGTGGCGCTCACCCCGGAAAACCAAGTGATCTTGATCGAACAGTACCGGCATGGGGTGGATGAGCTGACCCTCGAGATTCCTGGCGGGATGGTCGAAGCGGGCGAGGATCCTGCGGTGGCAGCTGCGCGCGAGCTGCAAGAGGAAACCGGTTACGTCGGTGGTCCCCCGCAGCTGCTGGGCGAAGTCTTGCCCAACCCAGCGATCCAGAACAACGTCTGCAGCACCTGGCTGATCCCGGCTGCCCAGCTGGTGACCGAACCCACGCCCGACGAAGGCGAACACATTGCCGTCATCACGGTAGCGCAGGAGCTGATCCCGACCTTGTTGCGGCAGGGCAAGATCACCCACTCCTTGGTGGTTGCCGCATTTCATTGGTTCGACCTGTGGCAGCGGGCACGCTAAACACAAATGCGATCGACCTCCAACGGGCGCTGCAGCGTCTTGTCAATCGGCAATGCTCTACTCATTGCAGGCCTCCCGAATCTGACATATTTGGATGTGATTGCCCGTCAAGAGCCCGCAAACGAATTTCGCAAGCTGTCGGCGGCTTCGGTGGCAATGAATCCAAAATGCCCCGAATCTCGGAAGGAATCGGAATCTGGTTTCGTTCGTAATACGCCTTGACCATCCAGAGCGCGGTCGTTGAGCTGGGATTCCCTCTGAAATTTTGATCAACTGCCAACACATAACTGGGCAAAGACGCTTCGATGTTCGCAAGCAACTCCATCTGCCGGTCCGCTCGAATGTACAGCGCTACGTTCGCTTGGTCTGCCACACCGAGAAGATACTGATTGACGAAAGCCCGATCGGTCGTGCGGGCAACGAGAAACCACATCGCCACGACACCGACGACCCAACCAGCCAGAGCTGCGAGAGAGAGTTTGAGTTTCATAGCGCGTGCGAATGCCGTCTAACTCGGCGTCTTCTCCCCGTCATTGTCGATCCACTGAACACCGCACATGACTGACTCCTTCGGCAGGGCTCCTCCAGAATACCGCCTGGCGCTCTTCGTGGCGCACTAACGAAATGGCCGCAGCCCGCATCAGGGCTGTCCCTCCCCGAAGCCTTCGCTGCCAGCTTGGAGGGCATCCGGATCCTCCGCGAGCTGGGTGGGCGAGCCATCTGAGGTCGTGGACCCCTTGCGTCGCGCTCTCCGCGAAGCGGGGGGGTTCCGCAAAGTTCATTCAGGCTACTCTGGCTTATTTCCCTTTTCCGCGAGTAAAAACCTCGCCAAAGAACTCCTCTTTATCCAGCCCGCTTTGCCATAATCTGTGTCTTTCTACGGATTCCAGGCGGCCTTGGCGCTTGATCGTGAGAAAGCGGGTGGCCTCCATTATGCCTAGCTTGTCGATCAAGGCATCGGTAGCTTGACGGATCAGCTGTTCTTCAGTCATCACGGTTTCGGTGGCCATGGTTCCTCCTGAGCTATGAATTCGAGCGGGCTCATCGCGGTGATACGCAATGCGGCTTGCGCGCACCGTCGATCAAGATGCGCATCGTCAAGCGGAGAGGAGGGGAAGCTCACGCTCGCGCACCGCCTCAGCGGCATAGCGGAGGGCTTCTCGGATGTCTTCCGCTTCCAGATCCGGGTAGGCTGCCTGGATTTCTGCCACTGCGATGCCCTCAGCCACCATGTCGACCATGGTTGCGACCGGGATCCGAAGATGCCGAATGCAAGGAACACCTCCCATCTGGTGGGGGTCAACGGTGATCCGTGTAAACTCCATCGAAATCTCCTTCCTCGGTAGCAGCAGGCTGTTGTTGCGCCCCCGATCGCCTCCCATCATAAAGCAAACGGCGAGGCTGCTCAACGAACCAGGTGCTGCCAGTGCAGCCAGACTCCTCCGCTGCCAAAAGCTGGTCGTTGGCCGGGCCTTACCCTAATTAAGCCGGCACGGGCAATCTTCACGGATGGGGTGGTCAAAAGCGCCGAACCTATGGCGGTCGAACGGCTCGCTCTTCATCGCTGAATGCGATCCAGGATCGAATTCCTCCTGAGCCACCGCTTTTTCTGCGCAGCCTCGTCGTCCGGTCCAAGACCTCCCGCTCGACCGCGTAAAGCTTTGCGATCAGCCCGCGGATTTACGCGAACTGCGTCGGTGGATCTTTGGCTTCTCTCGCACGAACACATCCGACGCGATGCTCGTGGACTTCCAGAGCAAGGTGCTCTCAACCTGATTTGCCAAGAGGAAGATGACTTCTATCCGCTCGTGGCCGTCCTCGTTGGTGTACTGCCCGGTGTAGCTCGTCACCGAGGGACCGTAACCTTCGGCCGCTGGCCAGGAAGCCGAGAAGGCCACTGGAATGAAGTTGGGATTGAGCTGGACGCTTGCGACGGACCCGAACACCTGGACCCAGCCGCTCGGATCTTGAGTGCTGAAGAACCCTCCTGTCAACACGGTGCCATTGACTTGCAGCATGAGCTTCGAACCGACAACGCTATACCAGGTGCCGTTCAGTGGATTTGATCCGTTCATGAAATTTCTCCTTGTAGGTACTTAAACATGTCACCTTTAGCACTTGTAGCATGAAATGCTTTACATCGAACTTGGTCCATGTCCAACTCCTCGTGGGGCGCGCAAGGTGCGTGTTCCCCGGGCTCCTGCCCCCCAGAGCTGTCCGCCCAACTTGTGGTTCTGCGCAGGCAAATTTCTTGACAAAAATGCCGACAGCCCGATGACGCATAGCTCTCCACAGTCTTCCCCACTCGACCCTACCCCCTTTTCGTGAAAGACTTGCCCATTATAAAACAAATATTCTGGCGTGTCAATGGGCGTTTGGGCGTCGCATAAGCCGCCAGGTTGAGGAGACGGCGTGGCAGGGGCTCAGGCGTTGAGAGGGCTCGGCAACTGCAGGACCGCAGGGCCGCGGGGCCAAAAGGCCAGTAGCATTTCTTCCGCATCAAGGTTAAACTCGTGGGATGTGTTTTCGGATGCTTTCGGGTGCGGTTCCCAACACGCCGCGATACTTTACGTGAGTGATTGTACAAATCTAAATAAATCAATGAATAACTTGCTACCCCTCCCTAAAGCCGTTTTTCCCTGTCGTCGACCCTGTCGCAACGGGTTCTTGGCCATCCTCCTTGCCCTGCTCGGCAATAGCCCGGCGTGGAGTGCATTGGACTATGCGAGTTGCGAGCTGATCCGCGAGATGTTTGCCAAGTCTATGGCGAGCCCAGCTCTGTTCGAGGAAAAGGGCGGTCAATGCCAGGAAGTTGTGCCCGAAAAGTCCGGCAATTATTTTGTCGATCCAGGGTGTACCCATGCAGTCTCATTCAAAAAGGTCAGTTTTCAAGACTTTTGTCGGGATAACTTGTTGGGCAATGAGCGGTCCAAGAATTACATCGGTAATCCAAAAAAATGGAAGCATCTGGACCGCGCAGCAAGCCGCCGCGAAACCAAGTGGTCGCTGAGCCAGGGGGTCAGGTTGCACTTGAGTGCAGTGGATCAGACGGTTGACAAGTTGCGCCCTTTTGTGAAGCAAGTCGAGTACCGAACGGTGGGTGAATGTTCGCTCGGGATGCATGTTTACAAACAGGATCTGCGTGGATCCGAACTCAAACCGCTGCTTTTTTTTCATGGCGGCGGCTGGACCCACCGCGGCGCCGCGGCGATTGCGGCGATTGAAAGCTCGGTTCCCCACTTCACTTCGCGCGGATATATCGTTTTTGCCCCCTTCCATCGCTTGATGGATGACGTCGACGGGCCAGAAGCTTGCCAGGGGGCGCAAGGTAGCGATTTGATCGCGGACCTCGAAGCGGCCAAGGAATGGGTTTTTACCCACGGGCAAGATTATGGAATGGGTCCACAGTATGCCCGCGAGCGCAAGCTGTCGGTCATGGGGCAGTCCTCGGGCGCCCAGTTCGCGGCTTATCTTGCAGTGCAATTTCCGCAGGAAATCGAACGCGGCCTCTTGTTGTATCCGCCCGGAGATTTCGGCTTCTTCATCGAAAATCTGCAAGCCGGCGGACTCTATGTCGGACGGTTTCAAAAGGAACAAGAGCTGCTGGTGCAGTTTGTCAACCAGGAGGGGGTGTCCGCGGCCAAAGACATCGCCCTCGATCATCCGCTGGTCTTGGCGAACAGCTTGCCGGGGCGGTTGCGGACGTTGGCCAAAGACGCGCCTGCGCTGTTTTTGCTCCAGGGGGATGCCGACCAGACCATCCCGGTCGAGATGTCGCTGCGGCTGTGTGCGGCCTTGGCGGGGGAGGAACTCAGCGGGAGAGCTTACCGTGGGGGGAGCTTGGAGCGGCCCTGCGGTGAAAGAAGCCAGCTCCACATCATCGCAGGTGCCGACCACATTCTCGACTTGCGCTGTTTTCTCGGCGAATATCAAGTTCTCGCCGAGCAACTGCTGCCCGAAACCGATGGGCTGTGCCCGGCGGGCAGTCCCGACGGTGAGGAGCAGGTGCGGCGAGCGCTGAGCGCAGCTTATGCGTGGTTTGATCAGCGTGAGATTGTGCCCGAAGCTGGCGCAGGAGATGCCCGGCCGCCCACCCCCGAATGAGGGTAGACGGCTGGGCCTGCCTGCCTGTCTAACGACGCAGCAGCAAGGTCGCGCCCCATGACCGTGGCCGGCCTGGGAGCCCCAAGCTGGGGCCCACGCCCGCTGCAAAAAAGCCGTGGCTCAAGTACTCTTCGTCGGTCAAGTTGGTGCCGAAAACAGCGATTTCATAGATGCCTTTGGGCGGGACAAAAAGCAGCCGAGCATTCCACAGGGAATAACCCGCCTGCGCGATGCTCGAGGAATTGGCGATGTCGTTCCAGAAACGGCTGCGGTAAGAGCCGTCAAGATGAGCGACGAGAACGCCCCGCTGGCCCAAGGCAAAAGTCTGTTGCACGGCAGCGTTGGCCGTCCAGCTCGGTGCCTTGGGCAACTCGCCCCCCTCGCGCAGACCCGCGGGAACGCCGGGGTCGAGTTCGGTCAGTTCGGTGTCGATGTGACCGACCCCCGCGGTCAGAAGGAAGCTGGAAGTGGGCTGCAGGGAAGTTTCGATCTCGAACCCGCGGAGGGTGCCGCGCCCAGCATTTTGGGTGACCAGCACCTGCTGTCCGGCGACGTCGAGCGAAGCAGCGAACTGGATGTCGCGGTAGTCGCTGAGGAAAGCCGCGCTGTTAAGGGTCAGCTTGCGATCGAAGAACTGTTGCTTGACGCCGACTTCGTAGGTCCACACGGTCTCCGGGTCAAAGGGGTCGAGGACTTGCCGCTGCTGCGGCCGACCATTGAAGCCGCCGCTTTTGAAGCCGCGCGCCACGGAAGCGTAGAGCAAGAGGTCCGGGCTCTGCTGGAAGGCGAGGGATACCCGCGGCGTCCAGGCTCCCCAGGCATCCTCGGCGTGAAGATCTGAAGTCAAGAAACCCAGGCCGGAAAAGGCGCGGTAGTCGAAACGTTTTTCATCGCGCGAATAGCGTAGCCCACCGGTCAAGCTCAGCCGCGGGGTGAGCGCCCAGGTGGCCTCACCGAAGAGTGCCCAGTTCTCGGTCTCAAGGTCGAGGACTTCGCGGGTACCGTCACCGCTGAACCAGATCAAGTTCCAGGGATTGCCCCGGCCGCCAAAGCAGGGGAGCCCGGGCGGGGGGGTGCCTGAAGCGCACAAGAAGTTGGGGACGCCTGGCGGGGCATAGATCGGGCCGGGTGCGGCTTCGAGGACGTCGAACAGCTCGCCGAAGATCGTGGTCTGGTTGCGCTCGCGCGGCACTTCGCGGAACCACAAGAGCCCCGCCAGCCAGACCAAACGTCCTTCTTGCTGCTGGCCGGAGAGTTGGAATTCCTGGCTCAGCTGGTGTTGCTTCTGGCGGACCGCGCGCTGGGCCACTGCGAGCGGGGTGCCGTCTGTGTCGGTCGCCGTGGAGTAGTCGAAGCCGCGGTAGGCGGTGAGCGAGCGCAGGGTGAGCGCAGGGCCTGCCCAGTTGAGCGCCAGCGAAGTACCGAACACGTCGCCGTCATAAAACGCGGGGAACGTCCCGTAGCTCTGGTACAGGTCGCCGGTGATCCAGCGGGAATCGTAAGGGGTCTGGCCAGCACCCACGAGCGCCTGGTTGTAAAAGCCCAAGAGCGGGGTGTCGACTAAGGACAAGAGGGTCTGGTTGCTCCCGGTTTCGCGCTCGCGAGTCCAGTCGGCCGTCCAGTCGACGGTGAAGTTTTTGCGCAATGACGACGAAAGGGAAAAGCGTCCGGCGGTCCGGTCATCGTCGTTCAGACGCCGGCCTGTGGCGAGCGACCGGGTGTAGCCACCTTCGCGGGTGGCGAACAGGGCGAGCGAAGAACGGGTGGCTGTGCCCAGGGGCACATCGATGGTGGCTCGCCCATCCCGGTGGTCAAAGCTGCCGACCGACAAGGCGACCGTGCCAGCCAGCTGGTTGCCGGGTTTGCGGGTGATCACGCTGATCGCGCCGCCCACCGTGTTCTTGCCGAACAGCGTGCCCTGGGGACCGCGCAACACTTCGACGCGTTCTAAGTCGAGCAAGTCCAAGACCGCGCCCTGGGCCCGGGCGAGGTAGACGCCGTCGAGGTAGATGCCGACTGCCGGATCGGAGAAGATCGCGGTGTCGAGCTGACCGATGCCGCGGATCGAGACTGCGGCTTCTGAGCATTGATCACCGAAGCCGCTGGAAGTGCTGAAATCGAGGTTTGGTGCGAGGTTGTCCAGGGTTTCGAGGTTCTGCATCGACCGCCCTTCCATCGCGAGGTCGGTCAAGACGGTGACCGCAACCGGGGTCGACTGCAGCCGCTCTTCCCGGCGGCGAACCGTGACCACGATTTCATCGGCGAAAGCTTCCGGAGGCGGGCTTCCAGCTGGAGGAGCAGCGGCCACAGCCGCGCTTGCGGCGGCGGCGACCGTGGATGCTGGGGTTGTGACAGCAGTATTGCTGGCCGCAGTACTGCCGGCCGCGGTGTCGCTGGCCGCGGTGCCGCTGGCCGCGGTGTCGCTGGCCGCAGCAGCGATGGGAGCGATCAGTCCCAAGGTCAAAAGCAGTCCGATCGCGAGGCTGCGGAAAGTAAAACCCATCGAGATGTTGATGTTCATGAGGATCCTCCTGTATCAACAGAGCTAGCGGAGGTAACCGAGCGAGCGGAGGCGTTCCCGCTCTTCGGGGGAAAGGGTAGGGCTCATCATGCTGTCAGAGGGCAGACGCTGGGCCACTGCGGTGGCTCGCCAAGTGGCGAGTGACGCGGCCAGTCGGCGGACTTCCGTGGGGTATTGGGTAGCCACATTGCGCTGCTCTTTGGGGTCTGTCCGGCGGTCGTACAGCTCGTATTCCGGGGCGCTTGCTGTCCGGCGAATGTTCCACACCAGCTTGAAGCCACGGTCCACCGCAGCATAGGACTCGGTATCGTAAGGCGGCGGTGAAGCTGGATGGATGGCGAAGGGGCGCTCGCTGAACGCTGCGCGCGGTTGCCACTGTCCGTGCTGGGCGCGCAAGAGGGGCAGCAGGCTCCGTCCCTGGGCGGCCGCGGGAATGGGCAGGCCGGAGAGGTCGAGCAGGGTCGGCATCAAGTCGATCAGGCCGACGGTTTCCTCTACCTTGGTGCCAGCCGGGATGCCTGCCGGGTAGTGGAGGATCATCGGCACCTGGGTCAGCTCGCGATAGACACTCTGCCCATGGAACATAGCGCCGTGGTCGTGGAACTCCTCGCCATGGTCGCTGACCACCGCGACCAGGGTCTCGCGGTCGAGGCCGAGTTCGCGCAGCCGTTCGAACAGGCGGTTTAGCTCCGTGTCCATGGCGCTGATCGAGCCATCGTACCAGTCGAGTTGACGCTGGGTGTAAGTCTGCGGATCAATGCCGGCAGCTCGGAGTTCCCCAGGAGTGGCCATGGCAAACATGCTGCGCCGCGGGTCCGGGATGTAGGACTTGACCTTTTCTGTTTGGGCCATGTGTTCGGCGCGCCAGGCCGGGTCAGCCCATTGCTGGTTCCACGGCCGGGGGGGCTCATAGGGATCGTGCGGATCGAAGACGTGGAGGAAAACAAAAAACGGCTCATCGCGGTGCGCCTCCAGCCAGGGCAGGAGGTGATCGACATAAACCCGCGCGGTCTTGCTGTCGCCGGGGTCGAAGGTGCGTTCGTGATGCTCCTCAAAGCCCTGGTGGAGGTTGCTGAAATAGCCAGTGAAGAGCAAGGACGAGTAGCCCACCGTGGCATAGCCGGCCTGGCGGTAGACCTCCGCCAAGGTCGTTGCAGCGCTGGGCAGCCGATCGGGGAAATCTCGCACACCGCTGGTCGTGGGATAAAGCGAGGTCAAAAGCGACGGCGCGGAAACTTTGGTCCAGGATGCTTGGCTGATGGCATCGCGAAACAAGACGCCTTCTTGCGCCAGCCGCGCCAAGGACGGGGCTACTGGCCGGGTGTTGCCGTAGGCTTCCAGACGGTCGGCGCGCAGGGTATCCGCCAGCACGAGGATGACGCCGCGAGGGCGCGGTGTGTCCGCACGGCGCATTGGCTGGGTGCGCGAACGCAGCGCGGGCGCGCCCCACAGGCCCAGGGCTCCAGGTTCAGCCGCGCTGAGCGACAAGTTCAAGGCGACGCGCTGACCGCGCCAGGCATCGAGATCCAGCGCGGCTTCTTCCCAGCGCAGGGGAGTGGTGAGGGTGCGTTCGAGCAAGCGCGAGGTCTGTTGGCCGCGCATCAACTCCACCCGGAAAGTCACCGGCTGCTCATCCATGGTGCCGAAGTGAAAAGACAGCCGCGGTTGATCAGGCACGGTCACTTCCCAGCGGATGTTTTCGGGGGCGTGGGTCACCAGGGTTTCGCGGAAAACGTGATCCATGCCTTGCCAACCAATGCCTGAGGGGATCGCTGCGAGGTGTTCGCGCTGCGAGACGATGCGCACGGATTCGACTTCAAAGTGCGCTCCTGGTACGTCCACCGGCTTGATCAGGAGCTGCGCAACCTCAGCGCCACTCACGGGCAAGGAGGGTTTAAACAGGAAAGTCTCCACTTCGTCGCTGGCGGTCACCGGTGCTTGCTGGGGCCATGGGATGGGCATCCCAGCGAGCAGCAACTGGTCGAAACTATTGGGTTTTGCCCCCATAAAGTGAATGCCGAACTGGCCGTTCGCCGACACTTTCATCCGCACTTGCACTTCATGAACCAGATCGCCAGGTGCAAGCCCGGTCACCGCGGGCAGCAGGAGGGCTGGCGCTGGGCTCGCCGCTACTCCCGACAGCCGTCCGTGGGTGAGCGAAGCATCTTGGATCCCTACCACCACTCGCCACCCGGCTGCGGGGTCGTCGAGGCGCCACTCCAAGGGGGCGGGCAGCGCACCGGTTCCTTGTCCACCGGATAGCATGGCGGGTTTGAAATCGTCGACCAGGCGTTGCGCGACGGTGTCTCTTGGCGCTGGTGCCAAGCAGCCCGTCAGGGCTAGCGCCGGCAATGCAAGAAGGAAGGCGGGGGCGGGAAGCCAACACTTGCTGTTTTGCATTTGAACTCCTTTCCAACCTGTTGCGCAAACCGCAGGTTGTGGCGAGATTGCTAAAACAGAATTGAAAAACTAACAGCGTAGAGAGGTCCCACGAGCACTGTTGCCAGGCCCTCGGTTTGCTTGTCGAAAGGAAGCCTACAGCGATCATGATTCCATGATCGACGAGTAGCTGTCTGCTACCAGACGACTTTCTTTAATGTGATGTTAAAAAGACAGCTCGTTGGTCACGAACACAAACGAACACCAAAAACTTAATCCAACACTTTTCAACACACTTGATGCGACACATCCGGCTCTTGATCCGGCATCCAACCCACAGAACGCTGCAAAATCATGCACGCTCACCGCTGATCCATGGATGGACCGATCGGACTGCGTGCGGAAAAAACGCGTTATCAGCGGCTCTGATCCGATCTAGACGATCTCGACCCTGGCGATCCCAACCTTTGCCGTCTCGACCTCTGCGCCAAGCTCTCGCAAGTTTGCTTCGGCTTTGGCGCTTTCGGCATGGACCCCTGGGCGATCTCGACTTTGACCACGTGGATCACGCCTCCAGTGGACTCCAATGCCGAGGGCTATATCTTAATCTGAAATGAAAGCCTTGTCCAGATGGTTTTGCAGGATTCTGCACGATTCTGTAAACTTTCGCAGTCATCATCGTGAATCCTCGGTAGTAACCCTTACAAATTTGCCGGTGGTAGATCTCTCCAAGGCTCCCTAAGGTCAAGATGTCCGGAGAATTGTCCGACACAGGTGCTCAGATCATGCTCTGGTGTGGTCCTCCTTCTCATCTCGCCCTTCCATCCATATATCTGTCGTCAAGCCGTGCCCTATCTCAGGGGAAATCTAGAACCATGCTTCGATGTTTGCTGGCGGAGCTCAACCCTGGAGCCAGCGGTTGAGCCTGGGAGTCCAGATCAGCCCTGCTTCCTCCAGAAGCTCGATCTGGGCGGGGGAGAATTGGGTCCGTTGAGCGTGGAGGGCGGTCAGCTCGGCGCTCAGCACATCGTCATCCGCTCCGGCCACGGTCAGCCGGCGGATCAAGTCCAGCGCTGCGATCTCGGTGGGTGAGGGAGTGAAGAGTCCGGAAGCGACCTCAGAACGCGCGATCCCGAGGTACTTGGCGACGAAGGAGTGGGATGAGGCGAAGTGGAAGTGGAGGACCACGGGTCCTGCGACAAACACGGAGCTTTCTCGCGTGGAACCCGCTGCAGTCGCGGTGGCCGGGGGGGTGGTGAGTGACCAGCTATGGACGCCAGCAGCTGCACTGCCCGCGGTCACGGCCACGGCGGATTTGCCGTTCAAGTAACCGTTGAAATAAGGCCGCGGGTCGCTGGGTGCCATGACCAGGTGACGCTCCAGCTGGGTCCAGCCCAAAGGTCCCAGCCGCGACACGGCGAGGCGCGGGTTGAGCTTGAAGCGGGGTGGGGCATCGGCTTGCGGGCGCGGCAGCAGGAGTTCGTGGTTGAGGTAGCGCACCAGGTGCCAGCCGTTTCCAGTAGCCGCGCTGAAGTGCTCGCTGAGGGTGGCGCCGCCCCGGCTCTTGCCCAGGGGCAAGAAGAGCTCATCTGCGTCGAGGTGGAGCAGCCAATCGAGATGACCGCCCAATTCGCCTCGCTGTGCAGCCCGCAGGGCGAGGCTGGCGAACAACGTCTGACGGGAGGCCACAGCGTGCGAGGACGCGCCCGCTGCGGCCAGCGAGCGGAGTTGTGCGGTGGTCGGGTCGTCGGGCAAGGATCCCCAACGCGCTTTGGCTTCCTCTCCTGACCACAGGGTCAAGGCGCTCGCGGGAAAGTGCGTCAGCAGGCGCGTTGCGGTCGCGGCTTCGGCGGGTTCTTCACGATGATCGAAGATGAGCAGCAGGTGGGTGGCACCCAGGGCGAGGTGGTGCTCGCACCAAACTTCGAGATCGGCCCCTCCGCGATAGACCGTGCAGACGATGCCCACCCGAGGCTTTTGGCTGGACCGCTTGGCCCCTGCGCGCCACGACACAAGATCACCCCGCGGGTTGTGGTCGCTCAGCTGATGGAACAGCACTTGCCTGGGCGGGAGTGGGGGATCGGCCAGCGGCAGCAGCGCGTCGATCCAACTCAGTTGGGGTAAACGCCGGGAGGTGGGTGCGGACGCGGGGGTGTCGTTGAACCAAAAGGTCAAGGCCCAGCGTGGGGGTCCGGGCAAGAGCGGTGCCACCTGGTGGGGGATCTGGCGGGCCGCAAACCACACCGCAGTCCCGCCCTGCGGCAAGACCTTGGCTGTGGGTGGCACGCTGGTCAGCTCACCCGGCGCCCACAACGCGAGCTCGCCACCACGGCATTCAGCTTCCGGTCCGTTCAGGTAAAGGACCAGCGTCAAAGTACGGCCGTTGTCCGCTGCGCCGCCGGGATTGTCGAGGTGCGGCGCATACCCGAGCGAAGGCGCAGGGTAGCGCGCCAGCATGGCGCGTTGAGGCGCTACCAGCCGTGTGCCCAGCGGTCTTGCGGGCAGCCGGCTGACCAGGTGCTCGCGTCCCCACTGGACCAGCGCGGCCAAAAGCGGCGCTGCTCGGAGTATTTGCGGTTCATAACCAGAGGTGTAGGTGACCCAGTCGGCGCGTTGCAGCGCGACCTGGCCGCTCGCGCCAACGCCCTCGCGGACGAGCGCGAGCTGCCCTTCCCCGTAAGCGGTTTCGAGCTCTTGGTGCAACGCGCTGACCAGGGCTTGCGGCAGCAGACCGGGCAGCACATTGAAGTCCGGGTTATTTGTGTTCTCGTCAGGAAGCGCCAGCCACGCCGCGGCAGCAAGGGCTGCTTGTAGGTGTCCTGCCTGCCTCTCAACCGGCCGAGGCGTTGGTAAGGGAGACCACCACAGAGGCACCTCCGGGTGCCAGGCCGCCATCCCCAGCAACTCAACGGCCAAATCCTCCAGGACTGCCCGCAACTCGCTGAGGGCCGCGAACGCAAGCGCTCCGCTGTCAGCTGCCTGCTGCGCTCCTGCGAGCAATTGCGCGGGGGTGAGGGCGTCAGCGGTTGGCGCTGGACCTCGGCGGACCAGCTGACCGAGCAACAAGTGGAAAAGCAGACGGAGTTCGTCTGGGGGTGCGAGCTCCGCCAGGGCCTGTGAGTCGAGGGAAGCAGCGGTCAGCAGTTCCTCTAAACGCAGCAAGCGGGGCAGCAAGTTGGCGGTGGACACCGTGGAAATACCTGTGGAAAAAGCGGCGGAAAAAGGGCTGAAAAGTAACCCTGACCCAGCGCGTCGTTCCCTGCTCAAGGGTTGGCGCAAAGAGGGCCAAATAGTTGTCCAAACAAATACTTACCCGCTGCGCACCACGTCGCAAGCCGGGATTTCACCTTTTGAACTCGGGCAACTTTTCCGCAGCCTGCCGGCGTTGTCCCAGCCGGGCGAGGAGCGCCCCTGAGCAGCTGTCAGGGGCGCGGTTTCAACTCTACTTCCAGACGTAGCGCAAGCCCAGCTGGATTTGCCGGGGATCGCCTAGACCGCTGGTCACGGTGCCATCGAAGTTGAAGACCAGGTTGGTCACTTGGGGATTGCGCAGGTTCCTGCTGTTGAACAGGTTGAACACATCCGCGATGAGTTCGAGTTCGTTGTCCCCGAGGTGGAACACGCGCGACAGGCGCAAGTCGAGCGACGAGAATTTGTTGTCCTTGCGTCCCAAGTTGCGCTGGGTGACCGTCCCGTCCGGGTTGATGCGTTCGGCCGGCGAGTTGGCGACCTGGCCATTCGCGCGGAGCGACAGCGGCTGGGCCGAGCGGTAGGAGTAACGTGCGTTGACGTTAATCTGGTGCGGCGCTTGCCACAGCAGCCAGAAGTTGAAGCGATCGCGCTGATCCCGGTCGGAGAAGCCCCACTCCTTGTCGAGGTTGGTGATCCGGGCATAGCGGAACGAGAACGGGTCCCGCTCGTTGTCGTCGTCGGAGAAATCCTTGGAGTAGGTGTAAAAACCCTGGAATTGGAAGCGTTCAAGGCGCCCGATCAGGCCAAGAGTCCAGCCGCGGTAAAGGCTCTCGGCGCTCGACTCAACGGTGGTCAAGGTGCCGATCCCGTTGAAGCCTCCCGGTCCTAAGCCGGTGCTCCAGGGGCCGAGCCCCGCGCTTGGGTTGGAACTCAAGAGGGGGTCATTGCGGTTGACGAAACGGGTCAAGTGGTCGGTCTTGGCATAGTTGAATTTGAGCAGTCCCGCGAGCTGCGGCCGGAATTCGCGCTCGACTGCAAAGCTGTAGGCTTCGGTGCGGGGGTTTTGGAAGTCCTCGTCGAACACGAAAACGTCCGGCCGGAACGGAGCACCGACGGCGCTCGCCGGGATCAGCTCATCGATCGGTGGTGGTGGTCCGAGCAGGAAGCCCAGCGCGCTGTTGCGGAACAGGGTCTGACCGCGGCTGCCGTTGGTCGAACGCGACGAAGCCAGCACCAAGCCGGGAATGCGCGCGTAGTAGAGGCCGCCATTGGCCCGGAAGACGGTCTTGCCATTGCCCTTGGGATCCCACGAAATCCCCAGCCGGGGCTGGAGCATGTCGCGATCCGAGGGGATCTTGCCGTTTGAAGGGAAGCGCTGACCATCGCGGGTCTGGCCGATGAAGGGGGCATAGAAAACCTGATCGGACGGGGTGATCGGGTCGGGTTGGACCTGCTCTTCCCAGCGCAGGCCATAAGATATGGTCAAGTTCGAGCGCGGTTGCCAGGTGTCTTGAACGAAGAGCGCCAGCTCATCTTGGGTGATCGTCTGGGTGCCAGCCTCTTCGACCGAGATGTCGCCAACCCCGGCTTGCTGCAAGTAGAGCAGCACCGGCCCGACCACGGACGCGCCATTGGCGCAGGTCCCGGTCTGCGAGGAGCTGCCGTCCGAGCACTCGACGTAGTTGGGGTTTTGGACGTAGTTCAAGAACCCTTGAGTCGAGCCGAAAATGAAGCGGCCATTGGCAAAACCGATGAAGGTTTGGAACGCCGCGGTCTGATTCCACTCGATCCCAGCCTTGACCGTGTGGTCACCGGTCAGCCAGGTGAGGTTGTCGACCACTTGCCAGCGGGTGTCGTGGTAAATCACGGGGATGAAAAAGGGCATGCCAAAGCGGTACTGACCCGCAAAATCGAAGGCGATGTCCGGCAGCGGCCGGTTGGTGCCCACGATGTTGGGGCCGTCATAGGGGCGGGGACGGTTTTCCCGCGCCCACTGGAAGCGCAATTCGTTGAGCAAGCTCGAGCTCAAGTTGGAGATCAGGGAGCCGCTGCCGGCATAGGACTCGTCTTTTTCCACGGCGTTAGCGCTCTGTCCCCAAGAATCGACGTCGAAAGTGCCGTTGGCCTGTTCAGAGTTGGTGTAATTGAGGCGGAACGTGAACAAGTTGCGCTCGGAAGCTTGCCAGTCGATCTTGCCCAAGAACACTTCAGCGTCGTTGGTGCGCGCGATCGGCTGGTTTTCGTCGGGGCTGCCCAACGCGGCCAGGGCAGCCACCACTTGCGGGGGGATGCGGCTGGGATCCTTCTGCTTGACGAGGTCCCCGCGCTGGACGTCGAGCGCGGCAAAAAAGAAGAGCCGGTCTTGCTGCAGCGGACCCCCGATCGTCATCCCGATTTGCTGCTGATCAAAATCGAACTCGGGCTCGGAGCTGCCATCCGCGCGCTCAGCACTGGTCGAGAGCGCGTCGTCTTTGTAGAAGAGGTGCGCGGTCCCGGCCAGGTCGTTGGTTCCGGACTTGGTGATCACGCTGACAAAGCCCGAGGACGAACGGCCGAACTCGGCCGGCGCCCCGTCCGGCACGACCACGAATTCTTGGACCGCGTCGATGTTGAACGTGAAAGCCGGGCGCTGACCGCCGCGCTGTTCGCCGAAGAACGGGTTGTTGAAGTCAGCACCGTCGACCGCGATGTTGTTTTGGATCCCTTTCTGGCCATTGACGGTGAGCTCGTCGCCGTCCGGCCCTTGGACGAGCGAAACCCCTGGCGTCAATTTGGTGAAGTCGAGGAAGTTTCGCCCGTTGTTGGGCAGTCCTTGGATGGATTCCTGCGCCACGGTGACTGAGCTGTTGGTGCGACTGGTTTCGATCAAGGCGGCTTCGGCAGTGACCACGATCTCCTGTTCGACGGCGGAGAGTTCGAGTGTCATGCTCAAGGTGATGGTCTGGCCGACGCTCAGCTGGATGCCTTCGCGGACCGCTGTGGTGAAGCCTTGGAGGCTGGCGGTGACCCGGTAAGGGCCGAGCGGCAGCAGCACGCCGCGGAAGCGCCCCCGGCTGTCGGTGTTTTGGGTTTGTTCGAAGTTGGTCGCGGTATTGCGCAGGGTCACCGTGACCCCGGGCAGCATCGCACCGGTTGCGTCCGCTACCGCCCCTTCGATGACCCCCGTGGTCGCCTGGGACTGAGCCCACAGGTTTCTCTCCGCGAGGAGCAGGAAGGCGCATCCAAAAACCAGAATCTGCCAACGTCGCCACATGTTCGGAACCTCCATAAAACGCACTGGGTTAGCTCGCTTCAACTGTCTTGTTGGGAGTCGACTTGCTCGAACCGTCTTGCCACCGTTCCAAAGTCGTCGCAGGTGCGGGGCGCAGGATACAGAATACATCAAGAATACATCAGGAACCGGATGACTATACGCAACGTTGGGGTCAGAAGTCCATGGCACAGAAGCTCGACCCGCTCAACCTGGAGCGGGCGTGGCGTCTGAACTCGATACCGCTTGGGAGCTCCGGGGAACCCATCTGGAACTACCTGGAAACCATCTGGAGTCATTCGCAGGGCTCATTTTGCGCGACGGCGACGCAGCGCTGTGCCAAGTTGAGCTTGCACCCCGCCACGCACTGGAGTAAAGTGGAAAGCCTTACACCACCGGCAAGCCTCGAACCAGCGCTCAAATCATGCAACCGAAACACGCACTGACAGCTCTGCACCCTGAGGTGAAGCATGCGCCAGCGAGTGGTAGAGGGTTTGCGCGGTATCCAAGAACAAACCAGGAGGTCAAGATGAAGACAGTGGGGATCGGATTCAAGGTCATGGCATTCACTTTTTTGGTCGCGTTGTTCCTGATCGGCAGCTCGGCAGCCCACGCCCAGGCGACGCGTACTTGGGTTTCCGGGGTTGGTGACGACGCCAACCCATGCAGCCGCACGGCTCCCTGCAAGACGTTCGCAGGAGCGATTTCGAAAACTGCCGCGGGAGGTGAGATTTCGGTGCTCGATCCCGGTGGATTCGGCGCGGTGACCATCACCAAGTCGATCACGATCAGCGGCGACGGCACCCTCGCCGGCATTTTGGCGGCGGGCACCAACGGGGTCATCGTCAATGCTGGGGTCAACGACACGATCATCCTGCGCAACTTGTCGATCAATGGTGCGGGCACCGGCCTCAGTGGTATCCGCTTTCTTGCGGGTCGCTCACTGCGGGTCGAAAATTGCACGATCTATAGTTTTCTCACCCATGGGATCGACGTGGTCCACGCTTCAACGACGACCCCTGGAGAATTGACCGTCAAGAACACCAGCTTCACCAACATCGGCACGGTGGCTGTGCGGGTTGACAACGGAGCCGGTGCAGTAGCCCCCAGCGCCACCCTCGACAACGTCAAGTCGTTCTTC